>CAYWWC010000059.1:0-17525 GCA_964461615.1 uncultured Anaerolineae bacterium
GCACGGGGACGAGGTAGCTCCAGCACATCAATGATCTGCTTGGCGGCTGTGTCCGGGGACACATAGAGCGCCTGGGCTCGGTTGTCGTTGGGAAAGTCTATCGTTATCGGCTTCATCTCCACCTCCTCTCTTATTCGCTACAAGCCCAGTACCTCCACCTGACCAGCGGGCCCATCCAGAAGCAACCTAAGCCGGTTCAGGACGTTGCGACCGAGAATGATTTCTCCGCTCTGATCGTCGCCCACTACCTCAACGGCAGGTAGACAAAGCCTGCCAATGCCAACATCCACGGTGAACAACTGCATGTTGCGCCATTCGCCCCAATGGCTGCGAACTCGGACATCATCAACAAATGGCGCCCCGATTTCGTCTATCAGCGACTGCGGTATCAGGGTGCCGTCAGCGCCGGTGTCCACAATCGCCGTCAGGGGACCAAGAGTCAGCGACTCTTCAGGATATCCCAGTTGGATCTCCAGCGCAGGCATAGGCGGATAGTAGGTGTCGAGATATGGACGGCTCATGGCTGACCTCGCTCAAATTGTGGACTGCGAAACGTCAGCACGCGCTCTGGCTCGGATTTTACTTGTCGCAGCAAGACCGGCTGACGGCCAAAGCGCTGCCTTACGCGGCTGTGCAACATCTGGAAGTCTTCGTCGTTATCAACCACCTTTCCGCCGTGGATGGCCACATATTGCCCCAGGTACTTCTCGGCCAACTTGGCGTGCATGGAGTGAAATGCCTCCGCCTCTGCTTTTATCTTCTCCCGCTCCATCTTGCGCAGATAAGCCCGCACAGCGGTCTCGACGAGCTCTTCGGCCTCAACGGAGCGATGAGCAGCAACTTGCTCCAGTTGCTCTATCAACCGAGGTTGTAGCGTGATAGTAGACATGGATTTCCCCCTTTCCGCGATAGACACCCGTTCTATACCCACATTATACAGTCTGCGGCCATACTTGGCAAACCCATAGCGCGGCGTAACCACAGAGACACAGAGGACACAGAGTGATTGAGGCATTCTCCGTGTCCTCTGTGCCTCTGGGGTTTCGCCACAACATTCTCACGGGCAGCGCAAATGTTGCAGGGTAATATTATGATCCGCCAACTATTCCCAGCTTCTCTCGTCCAGGATGAGTGCTGCATCCTCGGCCAGGGCGTCAGCCGGGATGAATTCGACCCCATCCAGTTTGACGCGGCAGGCGGACTGGACAGTGGCGCTCAGGCCCTGGGTCAGCGCGTCGCGGTCGGTGCCCTCGTCAGCCAGCGCCACTCGCAGGGTCAACTCGTCCCGGTTCTCAGGGCGGGCGACCACTGCCTGAACGCGCGCGATGCCTGGTATCTGGGCCAGGGCGAACCTCAGTTGGTTTGGATGGACGAACATGCCCCGCACCTTCACCGCATCGCCAACTCGCCCTACCAGAATGATGCCGCTTCGTACATATGTTGATGAAGCGGCGCGGTCTTCCTGGCGGCTCTCGCCGGGGGCAGGGTCCATGTTGATGGCCAGGTCGCCGGTGCCAAGGCGGATCAGGGGGTAGGTCTCGTTGAAAGTTGTCACCACCACTTCGCCCGCCTCTCCGGGCCCAACCGATTGCCCTGTCTCAGAGTCAACGATCTGGATGATGGGCGTTTTGAACAGGCGCATGGCCAGGCCGCCCTCGGTATTGTAGGCCAGGGCGCCAAGTTCGGCCGTGCCATAGATATTGGCCACGCTCAGGCCGTATTCTTCAACAAAGGTCTGGCGCAAGGCCGGCGGCAGCGGCTCGGCAGAGACCAGGGCCTTTCGCAGAGAGAACTGGCCGAAGTCCAGGCCCCTCTCTTTGGTTTTCTCGATCAGCGCCATCAACCAGGACGGGGCGCCGATGTAGCCGGTCACGCCCAGGTCTAGCATCATCTTGATTTGCAGGTCGGCGTTGCCCACGCCGGCCGGGATCACCGTCGCGCCGATCTGGGTGAGCGCTTGGTCAACGACCAGGCCGGTGGGGATCAAGTGATAGCCGAAGGTGTTGATCACGACGTCCCCGGCGGTGAAGCCTGCGACGGCAAGCATGCCCCGAGCAGCGTCAAGCACCGCGCTCTCATCGGCTGAGGGTTCATAGAGGGGGCCAGGGGAGAGGAAAACGTGCTGGAGGGTGTCGAGAGGCACGGCCAGAAAACCGCCAAAGGGCGGATCGGCCGCCTGGAGCTCCACTAGCTTATCTTTGCTCGTGACCGGGATTCTGTCCAGGTCAGCGGGGGTCTGGATGTCATCGGGGGAAACGCCCGCCGCGTCCAAGATGGACTTCACGGCCGGGGCATTGGCGTAGGCGTGCTGGACGATGTGTATTAGTCTTTCACTTACTTCTGACATAATCTAGTGTCCTCCTGACATTGGAAGTTGGATGGTGGTCAATTCTTTGCCACGAATTACACGAATTTTCACTAATTCTCGTTTTTTGGAAGTTAGAACAGGAGTTACGCAGTTCGCCGGCTGAGTAGGAGCAGAGCGACGTATCGAAGCCAAGAACGGGTCTTGCAATCGCCGCTCGCCCTGGTTTCGATACGCTGGCGCTACTCAACCGACGGGCTCGCTATTGACCGCGTAACTCCTGTTAGAAGCTGGAAGCTGGAAGTTGGAAGTTGGAAGTTGGATTATCCAACCTCCAACCTCAGAGTTTAGATCAGCCCAACCACCGCTTGCGCCGCTTGTAGTGCTTCACGTCGCGGTAGCTCTTCCGCTCGCCGACACTGGTCAGCCCCAGGTAGAACTCTTTGATGTCCTCGTTCTCCCGCAGCGCGTCGGCCGGGCCGTCGAGCACCACGCGGCCGTTCTCCATCACGTAACCATAGTCCGCCACGTCCAGCGCCGCACGGGCGTTCTGCTCCACCAGCAGGATCGAGGCACCCTCCTCGGTGTTGATGCGCTTGATGACCTCGAAGATCTCCCGGACCAGCAGGGGGGCCAGCCCCAGCGAGGGCTCGTCCAGCAGCATCAGGCTGGGGCGTCCCATCAGCCCCCGGCCGATGACCAGCATCTGCTGTTCGCCGCCGGAGAGGTATCCGCTGACCTTGCGCCGCAGGTCCCTGAGTCGGGGGAAGTAATGGTAGACTTGTTCAATGTCCTGGCGGATCTCAGGGCTGTTAGGGCGCACCAACGCACCAGCCTGCAGATTTTCCTCGACGGTCAGGTGCCTGAAGATCCTGTGTCCCTCAAGCACCTGGACGATGCCCGTCCGGACAATCTCGTCGGGCCGCATCCTATCAATGCGTTCGCCGTTGAACTCAATGCTGCCGCGGGTGACCTCGCCTTGCTGAGAGCGCAGCAGACCGGAGATCGCTTTGAGCGTCGTCGTTTTGCCCGCTCCATTAGCGCCCAAAAGAGCCACAACCTGCCCCTCTTTGACCTCAATGGAGACGCCGCGCAAGACCAGGATCACGTCACTGTAGATCACTTCAATGTTATTGAGTTTCAGCATCAAACACCTGCCTGCCGTAAAGGGTTAGGATTTGGGCCGGGGTTATTCACTTCTCCCCCTCACCCCAGCCCTCTCCCTACGAGGGAGAGGGGCCGGGGGTGAGGGTGCTGACACACCGTGCCCTTGCGAACTCACGAAGAGCCGATTTGAGGGAAGGGGGAGCGCCCCCGGAACGCGCAGGGGGACGCTCCCACTATCTTACTTGCTTACTTGCTAACTATCGAACCGAACCAAACTACTCAGCCGGCGGGCGCATGTCGGGCAGTTCGAAGAAGTCTTTGACTACGACGAACTGTATCTCGCCATCAACCAACTGGGCCTGACGGATCTGCGACTCGCGGGGCGCGCGGGTCTCGCCGCGAACATCGTAGTGGAAGATGCCGAGAGCGCTGACGGTTCCCATCTCCTTCATGGCGTCGAAGAAGGCGTCGCCATCGAGATTCTCGAAGCCCACGTTGCTGATGGCGCGCTTGGTGATATCGGCCCACGCGAAGGTGCCCCCGTAGCTCGTCAGGTAGCTGACGCCCTTGTAGGCTTCAGGATAACCGCCAGCTTCATAGGCTGCCAATGCCTGCTGGACACCCTTATTGTCGGTATCGTTCCAGCCCAGCCAGGGGAACATACCATAGTAGCCGATCATTGCCGGAGCGCTTTCCCCCAGGACTGCCAAGACATCGGAGTTCATGCTCCAGTTACAACCACCGACCACCAGCGAACCCCACATTTCTAGCGCTTGGATCGTGCCAATCGTCATCGCGGTCCATGGGCCAAGCCCCTGGTAATATATCACGTTCGCACCCTGCGAGACCAGGCTCAGTACCGGTGTAGCTAGATCCGCATCTGCTGTCATTGGATGCACCTCCAGATCGAGCACGGTGACACCCACTGATTCGGCGTAGGCCAGCGCCTCCGGCGTGGTTGCGCCGGCCCCGAAGGAGCTATCAAAGCCGATCACGCCGACCACGATCTCATCGCCAGCGCCTTCGGGCTTGATGTCGCCCCAGCTCTCAGCGAGGAACTGCACAAAACCGGCAAACTGGTCGGAGTAGATTGGAGCCACGCCGACCGTCCACCCGTTCCGCGGCACATAGAAGGCGTTGGCATTGAGGCCGGCGGCGAAGTTGACGATGTGGTCTTCATTCAAGAGAGGGGCAAGCGCGATGCTTGCACCGCTGCCATAGGTCGCAATAGAAATCGGCGGGGGGTCCAATTCGCGCCTGGTCTGATAGACCGCGATTTCCTGCTCGGCTTCATACTGCGTATCTACCAGGTCCAACACGACCGTCGCACCGCAGATGCCGCCGGATGCATTGAGCTCGGCAATCGAGTCATTGAGAGCATAGCTAAACCCAGGGCCGAGGATGGTGGACAACGCCCCCGTGAGGCCAGCCTGCGAGTAGAAGGTGATGGTTTCGCCTTCCAGCCCCTCACAGGGCTTGGCAAGCGAGACGTACTTCTCCGCTTCCTCGACGCTGGGGATGAGGAGCTTCCAGCCGGGATGGATCAGGTTGGCGTCCTCGAGGTGGGTGAAGCTGGAATCCCTCTCGGCTTTGGAGTTGGTGGCGCCAACGATGCCCCAATAGGCCGCACCGCTGCCCAGGTACTTCTCCGATAGGGTCCAGAGGTTGTCGCCTAGCTTGACTGTGTAGGTCAGCTCCTCTTGAGCGAGGACTTCCGCCGCAGGCGGAGCAGCGCTGGCCACGCCAACCATGGTCAGCAGCATTGAAAGCACTAGAACCAAGTTAATAAGCGTTTTCTTAGACATTCTTTCCCTCCTTTAGTTTTTGTGTTTTGAAACCAACGCGAGAATCCGGTATCTTCATGCGATAGACATCACCCCTTTCAGTATGCGAACTCCCCCCGTTGGAAGTTGGAAAACCAACCTCTAATCTCCAACCTCCTAGTACAAGTGGGCGTAAGGCCTTCCCCAGTTAGGCGTTGGGCGAGAGCGCCGGTTGAGTAGGAGCAGAGCGACGTATCGAAACCAAGCGGCTTGTGAAAAGCACTGTTTTGGACAGAAAACGCTTGGTTTCGATACACTTCTCCGCTGGCGCTACGAAGTTACTCAACCGGCGCTTGTCCTGTAATTACCGAAGGATTTCCGCCGCGATGTACTAGTGCGAAAAGGGCCTCAATCGCCAGGCAGCCTTGAAGAGCTGCCAGCGATGGGCCAGACCCCGTGGTTCAAAGATGAGAAACGACATCAGGATCAGGCCAAAGAAGATCGGCCTGAACGAAGTCAGCAGGCGAGCCGTCATCGCCGGTGATGCGACCGCCGCCAGGCTTCTCCCCACCACGCCAGAGAATTCTTCCAGAAGGATAACAAAGGTCACACCCATGAATGGGCCAAGATTCGAACCCAGCCCGCCGATGACCAACATTCCTAAGAGAAAGATGGACTCGATAAGATCGTAGCCAAGTTCGGTGCCAATTGCCCGGTCGCTGTGAGCTCTCAGCGCGCCTGCTATACCGGCGAACATCGCGGCCATAAAGAAAGCTCGCAGCTTGTAGCCAAACAAGTTCACGCCGAGCAATTCAGCCGCCAGGTCGTTATCACGGATGGCGACGAACGCCCGCCCCAGGCGTGTCCGCGACATGTTGGCCGCCAGGATGGTGGTGATGATCAGAACCACTAGCGTGATATGGAGATAGCGGGCCGGTTCGTTAAAGGCATACGCCCCGATTTTGGGCACGGCGGCGGGGATAATGCCATCTGAGCCACCCAGATAATCCTTGAACGTATATCGCGTCATCCACGGGATGATGAACTGGGCCGCCAGCGTGGCCATAGCCAGGTAGAAGCCCTTGACACGCAGCGAGGGCAATCCAAAAATCAGCCCGACAAAGCCCGACCCCAGCGCAGCAATCGGCAGGGCAAGGAACGTCGATATCCCCAGGTGGGTGACCGTCAGTGCCGAGATGAATCCCCCCACCAGCATGAAGGCCGCCTGTCCAAGGGAGACCTGCCCGGCATACCCGGTCAGAATATTCAGCCCTTGCACAGCAATAATCCAGTAGCCAATGCGATTGGCGGTGGTGACGATGTAGGGCGTGCCCCAATAAGGTGAAGTGGCCATGACTCCAATTGAGACCAGCAACAGCACCCAATGCCAGCGTTTTCGCAGGTAGGCCACATCCTGCTGATAGCTACGATCGTAGTCGCCTGAGGGACGCATAACAGCCATGTCTTAAATCCTTTCGATACGCTTCTGCCCAAACAACCCTTCGGGCCGGATGACCAGGACGATGAGCAACAGCACGTAGGGTGCGATGGCCGCTGAGTTGCGTATCACGACCACACTCGATGCTCCGACGAGCCCCTGTGCCAGCCCTACGGCGATACCTCCCACAATTGCGCCGGGGAGCGACTCCAGGCCGCCCAAAAGAATCGCCGGGAAGGCCACCAGCACCACCGTTGAAAGAGTGGGGCTGGCCCCTGTCAACATCGCCAGGAGAACCCCGCCTGCTGTAGCAACCATACCCGCGAGGGCCCACGTAAGCCCAAAGACGCGAGGGACATTGATGCCGACGCTGCGCGCCAGTTCGTGGTCTTCGGCGGTGGCCCGCATGGCGAGACCGGCGCGGGTGAACCTGAAGAACAATGCCAGCAAGATCGTACCCAACATCGCTACGACAAAGGCAGCGACGAGCGTCTTTTTGAGAAAGATGGTTTCATTTAGCGCCAGCGAGAACGGAATCTTGAAAGACTCGGTGGGCGGGAAGGGCGCCGGGAAGTTGCTTCGAGGCTGAACGCCGAAGGTGATGCTCACCAGCCCTTCGATGAGTTGCGCCAGGCCGAGCGTCATCAAGACGATAGACAGCAAAGGCTGTCCCGCCATGGGGCGGAGGGCAGCCCGTTCGATGAGAAAGCCAACTAGCGCGGCGATGGCGAAGGCCGCGAGGACAGCGAATC
Source organism: uncultured Anaerolineae bacterium (assembly GCA_964461615.1). Taxonomy (GTDB): domain Bacteria; phylum Chloroflexota; class Anaerolineae; order VGOG01; family VGOG01; genus CAZVCJ01. The sequence continues at coordinate 7,366 of CAYWWC010000059.1, forward strand.
CCAGCGGCAAGTTGAATAGCTCACCGCCCTTTTCGCCTGCACCTGCAAACCACCACGTCAAGTATACGCCCAGCATCAGCAGATGCCCTTGCGCGAAGTTGAAGACCTCGGACGATTTATAGATCAGCACCACGCCCAGCGCGATGAGGCCGATCACCCCCCCGTTTAGAATACCAGTTACAATTGCCTGTGGCACCAACACCCAATTCATGCGGCCTCCTCCTGTGTTATAGTATGAACAGCGGCCTCCTCCAGTGTCATAATGTGGACTGCTGTCTCGATAACCCCCTCACGCCCATCGCGATAGCGGACAGCCGCACTGACCGTTACGGCCTCTTGGCCGCTGTATACGGCGTCAATCATGTCACTGTAGCGATCCGTGAGGAAGCCGCGTCTGAGCTTGCGGGTGCGAGTCATCTCGGCTTCGTCGGCGTCAAACTCTTTGTGCAGCAGGACGAATTTCCTCACCCGCCCGCCAGGAGGCAAGGTTTCGTTGACGTGCACTACTGCCTCCGAGATCAATTGGTAGACTTCCGGCTTCTGCGAGAGATCAACAAAAGTGGTATAGGGGATACGGTTCTTCTCCGCCCAGCGCCCCACGTTCTCGAAATCTATGCTGATGAGCGCGGTTACGTAGTCCACCTCTTTGTTACCCACCGCCATTACATCACGGATATAAGGGCTGAATTTCAGCCGCCCCTCGATGAACTGGGGCGAGAACGGTTCGCCACCGGCGAGCTGGATCATGTCCTTCAAGCGGTCCAGATAGATGAGATGCCCATAGCGAGGACTTCCGCCGTCATCAATGTAGCCTGCATCGCCGGTGTGAAACCAGCGCGTACCCTCTTCATCAACCGAAAGGGCTTCCGCAGTTTCTTCAGGGTCATTGTAGTAGCCGTGGAAGATGTGGGGGCCGCCCAGCCAGATTTCACCGCCGTCAGAGATCTTTGCCTGAAGGCCCGGAGGAGGTACCCCGACGCTGGCGAAATTAACGTCGTCATCGTAATGCTGCGTACCTACCGCCACCGTCTCGGTAGACGAAAAAACCTGGCAGAGGTTGAGACCCAGCGCGCGGAAATAGCGCATCACGTCCGGGCTCAAGGCCGCCCCGGCTGTGATTGCAGTTCGCACCCGGTTCAGACCCAACTGACTCCGCAGTGGGTTGAAGACCATGAGATCCCCAAGCCAGTACAGGAAAGCCAGCAATGGCCCTAACGGTCTACCCTCATAGCGACGGTCAGCCGCCTTGTAGCCAACAGGCAAAAACAGCTTGTAGAGAGCACGGTTGATCCAGGTGCTGTCATTGATCCGTATCTGGATCATGGCCGTCAGATTCTCCCAGAGCCGTGCGGGGTAGAAGATCAGGTCAGGCGCGATCTCGCGTATGTTCTGCTGAACCGTCTCCGGCGATTCGGGGAAGTTGACAATAAGGCCATACATGCAATGCGGCACGACGGAAAGGGTATGCTCGGCGATCCAGGCCAGCGGCGTAAAGGACACCTGGTTATCGGTATCGTAACGCGGCCAAACTTGTGAGAGCGCCTCCATGCCGGTTAGAAAATTGAGGTGCGTTAACATCGCGCCTTTGGGTACACCAGTGGTGCCAGAGGTATAACATAGGTTACAGAGATCATCACCTTTGCCCTCGGCCACCAGGGTGTCAAACAGCCCCGGCTGTTCTTCATGTATCTGTCTGCCGAGGGCCTGCACCTCCTCATATGACGTCAGCCAGGGATCATCATATCCCCACATCCCCCGGGGGTCCCAATAGATCACTGCCTTTACGTGGGGAATTCTCTCTTTGATCTCTAGAAACTTGTCACACTGTTCTTGATCTTTTGCGAATACAAAGGCCGACTCCGAGTGCGCGGCAACGTACTCTATTTCGCTGGGAATCGCGTCGGTGAATATGCCGACGGTGATAGCCCCCGCTGCCATGATGGCTAAGTCCGCCCACAAGTGTTGTCGATCATTGTCGCCTATAATGCAGACACGGTCGCCTCGCTGTAGCCCCACCGAGACCAGGCCCAAGCAGATATCGCGCATCTGTTCAAACGAGTCTTGCCAGGTGAATTCTTGCCAGATACCAAATTCTTTCTGACGCGCCGCTACCTTGCTGTCACCATAGCGATTCACCTTCTCCATGAATTGCTTGGGTAGTGTATCCAGGACTTCGAGTGATTTGTTGTCCACGGTTTTCCTCTTTCTATCTTAGCTGTCTTAGTTTCCCTGCCCCAGGTATGCCTGGATGACCGTCGGGTCGTTGCGTATCTCGTCCGGTGTACCCTCGGCAATCTTGAGGCCAAAATCGAGCACCACTACCCGCTCGGCGATATCCATCACCAACCCCATGTCGTGCTCAATCAGCACAATGGTGGTCCCTTGTAACTCGTGGACATCAAGAACAAAGCGGGCCATGTCTTCTTTTTCTTCCACGTTCATGCCCGTCATCGGCTCGTCAAGCAGCAGCAGTTTAGGCTCTAGGGCGAGGGCGCGGCCCAGTTCGACACGCTTGCGCAAACCATAGGGCAATGCGCCGACGATTGCCTTGCGGACGTGCTCGATTTCGAGGAAATCTATGATTTCCTCAACCACCCGCCGGTTGTCCACTTCCTCTCGCTGTGCGCCAAGCCAGTAAAACATGCTCCCAAACATGGACTGGTGCATGTGAATATGGCGGGCAGCCAGCAAGTTATCAACGGTGCTCAAGCCAGTGTAGAGCGCGATGGTCTGAAAGGTGCGGGCGATGCCCAGTTGGGCGATGCGATGGGGTGGCAGACGAGTGAGGTCGTGGCCTTCGTTGTCTACACGAAAGATGAGCCGGCCTTCGTCTGGCTGATAGAAGTTGTTTACACAGTTGAGCATCGAGGTCTTGCCAGCGCCATTGGGGCCGATGATGGCCAGGATTTCCCCCTTCCGGACATCGAAGCTGACGCCGGTCAGGGCCTGGATACCCCCGAAGCTCAGCGAGACGTTCTGCACACTCAGGTGAACGGAATCAGTGACCATAAGCATCCTTTCTGGCTGGCAATCTCTGAGGAGGCACTACCTTATGAGGAATCAACGCTTTCCCTAAATATACTATGAGTACCCGAATCTGTCAAGCGAGGGTCATTCCGCAAACGGCAGCGCCAGCAGGAAGGCGATCAAGTCCTGTATCTCCGCCTCGGTCAGCAGGCCGCTGACGTCGTGCTCGTTGTCCGGGCTGGGATAGGTGACGGCCTCGTAGAGGGTGGCTGCACCGCCGTCGTGGAAGTAGGGCGCGCTGTCGTACAGCCCACGCAAGGTGGGCGTGTCGAACTCCGGGCCGATGCGCTCGTCGTCGGTGGCTGTTCCCACGTCGTGAGTCTGGCGGTCGGTGTAGAAGGGCGGAGGGTGACACTCGATGCAGCCCAACTCCGGATCATCGAAGATCGCCTTCCCCCGCTCCTCGGTCTCGGTCAGAGGCTCGCCGTGGGTGTGGGCTGGACTCAACGGAATTTGCAGGGCATCTATGAAAGTGGCCAGGCAGTCCAGGTCGAAAGCGCGGCCCTGGTTGGGTAGGTGATTCACGCAGTCGGGGGGTGAGAGGGAACAGTTCATCTCCCCATCAATCAGGCCGCTGCCGAAGTTCTCTTTCCGATTGGCAAACTCCGAATCGGCCGACTCGTCCCACTCCCCAGACCAACGCAGGGGGTAGGTCTGGATCATGCCCAGTAGGCTGGTGGTGTTGCGCGGCCCGGCAAAGCCGAAGAACCAGGTGCGCCCGTCGTGCTCGCCCTCGAAGTGGCAGGTGTTGCAACTGATCCACTGGGCACGGGCTAGACGCGGGTCGTCGCTGGTGTGAAACAAACGCTTGCCGTTCAGCAAGATCGGCGGTAGGGGGATGTCGGTGACGGCGATTGTCGCCGTGACGCTGTACGAGGCGGTATCTATCACACTCACCGTACCCGCCAGGGTGTTGTTGACGTAGGCCGTGGCGCCGTCTGGCGAAAGGACGATGCCGCGCGGGTTGTCGCCTACCTCAATGTGGGCCGCGAGCCGGGAGCTGGTCAGATTCATCACCGAAATATCGTTGCTGGCGGCGTTGAGCACCCACAGCTCCTCACTGTCTGGAGTAAGGGTGGCGTCGAAAGGCAACCCCACGCCGGGCGGATCCAGAGTGCCCAGGTCGAGTTGCTGCCCCACCAGATGCTGCTGTGTCGTCAGGTCAATGAGCGAGACTAGCGGGAAGACGGTGGTATCGAAGGTGAGGGCGCGGTTGGAGGTGTTGGAACGGGTATGGGCGACGTAGGCGTGGCGGCCGTCCGGGGCGATGACGATGGATTGGGCCAGGTTGCTGTCGGGCCAAAGCTGGATGCTGGAAACTGGAAACTGAATACTGGAAACTGAATACTGATTACTGATTACTGGGTACTGGGTATTGATTGATTGACTGGACGATGCGCCTTTGAGGATTAGGGGCAGGTAGATGCGGGGGCGGGCCAGGGAGATGACGCTGACCTGGCCGGTGAGGAGATGAGTGACGTAGAGGGTACGGCCGTCGTCGCTGATGGCCAGGCCGCTGGGGCGGTCGGCTACGGGGAGGGTGTTGATGGCCTCAAAAGTGGTCGTGTCCAGAGTGGTGACGCGGCCCGCGCCCTGCTCGGCCACGTAGAGGCGATTGCCGTCTGGGCTGACGACGCCGCCGTAGGGCCGGTCGCCGATGGATACTTCGGTGATGACTTGGCGCGTCGTCAGGTCCACGACCGAGACGCTATCGGAGCCTCGATTGGCAACGTAGGCCCGCTCCCCTGCGTCGTCCACAGCAACGGTGCGCGGATCCACGCCCACCCCGATCTCGGCGACCTTCTCCTGCGTGACAGTGTCAATTAGGGAGAGGGAGTTAGAGTCGGGGTTCACCACCAGACAAAAAGCGCCATCGGCCGTTACAGCGATGGCAGAGCTAGATCGTTTGATGGTGGTGGCTTGAGCTGACAACTTGGGAGAGCGAGGCGATGCCAGGCCCCACAGGAGACAGGCGAACAGGAACAGCAATATCAGCCATTCCACACTTGATCTCTTTCTGTGAAATCCCATTTTCCCTTCACTCCCAAGCTAGAACCCGTGATGCGTATTGCGTGTTTCGTCTTCACGCAGAACGCACCACGTTTTCTCACCAGCAGTTCCAGTTTCCGATCTCACGCTCTCTCTTGACGGCTCTCCAAGGCCCGCTTGAGAGACTCGATCTCCCGTTGCAAGCCCTTCTGCCGTCGAGCGAGGTTGAAGACGAAGGCGAAGGTCAAGACCCAAAAAACTGCGTAAGCGGCGAAAATATAAACCAGATCTCCCATTTTTCATAACCTCCTATCGGCTTAGTTTGTGCTTCAGCTCTTCCACCTCATCAGCCAACTGATCGAGATGCATGCGGTGGACAAGCAGAGTGAAATAGAGCAAAGTGAAAGTCCCGATGCAGAAGATCATAGTGATCAGCATCGGTGTGGCCAGGTTGAAACCCCCGCTATCTAAGACTACCGGATGGATGGTCCGCCACCAGCGGATGGCCATGAAAGTGATGGGCACGCTGACGAAGCCCACGATGCCGTAGACGGCAGCAAACCGGGCTCGACGGGCCTCCTCGTCAATGGCGTTGCGGAGCATCAGATAAGAGACGTATACCAACCACAGGATGGTGCTGCTGGTGAGACGGGGATCCCAAGTCCACCACACGTTCCAGGCCACCTTGGCCCAGATGGAGCCGCTGATGATGGCCATGGTCATGAAGGTCACCCCTACCTCAACCGAGGAGAGGGCCACGATATCCCACTTGCGCGTCCCCTTCCACAGATAAGCAATGCTGGCGATCAGGGTGACGAAGAAGGCGAAGAAGCCCACCCAGGCCGAGGATACGTGGAAGTAGAAAATGCGCTGCATGTCGCCCATAGTTTGCTCCATGGGAGCGTAGACGAAGACCATGTAGAGCGCCACTATCATGACGATAGCGCTGGCCCAGATGAGGTAATCGCTGAGGCGATGGTTTTTGCTGATCATAAAAACCTCCTTCAAACAGATTCCAACCTCAAACCTCTAATTTCTAGTTTCTAGTTTCTAGTTTCCAGCTCACTCCTCCACCACGTAATCAAAGGTCATGAAGGATATGGCGAAGAATACCACGTCGAAGACGGCTAGCAGCCTCAGCCAATGGGCTATCTCTGAGACCGGTTGACCGTCGAGGATGCCGCCGGTGGCTTTGACGGCGGCGATCATGGCCGGCACCACGATGGGAAAGAGCAAAACGGGCAGCATCACCTCTCGCGACCGCGTGTGGACGGCCATCGCCGAAAAGAGGGTGCCCACCCCAGCGAAGCCCAGGGTTCCCAAAACGACGATCAAGAGCAAGACAGGCTGAAAGAGAGAGACGTTGAACAAAATGGAGAAGATGGGAAGGATCATAGCTTCCATTACAGTCATGAAGATGACGTTCCCCAGCATCTTGCCGAAGTAGATGGCGCTGCGATCCACCGGACACAGCAACAGGCCCTCCAGACATCCCCTGTCCTTCTCCATGACGAAAGAGCGGCTCAGTCCCAGCATCCCTGCGAAGACGAATGTTACCCAGAGGACGCCAGGAGCCACCTTCCGCACGTCCTCGACTCGCAGTTCGAAGGCAAAACTGAATATCACGATCACCAACAGGGAGAAGACGAACATGGAGCTGAGCATCTCCTTGGTGCGCAGCTCGACCACCACGTCTTTCTGGACGATGACCAACACCTTCCGCAGAAACCTCATCGCCCCACCCTGGAGTGAAACGTGAAACGTGAAACGTCAATGCAGCGGCGATATGTCTCTTGAAAGTTGGCTACATCCAAGCTGTCTCTAGTTTCCTGGTAGGCGATGCGACCGTTGACCAAGATAGCCGCTCGGTCACAGAGCTCCAGCCCTCGCTCCAGGTTGTGGGTGGTCATCAGCACGGTGCGCGATCTCCCGCCCAGAGCCAACAACACCTCTCGCAGCACGTCTGCGGCGCGCTGATCCAGGCCGGTGTAGGGCTCGTCCAACAGCAGGATAGCGGGGTCATGCAAGAGGGCTCGGGCGAGGGATAGGCGCTGCTGCATGCCACGGGAGAAGGTGCGCACCAAATCGTGACGGCGATGATCTAGATCAACTCGCTGGAGGAGGGCCGTGGTGTTCTCCTCCAAGTCGGGTACATCGTACATGCGGCCATAGAAGCGCAGGTTCTCCTCGGCTGAGAGGTCGCCGTAGAGGAGGGTCTGATGGGAGGCCAGACCGATGCGGCGACGCACTTCGTTGCCCTGCTTGACCAGATCGCAACCGGCCACCCGCACGCTGCCCCTGGTGGGCCTGGTCAGAGTGGCCAGGATACGGATGAGGGTGGTCTTGCCCGCTCCGTTGGGACCCACCAGGGTCAGAAACTCCCCCTCGGCCACGTCCAGGTCAAGGCCATCCAGAGCCACCTTGCTACCGAAGGATTTGACCAGGCCGCGCACCTCAATCATCTTGCTTACTGCCTCTTGCATCTTGCCCCTGTGCCAAATCACTTTGAGCTTTGAACTTCGAGCTTTGAGCGTCACTGGGCCAGATGGCTACGGCAGCGCCCAGCAGCAGAAGCCCCCCGCCGATCCAGAGCCAAACCACCAAAGGATTGATCAGGATTTGGAAGGAGGCCGAACCATCCTCAGCCATGGAGGCTAGAATCACGTACAAATCTTCCTTGAGGCTGGTGCGGATTGCCACCTCCGTCACCCACTGCTCGACGTTCCAATGGAAGTTCTTCTCTGGCACCAGGGTGGCGATTCTCCTGTCACCACGATAAACGCCCAAAGGAGTTGCGAACCGATGCTTACCCGGACTGTTCTCAACCCACAACCCCTCGTGCTTCAGAGTGTAGTCTTTGACAGTTACCGTCTCGCCCTCAGCCAGGGCCACCTGGTACTCTGTCTGGTAAAGGGAGGAGCCGATAACCCCCACGGTGATAATGACGATGCTCAGGTGGACGAGGTAGCCGCCGTAGCGCCGCCGGTTCTTGGCTATCAACTGCCTGAAGGCCAATAGATAGTCCTCTCCCGTCGAGCGGTGGCGGGCCATTGTGCCCCGCAGAAACTCCCAGAGGATGCTGCTGGCCACGAAGGCGCAAACAGCGAAAGACAAAAGGGCGAAGGGCTCTGTGGTTCCCAGAACGAAGATCACCACAGCGGCGGCCAGGGCCACGATGCCGGGATAGAGCAGTCTTCGCAAGAGTCGCCTGGATGAAGTCTGCCGCCAACCCAGCAGAGGGCAGATACCGATGAGAAGGACAAGAGGCAGGGCCAGAGGGGTGAAGACGCGCTCGAAGAAAGAGGCCCCCAGGGCCACCTGCGTGCCTCGCACGATCTCGCTGATGGTGGGGAAGACAGTGCCGATAAGCACAGCCAAAGCCAGTCCGACAAAGAGGAGGTTATTGAGAAAGAAACCAGCCTCGCGGGAAAGCAGCGACTTCATCTCCATTTCACTAGCCAGCTCTCGACGCCGGTAGAAAGCCAGGCCAAAGGAAACAGCCAGGACGACAACGAGAAAGGCCAGGAAATAGTAACCTATGACCGACTCGCCGAAGGCGTGCACCGACTGGATGATGCCGCTCCTGGTGACAAAGGTGGCAAAGATACAGAGGACGAAGGTCATAACAGCCAGGGCGATGTTCCATACCTTGAAGATGCCTCGTCGCTCCTGCGTCGTCGCCGAGTGCAGGAAGGCCGTGCCCACTAGCCAGGGGATCAGAGAGGAATTCTCCACCGGGTCCCAGCTCCAGTATCCTCCCCAGCCCAGTTCCAGGTAGGCCCACCAGGCACCCAGGATGATGCCCAGGCCCAGGAAGAGCCAGGCGAAGAGGTTCCAGCGCCGGATGCCCCGTATCCACTCCTTACCCAACTTTCCCGTTATCAGGGCGGCGATGGCGAAAGCGAAGGGGACGGTGTAGGCGGCGTAGCCGATGAACACCACGGGCGGGTGGATGATCATCCAGAAGTTTTCCAGCAAGGGATTCAGGCCGAAACCCTCAGCGGGACTGACAGGGAGAAGGGCGAAGGGGTTGGAAGCAAGAACCAAAAGCAGAGCGAGGAAGGCCTGGCAAAAGGCTAACACCGCCAGGGCGTAGGGCTTGAGCTCCTGGCTCCAGATCTCTTCTCGGCGAGCTATGAGGGCGGAGAAGATGGTCAACAGCCACAACCAGAGGAGAAGAGAGCCCTCTTGTCCAGCCCAGAAGGCAGCGAGAGTATAGATCGTGGGCTGGTAGGTGCTGACGTGCTCGTACACATACTGAACCTGAAAATCGCGGGCCAGCAGCAGGTAGATCAAGATGGCCGAGGCCAAAGTGACCAACCCGGCTGCGGCCATAACTCCCTTGTGGGCGCTCCCTGCCAGCTTCGGGGACTTGCGGCGGGCTCCCAAGATCGCGGCTACTGCGGTATAGAGAGAAATCGCCAAGGCTAGTACCAAAGCGACAAATCCAACAGTGGTCATGAAGAATTACCTCCAATCATCCCAGGTGCAACGCACTTCAAAAAGTGCGTTGCACCTGGCCTAGTGGTCATTTAGCCGGGGCCTCTGCAGTGGCAGTTGCTTCACCTTCGTATTTGGATGGACACTTAAGGAGCAGGTTGCTGGCCTCGAAGGATTCCCCTTCGATGTACCTGCCCTCGACTACGGCCTCCGAGCCATCGCGGAGCATGTCGGGGCGGGGGCCGTTGTAGATCACGGCCAGGTTCCCGCTATCGTCAGCGATCTTGAACCTGAGCATCAGCTCTTCAGCGCTCCACTCGATGGTCTCTCCCATGACGGTTCCAGCAACCCTCACCGTCTGCTCCGAAGGCCCCTTGGCCCTCACTTCCTCAACGGTCAGATAATAGGCCGTCGAGCCCCCGATGCTGCTGACGATGAGATAGCCCACCGCCAACACTATGATGGCCCCGCCGAGGATGAATTTGCCCTGTGCTTTAAGTGCGGTCATTGATGATCCCTCTCGTTGTATCTTCTCAATATTGGGGGGGGAAAGGAGTGCGTATGGGCATAACGAGCATCCGCCGGTTGAGTAGACCTTCAGGTCGTACCGAAACCCAGGATGCGAGCGGGTCTACCGACAACCCGCTTGGTCTCGATGACTTTGTTGAAGAACAAGCGACTTTACAAACGGGCGAAATTAGAGA
>CAYWWC010000060.1:0-17408 GCA_964461615.1 uncultured Anaerolineae bacterium
GTTCCAATGCTAGACTGGCGCAAAGCCAGCCGAGAAATGTGCCATTGTCGAACTAATACCAATTGCCCATTCAAGCACCGTAAATCATGAGGTAAGCGCCGGTTGAGCGGTATCCTGAGCCTGTCGAAGGGTAGCTGCGAGTTGTGGCGAGCAGCGTATCGAAACCAAGCGTCCCTGCACGCTTCGTGCCCTTGGTTTCGATACAGCCTTTGGCCTACACTTCGACAAGCTCAGTGCGGCGCTCAGCTGGCGGGCACTCGTTCCGGCTCGACCCATTCAAACTTCTCTCTTCTTCCACCGCCCTAACCGGAACCAGAAGGCGAATAACAAGCCGTTGGCGGCGTTGGCGAGAGCTCTGCCGACCCACACCCCGGTGATGCCCAGTCCCGTCCACTGGGATAGGCCGTAGGCCAAGGGGACTTCCGTTCCCCACAGGGTCAGCAGGTTGACGATCATGGCCGGTATGGTGTTCCCGGCTCCGTCGAAGCCGCGAGCCAGCACTACCCCTATCGCACTGAAGATCAGCGAAGGGGCTATGAAGCGAAGACATTCGGCGCCGATTTCCACCACCTCCGGCGTGGGGTCGAAGAAGGCGACCAGCGGGCGGGCGAAGGCCAGGAACACCACCGCAAAAGCGGTCAGCAGCCCGGCGTTGTAGGCCGCCACCCACCACGCGCTGCGTTCGGCCCGGCGGGGTTTACCAGCGCCCAGGTTTTGTCCCACCAGAGTGGCGGCGGCGTTGGCCAGGCCAAAGCCAGGTATGAGGGCGACGAGCAAGATGCGGTTGGCCACACCGAAGCCAGCCGTGGCGAAGGTGCCGTACAGGCCGACGATGGCCAAGACAATCAGCCGCGAGGTCGAGCGCAGGGTCATCTGAGCGGTGCTGGGCAGGGCGATTTTGACGATGTGCCACATAAGGGGCAAGTCGGGACGCAAATTGCGGAGGTTTATGGCAATGCGGGCCCGGCCGCTCAGCAGAATTGCCATTTGGAACAGCACTCCCACCCCGAAGCCCAGTACCCCAGCCCATGCTGAGCCGTTTACTCCTAGATCCGGAAAGGGGCCCCATCCGAAGATGAAGATCGGCTCCAGGATAAGGGTCAGGCCCTGGCTCACCACCAGCACCCATAGAGCCAGCCGTGCCTCGCCTGCGCCCCGCAGCAGGGAGTTGATGACGAAGATCAGGACGAGGGTGAACAGGCCGCCAAAGAGGATGCGGAGAAACGGCACTCCCAGCGCTATCACTTCAGCGTCGGCCCCCAGGATGCGCAAGACTGGCTTGGCCACCAGGATGCCCAGGACACCCAGCACGATGGAGACGAACATAGCCAGCAGAATCGCCTGCCAGGCGGCGTGGTCGGCCTCCGCCTTGTCGTGGGCCCCAATGCGCCGCGCCACCACCGCCATCCCACCGATGCCCAACCCGTTGGCCAGGCTGTTGAGCACCCAGCGCAGGGTCATGCTGATGGTCACGGCAGCCAGCGCCGCTGAGCCTAGCTTCCCCACCCAGTAGGTATCCATGATCTGTGTCACGCTCAGGGTGGCCATTTCCAGGATCATGGGGACGGCCAGGATCCAGATGTTGCGGTGGATGTTGCCTGTGGTCAGGTCTCGTCTCCCCGCCGATTTCCCCTCAGCGGGCAACGGATTTTCAGTGTCGGCCATGGCTTCCTTTCCGAAGTAGAGTGCCCGGCCCTCATCCCCCTAACTCCCTTCTCCCAACCCTGGGAGAAGGGGGAACTAGCAGCTTCCCCCCCAGAGTGGGGGGGGACTGAGGGGGGACGGGACACGAGGATTATACTCCAATACGCAATTCCCCGCAAGTGCCGGACGCCGCAGGTTGACAGCAGACGCAAGACGCGATATACTTACCCATTACTTCCCAGAGACAGGAGAGAGCAATGAGTGGAAAATACATCATCGCCCACGATGTGGGCACACAGGGCAGTAAGGCGGTGCTAACAGACCCAGAGGGGCGGGTCTTCGGCAGCGCTTTTGAAGGCTACGAAGTGCATTATCCCCAAACCCATTGGGCTGAGCAGGATCCAGAGGCCTGGTGGCGAGCCGTCACCAGGAGCACCCAGCGACTTTTGACCGAGTGCCAGGTGTCGCCTGAAGACGTCCTGTGCATGATCTTCTCCACCCAGATGTTGGGGATCATACCGATGGGCACCGAGGGCGCTCCCTTGCGGCCAGGAATCATCTGGCTGGACGGGCGGGCAGCTCCCCAGGCCCGACAACTGATGCGCAAGCTCATTCATCCCCGGATATTCGCCACTGTCGTTGGAGTCGAGGCCACGGGTAAGGACGCGTTGCCCAAACTGATGTGGCTCCAGCAGAACGAGCCCGATCTGCTAGCCCGGACCAACAAGCTCCTCGATGTTAATGGCTACTTGGTCTATCGTTGCACCAGCCGGATGGTGGCCGACTGGGCAGCGGCCTCGGTCACTGGCCTGTTCAACCTCAAGAGCAAGAAATGGGACAATTTTCTGATACGCTTCTTGGGCGCGCCAGGGGATAAGCTCCCCGACCTTCTGCCTTCGACCGAAAAGGTAGGCGGCCTGACGACCAGTGCGGCCCGTGACTTCGGCCTGTTGGAAGGGACGCCCATCATCTGTGGGACTGGCGATGTCCTGGCAGCGGCCGTAGGCTCAGGGGCCGTGGGCGAGGGCGAAGGGCACATCTACCTGGGAACGTCGGGCTGGATGGGGATGATCACGGAGAAATCGCCCACCGGACGGCACGGCATCGCCACAATCCAGTCGGCCGACCCGACCAAGTGTTTCCTCCTCGCGGAAACGGAGACAGCCGGGATGTGTTTGCAGTGGATCGCCGATCAATTTTATCGCCAGGAACAGCGCGACCCGGCAGTGGAAAACGTCTTCGCCCTGATGGATGCTGATGTGGAGGAAGTCGAGGCTGGGTCGGGCCGCATCCTCTTCACCCCCTGGATGTACGGCGAGCGGAGCCCGGTGTCCGACGTCTACGTTCGTTCCACATTCTTGAACCTGAGCGTTGACCACCAACGCGAGCACATGCTGCGGGCCGTGTACGAGGGCGTGGCGTACAATCTGGGCTGGATTGTGGAGATCATGAGTCAGAAGTTCGGCTGGCAGCAGGACGCCATACGGGCCATCGGTGGGGGCGCCAGGGGAGATCCCTGGCTGCAGATCATCGCCGACGTGACAGGCAAGCGGGTGGAGAAAGTGGCCAATCCCCAGGAAGCCGGCGCCATTGGTGCGGCCCTCATCGCCGCCGTTGGCCTGGGCGTCTACCCAGATTTCCAGGCCCTGAAGAAGGTGATCCAGGTGACCCGTACCTTCGAGCCCCAAGCCGAGAACGCCGAAGTCTACCGCGAACTCTTCGACGCCTATAAGAAGGTCTACGACGCGCTGAAGGGGATCCATCGGCAGCTTAACCAGGAAAAATCGGAGATTAGAGATTAGAGGTAACTACTCAGGCTGGCCGCTTGAAGGTGCCTGGCACTTGCAGAATCCAACAGAAACCGCAGAATCCGCCTGTCACAAAATCGTATGGAATGGCCAGATTCGAGCAGAAGTGCCAGGCACCTGAGCAGTTACGATTAGAGATTGGATATTGGGTTCTGTTCCAATATCCAACTCCCAGCGCAAGGAGCAAACTCATGACCAAGAGGCAAACCGGCGTAAAGGTGCAACCCGTTGCCACCGCAGAGCACCTCAATCGCTTCGTTCGCTTCCCCTGGCGCATCTATGCCGATGACTCGTATTGGGTGCCCCCCATCATCAGCCAGATAGAGAAAAGGCTGGATACCCAACGCAATCCTTTCTGGGAGTACGCCGAACGAGAGCTGTTCCTGGCCCGCCAGAATGGGGAAGTGGTCGGCACTGTCGCCGCCATTGTCAATCACCAGCACAATCGGCAACTCAACGATCAGACGGGCTTCTTCGGCTTCTTCGAGACCGTCAACGATGATCAGGTGGCTGAAGCGTTGATCGCCGCCGCCTCTGACTGGCTGCGGGAGCGGGGGATGGATCTCATACGAGGGCCTATCAACGGCGCGCCGACCGACGAGGTGGGGGTGCAGATAGCTGGCTTTGATAGGCGGCCATCCATCTGGGAAGGACATACCCCCCCTTATTATCGGCAGTTGATGGAAAGCTTGGACTTTCGGAAATATGACGACTATTTTGCTTATGAGATATGGTTCAAAGACATAGACTGGGATTTGCGCAATTTGCCGTCAAAGATGTGGCGTTTGGCTGAGAAGGTGCGTAGCAGGACAGGTGCAAACATCCGCAAGGTAGACATGAACCAGTGGGATTCGGAGATAGCCAAGATTCACTACCTCTACAACGTGGCCTTTCGCACCATACCGGGCCACATTGACATGAGCCTGGAGAAGTTCTCCAGTATGGCCGCCTCCATGCGCCCCTTCCTCGACCCAAATCTGATCGTAATCGCCGAGGTTGATGGCCAGCCGGTGGGCTTCGCTGTGGCTCTGATGGACGTCAACGAAGCGCTGTGGCACTTCAGGAGAGGGAAGCTCTACCCCTGGGACTTGATCAGGCTAAAGTGGCGCATGAGGCGTATTCGCACCGCCTGCGGCAAGATGGCCGGCGTGCTGCCTGAATACCGGGCCCGAGGTCTGGACGCTTTACTGGGCTTGGAACTTGTCCAACGGTGTATGGAAGTCGGCTATGAGCGGTTTGAGCTTTCGCTGATGCAGGAAAAGAACACCATGATCAATCGTATTGTCCAGCGCATGGGCGCACAGGTCTATCTGCACTACCGTGTCTACGAGAAGCCTATCTAGCCGGGGGAGAGAATCGAGCTATGAAGTGGAAACCATGGTCCAAGTTGCTGCGGCCCTCTACCAGAGCCTTCGCGCGAGAGGCGCGGCGCACGCCGGGCTACTCTCTCTTTGACTGGCTGCACGGATACGTCTACATACGCTGGCCCTACCTTTACATTAGCATCGGGACCGGGGAGCATCCGATGGCTCGTGTGCTTGGCCCGCTGGTGCGGCAGTTGGGTCGGCTGTTTCCGCCCAGGTCAGCTGATGACGCTGACCGCGTCACTTTCGCCGACACTTACCACGGCAAGGTCGTACCACTGGAGGCGGCCAGGCAACTGGTCACCGTCGAGGAAGAGATTAGCCTGACCGACCTGGAGCAGATAATCCCGTACCCTCGCGCCCGCGACATCGTGTTGCAGAACCCCGATCACATCGTGGTGCTGGATTGCCCCTGCCGCGCCGCGCGCCCCAATCCCTGCCAGCCTCTCGACGTCTGCCTCGTTGTCGGCGAGCCTTTCGCCAGTTTCATCGCCGAGCACCATCCGCGCCGTTCCCGCTGGATCACGCCAGCAGAAGCGGTGGAGATCCTGTGCGCCGAACACGAACGAGGCCACGTGCACCACGCTTTCTTCAAGGACGCCATGCTGGGCCGCTTCTACGCCATCTGCAATTGCTGCGCCTGCTGCTGCGGAGCGATGCAGGCCTGGCGTCATGGCACCCCGATGCTGGCTTCCTCCGGCTACGTCAGCCACGTGGCGGCGGACCTGTGCGTTGGCTGCGGCACGTGCGCCGACTTCTGCCAATTTGGCGCGCTTTCGGTGAGCGACGGCTTTGCTGCTGTGGACACTGCCGCCTGCATGGGCTGCGGCGTGTGTACCTCCAAATGCCCTGAGGAAGCCGTCTCGCTGGTGCGCGACCCGACCAGGGGCGAACCGCTGGAGATCCACGCCCTCATCGCCAGTGCGGACAGCGAGACCCTAAAGGTTTCGAAAAATTGAGTCGCCGGCAGTTCTTGAGGAAATGGTCGAAGTTCTTGGAAATTCTGGTGGTCCACGTTAAAACCTTTAGGGTCTTATAGAAGAACCATGCGCGATAGCGAAACCTCCATTAGTCCACGCAAAGTATTGTTCCCCCTGGGCCTGGGCACGGCTCTCTCCCTCATGGGCGACGGGACGCTGTACACCGTGTTGCCCACCCACACCGTCGAAGCAGGAATCGCCATGAGCAGCGTGGGCGTCATCCTGGGCGTCAACCGGGCGGTGCGGCTCTTTCTCAACGGCCCGGCGGGGCTGGCCTACGACCGCTGGGCGCGGCGGCGGCTGTTCGTGCCGGCGCTGTTCATTGGCGCGCTCTCCACAGTGGTGTACGCCGCCACGCGCGGCTTCTGGCCGATGCTGGTCGGGCGGCTGCTGTGGGGACTGGCGTGGTCGGGCATCTGGGTCGGCGGGGCGACGGTCATCCTGGACGTGACGACGGCCCGGGATCGCGGGCGCTGGACGGGCCTGTATCAGACCTGGTTCTTCCTGGGCGCGGCGCTGAGCACCCTGACCGGCGGCCTGCTCACCGATTGGTTGGGCTATGGGGCGACGATGTGGATTGGCGCGGCGGTGACGGCCGTGGGCGGTGTGGCAGCAATGATCCTGCTGCCGGAGACACGTAGAGCAAGACCCATTCTGGCCGATCCCTCTGTTGAAGAGAACAGTCTCCGGCTGCGCGCCAACCGGGGTCTGTGGGTTGTTGCATCGTTGCACGGGATAAACCGCTTCGTCACCGCCGGCGTCCTGGCAGCCACCATGGCGTTGTTGGTGCAGGATTGGTTGTCATCCGCAAACCTGACCCTGGGGGTGGCGACGCTGACCGGCGTGCTTATGGCCGGGCGGACGATCCTCAGCATGATAGCCGCTCCCCTGGCGGGGACGGCATCAGACCGGCTGGGGAGTCGCTGGGGGGTAGCTGGGTGGGGGCTGGCTATTGGCATTATCGGCATGGCGCTGGTGGCTTGGGGCGCGCCGATAGCCATTCTGGCCGGCGTATCGCTGGGCGCTGTGGCCGGGGGGAGTATACAAGCCCTCGTTACCGCCCTCACCGGTGACCTGGTAAGCCAGGCGCAGCGGGGACGGGCCATCGGTTTGCTCCACACAGCGGGCGACCTGGGCAGCGCCATCGGGCCGCCGGCAGCCTACGCTTTGATGCCATGGATTGAGCTGCGGGGGGTCTATCTGCTCTGCGCCGGGTTGTTCGCGGCAGGGTTGGCGCTGGCGACGCTGTTTCGGCCACGCGCCCCAGCACCGCCGTAAAACAGACGATGCTGGGGACCCTGCGTTGCAGGAATTTCCCAGCACTGGCTCTTTCAGGCCGGTGCTGGTGAAGCTAGGTGATAAGCTCTTTCGGGAGGAAGTCTGCGCGATTCAGATAGCTCAACCCGGTCTCCTCTTCGTTAAAATCAATGCGGCTGATGCCTGCGTTGTTCAGAACAAACCAGAAGCCCTCTCTCCCCGGCAGCTTGAGAATGGCTGCTAGCAGATAATTATAGAAGCCGCCGTGACTGACCACGGCTACCCGATCATCGGTGTGGCCGTGTCTCTCGATTAGATCGCGCAAAACACGTCGGGCGCGGGGGAGCCTTAGCTCAGGCTCCTCATAAGGGCGGTTCCACCAGCCGTCATCGCCCAAGGAGTCGGGCAAAACAAGATCGGGAAAATGCCGCTCGAAGTAGGCGTGATTTCGGCCCGGCAGCCCGATAGGCTCATCGGTCTGTTCGTCTCTCAAGTAGATGCCGCCCCACTCGTGGATATCCTCCCAGGCCACCAAAGGCAAATCGAGTGCGTTGGCGATGATGGTCCCCGTGGTCACGGCCCTGAGCATCAGGCTGGAGTAGAGGTGGGTAAGGCCGAATCCAGCCGTGTTCTGGGTATCTCTGTCATCGCCTGTTACGGCGGTGTCCGGAGCTTGTCGAAGAGTTGGGCCAGCTTGGCTCAAAAACTGGGCCAGGAACTTAGCTTGATGACGGCCAGCTTCGGTCAAGCCAGGGTCCTCAGTGCGTCCCTTGGCAGAGCGGGTGCTCATCCATCGCGCGTTGTTTTCCGATTGGCCGTGCCTGATGAAGTATAGTTGCATGTTTTCGCTGTCTCCTTAAAAGTGGAAGTTCGAGGCTGGAAGTTGGAGGCTGGAACAGGATCCAACTTCTAACCTCCAACCTATTATCAGTAGACCGCAATCCACCGTAGTCTAGCCCCTTGTGGGTGTCCAAACTGCTGTGATTCGAGCAGAAAACGGGCACGAGGCCCTATACTACATTACCCATTGCGGTCTACTGATTATACCAAAAAGTCGCTTTCTGTGCAAGCGAACATGCCCCTCTCCACACTTTTGAACGCCTGGCAAACTGATCCCAGTATCGCCTCCAACATCGCCGCGTGGCGGACTTTCCCCCCACAGCCGGCGAAGTTCGCGCCGTTCCCCGCTGGCCTTCACCCCGCACTGGTGGATGCCCTGCGCGCTCGCGGCATCTGCGCGCTGTACACCCATCAGGCGACGGCGTGGCGACGGGCGCAAGCGGGCCAGCACCTGGTGGTCGTCACCGGCACGGCCAGCGGCAAAACGCTCTGCTACAACCTGCCCGTCCTCGACCGGCTGCTGCGCGATCCGCGGGCGTGCGCCCTCTATCTCTTTCCCACTAAAGCCCTGGCCCAGGATCAAAAGGATGCATTGAGTCAGCTTATCACTGCCAATACCCAATATCCAATCCCCAATCCCCAATCTCCAATACCCAATATCCATCCTGAGATTCGCATCGCTACCTACGACGGCGATACGCCAGCCCAGGCGCGCCCTGCCATTCGCACCACGGCGCGGCTGATCATCAGCAATCCCGACATGCTGCACACCGGGGTGCTGCCGCATCACACCAAGTGGGCCGATTTCTTCCGGCATTTACAGTTCGTGGTGATTGACGAAATGCACGCCTATCGTGGCGTGTTCGGCTCGCACGTGGCCAACGTCCTGCGCCGGCTGAAAAGAGTCGCCCGCTTCTATGGCGCGTCGCCCCAGTTCATTTTGACCTCGGCGACCATTGCGAATCCGGTTGAGCTGGCCGAACGGCTGATCGAGGAGCCGGTGGCGCTGGTGGACGACGACGGCGCGGCCCGTGGCGCCAGGCATTTCTTGATCTACAACCCTCCTGTGGTGAACCGCGACCTGGGCCTGCGGCGCAGCGTGTTGCTGGAGAGTGTCCGCCTGGCGGGAGACCTGTTGCAGCACAACGTTCAGACCATCGTCTTCGCGCGAGCGCGACGGACGGTGGAATTGATTCTCACCTACCTACGCCAGCAACTCCCCTCTCCCGCAATTGGGAGAGGGGTTGGGGGTGAGGGCCAAATTCGCGGCTATCGCAGCGGCTACCTGCCGCGCCAGCGCCGCGAGATTGAGCGCGGTCTGCGCGAGGGGAGGGTGCGCGCGGTGATCGCCACCAACGCCCTCGAACTGGGGATAGACATCGGCGGCATGGGCGCGGCCGTGCTGACCGGCTATCCGGGCACCATCGCCGGCACGTGGCAACAGGCCGGCCGCGCTGGTCGCAAAGAAGAGGCGTCACTGGCAGCCCTGATTGCGTCGGCCAATCCGCTGGATCAATTCCTGGCCCGTCATCCCGACTATTTCTTTGGACGCTCACCTGAGCAGGCCCTCATCAACCCCGACAACCTTCTCATCCTGCTGGGGCATCTGCGCTGCGCGGCCTTCGAGTTGCCGTTCCGGATAGGAGAGAGCTTTGGTCGCGTCGAGGGAGCGCGGGTGGCGGAGTTCCTCCAGTTCTTGCAAGAGAGCGGGGTGCTGCATCAATCCGGGGACAAGTACTTCTGGATGGCGGACCAGTATCCGGCCCAGGACGCCTCGCTGCGTAGCGCTTCGCCAGAGGCAGTGTTGCTCCAGACGCGGTACGATGACGAGTGGACAACCATCGGCCAGGTTGATCAGGCCAGCGCGTTTTGGATGGTGCATCCGGGCGCGGTCTATCTGCACGAGGGGCGAGTGTATTTGGTGGAGGATCTGGATCTGGAGCAGCACATCGCGCGGCTGCGGGCAGTGGCGGTGGACTATTATACCCAGCCGCGCCGCGAAACGACGGTACAACTCCTGGACAAATTCGACGAGGTCGAAGCGCGTGGCGCAACCAAGGCCCACGGCGAAGTCGCCGTGACGACCCAGGTGGTTGGCTTCCGCAAGGTCAAATGGTTCACCCAGGAGCAACTGGGCCTGGGCGAGGTCTCCCTGCCGCCGACCGAACTGGTGACCACGGGCTATTGGCTGGCGCTGACGGAAGGGACGGTGGGGCGCTTGCGCCAGCAAGGGCTGTGGACCAGCGACCCCAACGATTATGGGCCAAACTGGCTGCCCCAACGCGATCGGGCACGAGCCCGCGACGGCCATCGCTGTCAGGCCTGCGGCGCGCTGGAGGATGGGCGCTCCCACCACGTCCATCACAAAATCCCGTTCCGCACCTTCACCTCGTACCGCCAGGCCAACCAACTGTCCAACCTGGCTACCCTCTGCCCGCGTTGTCACCATCGGGTTGAGCTGGCGGTGCGTATGCGAAGCGGGCTGGCCGGCCTGTCCTTTGCCCTGGGCCACCTGGCGCCGCTGTTCTTGATGTGCGACGCCCGTGATGTGGGCGTACACTCCGACCCCAAGTCGCCCCTGGCCGATGGCCGTCCAGCGGTGGTGATCTACGACCAGGCGCCGGGCGGCATCGGCTTCAGCGAGCGTCTGTTTGAACTGCATGATGAGCTTATGACCCGTGCTTACGAATTAGTCGCCGCCTGCGAGTGCACCGATGGCTGCCCGTCGTGCGTCGGCCCCGCTGGTGAAAACGGCCTGGGCGGCAAGCAGGAGACACTGGCGATTTTGGAAGCATTGTCGCCAGAGAGCCGCGAGGCAAGAACCGCGGATTAGCGGGAAGACGCGGATAGAAATGCCTTTGAAATGAATACAGCTATTACAATCAGCTTCATAGCGTTGGGCTTAATGATGTTGTTCGGCTTTGGCATATTTGGATTGGTTTCGATTCGGGAGGGCGAGGGCCGCGCGGCGCGGGTAGCGTTTGGGGCGGCGGCATTGACATCGCTGCCTCTCTTCGTGGCCTCCCTGTTGCCGGTGGCGGTCAAGTTGGTCATACTGAGTGTGATTGCCGCTTGGGGGATAGCCTTGTTTCTCCTACCCATCGGCCGGATCGTCCGCGGCAACGATGTGCCCCATCAGCGATTCGACGAGCGCGACATAATGTTCGCCCGCGCACGTCTGGTCTCGGGCAGCCCTGAACACGAGACCTACTACGCCATGCACCCAGAAAACCGGGCCGTTGACAACGAGATTCGTGCTCTACCGGGGTTGCTCTCACCCACCGCCAGCAAGGCCAATCCGCTGGCCTTTGCTTCGGCTGAGGCGAGCTTCAGCCTGACTGGCGCGCTACGGGAAGAGGTGGATGGGCCGGTGGCTCCGGTGCGCTCGAAGCTCACGGCTGTGCAGATGACGACTTACATCAAGGGCCTGGCCCGCTATTACGGTGCGTACACAGTGGGCATCACTGAGTTGCAGCCCTACCACGTCTACTCCCACATCGGTCGCGGGAGCGGCGGCTATGGCGCTCCCATTACCCTCAACCATCGCTATGCTATCGCCACGACCGTCGAGATGGACCACGCCATCACGGGGACAGCCCCCAACTCACCGACGGTGATGGAATCGGCGCGGCAGTACGTCGAGGCGGCCAGGGTTTCGCTGCAACTGGGCTACCTGATCCGCTTACTAGGCTACCCGGCTCGCGCCCACATTGATGGCAACTATCGCGTCATCGCGCCGCTGGTGGCTCGCGACGCCGGTCTGGGCGAGATCGGTCGGATGGGGCTGTTGATGACGCCAGAACTGGGGCCTCGTGTGCGCCTGGGGGTGGTGACCACCGATCTGCCGTTGATCCCCGATCAGCGAGGCGACGATACGTCGGTGATAGACTTCTGCCGCATCTGCCAGAAGTGTGTCGAAACCTGCCCCAGCCGCTCCATTCCCTCGGGTGATCGCGAGGAGATTGACGGCGCGTTGCGGTGGCGCATCAACGCGGACAGTTGCTTTCACTACTGGAACCGCGTCGGCACAGACTGTGCGCGCTGTATGGCCGTCTGCCCCTACTCTCACCCGAACAACGCGGCCCACAATCTGGTGCGCTGGGCCGTCCGGCGTTCGGGCGCTGCACGGCGAGCGGTGTTGTGGATGGATGACGTCTTTTACGGTCGTAAGCCTGCGCCTCGTCCGGCGCCTGATTGGGTGCTGTTGGAGTGACGAGTAACGGGTAACGAGAGATCCAAATTCTGAGCAGAGCGGGCTCCCACGCCTAATGGCGCTAACATTTCGCATTGCATCGCTTTGAGAAAACAACAGGGGAATGAGACGGTGGTCTGGTAAAGCTACACTACATCATGAATGATGTAGTGTGGGCGGCATGGGAGCACTTGTCCTGGACGGCCAAGTACGGGGCCGCCTCTGCTGGGAATCTTGGATCCACTGAGTCTGGAGTTCGCAATGGCAACGGCTTCTCTATCTGAAAAGCTCAAATCACTGGGAGTGAGGATTGGCGCGCACGATTTGCCGCCGCCTCGGCCACGCAAACCATATCCTGTCGAGCGGGTCGTGCCGGGCCGCTTTCGGGAGACGCCATACGGCGAGGTATACGTCGTCGAGGAGCGACGCCCGCTTGAGCATCGGCATGGATGCGCCACGCTGCGCGTCACAGCGCCCCTGGGTGTTATCGCCGAGTGGGCGCGCGAACCACGCCTGGCCGATGCCGAGCTGGATACGTTCGCCTTCCTCGACACCGAGACAACGGGGCTGTCCGGCGGGACGGGAACCTACGCCTTTTTGGTCGGAGTTGGCCGCTACGATGGGCATGAGTTTTATCTGGCCCAGTTCTTCATGCGCGATCCGATGGAGGAGCCCGCGCTGCTGGCCGCGCTGACCGAATTCCTCCAACCTTGCCGCGCGCTGGTGACGTTCAACGGCAAGGGGTTTGATGTGCCGCTTTTGAACACCCGCTACATCGCCAATGGAGAGCAATCTCCCCTGGTGTCCCTAGCTCATCTGGATCTGCTGCCGCTGGCTAGACGACTGTGGCGGGCGCGCCTCCCCAGCCGCGCTCTGGGCTATCTTGAGGAACACATCCTGGGGTTGGTCCGCGATCAAGAAGACGTCCCCGGCTGGATGATTCCCGGCTTGTATTTTGGCTATCTGCGCAGCGGCGACGCCCGATCTATGAAGAGTGTCTTTTATCACAATGCTATTGATGTGCTCTCGCTGGCTGCGCTGTTGAATCACGTCGCAGGAATGTTCGACGATCCGCTTGGCGGGGCCGTCGTCCACGGGTTGGACTTGGTGTCCATGGGAAAACTGTACGGGGACTTGGGGTATCTGGAAAAGGCAGTGCAGTTATACGAGCACGGGGTGGCGCACGCTCTGCCCGAGGAGGCTCATTGGGGCGCGGTGCGGCGGCTGTCCTTCGCCCAGAAGCGGCGCGGCAATCTATCGGCGGCGTGTGCATCGTGGCGTGAGGCCGCCGGCAGCGGACAGATATATGCCCATGTCGAGCTGGCCAAATTCTACGAGCACAAACAGCGTGACTACGCCGAGGCCGCGCAGTGGACGCAGGCGGCTATCGCCCTGGTCAACGCGCCCGGTTTTCCTCGACACGAGCGCAGCCGGCGGCTGGCCGAGTTGGAACACCGTCTGGCGCGTTTGCATAGAAAGTTGGATAGAAACAGATGCGATCACAGCGACGACGAGATCTGATTGGCATCGGTTTGGTGAATCTGGCCACCTTCACCTGGGCCACCAACATGGTGCTGGGGCGCTGGCTGCGGGACGACATCGGCCCGCTCACTCTAGCCGCAGCGCGATTTTTCATCGCTTCGCTGCTCTTTGCGCCCCTGCTATGGCGACGGCCACGGGAAGAGCGCAGCCTGGGGCAAGACCGCTGGCTGCTGCTGGGTATGGCCTTGAGCGGCGTGGCCGTCTTTACTCCTATTCTGTACCTGGGACTGCGCTTCACCACGGCTGTCAACGCCACGCTGGTCAACGGCTTCGGCCCTCTGGTCACTGGCCTCCTGGCAGCGCTGCTGATTCGGGAACCCATGTCCAGACGCCAGTTTACGGGCGCAGTCATTGGTCTGGCCGGCGTGATTAGCCTGATCTCCGGCGGCTCACTCGCCTTCTGGCAGGCGGTGCGTGGCAATGTCGGCGATCTTATCATGCTGGGTGCAGTAACGCTATGGGGGCTGTACTCCATCCTGGGCCGCCAGGTCATGCGCCACCGTTCGGTCCTCTCCGCCGCGGCTCTGCCGGTCTTCCTGGGCCTTCCTCCTCTGTTGCTCGCTGCTGCCTGGGAAGTCCAGACCTTCCCGGTCAGCGTCAGTCCTCAACTCGTCTTGGCCGTGCTGTACATTGGCATCGCCCCGGCGGTGATCGGCTTTCTATCTTGGAACGCGGGGGTGCGTCGCCTGGGGGCCAGCGGGGCAATGGTGTTCTACAACATGCTGCCCCTCTACGGTGCACTGCTGGGCTATCTGTTCCTGGGTGAGTCCATCGGGCTGGTCCATCTGATCGGTGGAGCGCTGATCATTGGCGGTGGGCTGTGGGCCGCGCGGGGACGCGGTTGATGGTTGATGAACGAGGGAGGACCAACGGTGACGGAACGGTACATCCTCCATCTAGACATTGATGCCTTCTATGCCTCCGTCGAGGAGATCCTCGATCCCTCTCTCAAAGACAAACCAATCGTCGTGGGAGCACGACCGGAGCAGCGAGGCGTGGTCGCCTCAGCATCCTACGCCGCCCGCGCCTTCGGCGTTCGTTCGGCCATGCCTACTTCTCAAGCCCTGCGCCTCTGCCCTCAAGTCATCATCATCGCTCCACACCGCAAAGCCTACAGCGAATACTCGGCCCGGATGATGGCCATCCTCTCCGAATACAGCCCTCTCATTGAGCCCCTCTCGCTGGAGGAAGCCTTCCTCGACTTGACCGGATGCGAGGCCCGCTGGGGCTCGCCTGAGGAATTAGCCCGCCAGATTCAGAAACGCCTGGAGATGGAACTTGGCCTGTCCGCCTCCATTGGCTTGGCGGCCAACAAGCTGGTGGCCAAGATAGCCTCTGGCCTGGAGAAGCCTCGCGGATTTGTGGTGGTACCTCACGGGAAGGAGGCCGAGTTTCTGGCTCAGCTACCGGTGGAAAAACTGTGGGGCGTGGGAGAGGTAACGGCCAGGAGTTTGCACGAGATGGGGGTCTTCACCATCGGACAACTGGCGCTGTTGCCCGTGGCTAAACTGGAGACCAAGTTCGGCCGTCGAGGGCGTCATCTCCATCGGCAGGCCAGGGGCATAGACGAAAGTCCAGTGGTGGTCGAGCGGGAGGAGAAATCGCTGAGCCGCGAGGTGACCTTCGTCCAAGACATCGGCGACCGGCGTACACTGAGAAAGACGCTGCTCTCCCTCAGCGAGAGTGTGGCCCGCCGACTGCGGAAGCGGGGATTGCGCGGGCGAACCGTCAAGCTCAAGCTGCGCTACGCCGATTTCACCACCCTCACCCGCCAGATAACTGTGGATGCCCCCACCGATCTGGAGCAGGTGATCTTCGATCAGGCGGCAGGACTTCTGGACAAGGCATGGAACAGGCGGAGGAAGGTGCGCTTGATCGGGGTGGGGGTGAGCAAGTTTGAGCTGGAAGAGCGGCAACTGAGTTTGTTCGAGGCAACGGGTGAAGGGAAAGCGGCCAAGCTGAGGCGACTGAGCCGGGCCGTTGATCAGATCCGGGAGAAGTATGGCGACGAGGCGATACAGCGGGCTTCGTTGGTGACGACTTCGTCGCGTGACGAAAACGGTGAGCGTCGGTGAGGTCAGAACCAGGTTTGCTATACTGCACGCACTTCAAAACAGTGATTCTGGCAGGACGCAGATGCCGCTTGGCTTACACGCAGACTTCGTCGCGAGCTCAACCAAACGATTTTTGCAGATGAAGTCGCTGGCGGGCGGCGTTTTGAAAGCTGCGGCTACCATAGTCTGCCCAGGCTAGGACGCAGGTTTGCCTTTGTTTTCCCACCGTGCTATAATAACCTCAAAACTGGTTGTGCTGTCGTTGGCCCTGCTGACGACTAACACAGAGAGGATGGCTATGTCGAAAAAACATGTATTGATTGGATTGCTTACCCTGGTTCTGGTGTCTACCGGTTGTGGTTCCAAAGCGACTCCGACTGTCACCCCAGTTCCAACGGTACAACCACAACCAACCACCCTTGCGCCAACACCCCAACCCACAATTTCGTCAACCCCGGTCGTCGCTCAAGAGGGAGTATTCATCAGCGAGTTGTTGCCGGGCGTCCCCGGCGACAACAATCTGGAATTCATCGAGCTGTACAATCCTACGGCCGAGGCGATGGATTTGAAAGGCTGGTCGCTGTGGTACCGTATGGACGACAAGCAGGAGGCCAAGCTGGTCTACGCCTGGGAGAGTCGGACCGATGTGCCGGGCTATGGTCACTATCTGCTGGCGCGGGCCGGGCGAGAGATCGGTAACGTAGGCGATGCCAAGTACGACGTGCCGCTTTTTGAGAGGCGAGGCGGGCTGGTGTTACGGGATGCGGATGATGAAACCGTTGATACGCTCGTCTGGGGTAACGGGCCAGGGGATTTCATGGCTGGCTCCCCTGCCCCCGCGCCTGAGGATGGCGCCAGTCTGGAACGACTGCCGGGAGGCGATCGGGGCAACGGCACCAGCAGCGGGGACAATGCGGCCGATTTCGCCTTCAATCCCAGCCCCAACCCCCAAAACAGCGGCGACCTCATCACTCCCCTGCCCGACGAGCGGCTAGCCATTCACCTGAGCGCACCAGAGATCGTCGAGCCGGGAGCCGAACTGGCCTACACTATAGAGATTCAAAACCTGACCGACGGGCCAGTCCACGACATGCGCGTGTGGTTTCCCATCACGGCCGATTTTGGTGTCGTTTCCCTGCCGACCGGAGCAAGCCATTCTGATGGTTGGATTGAATGGACGATAACCGAGCTGGCCGACGGCGCGACCGCAACCGACACCATTATCCTGCGAAGCTCCTGGACTTATCTCACCACCCTGCTCAGAGGCTGCTATGTCGAGGCGACTTCGGCGAGCTCAGTCGAGGCATCTGACTGGCCGCTGCGCACCTATGGCCCGCCACTGCCGCTTGCCGTTGAGGGCGGGGCGATCCCCATCGGGACAGCACGCACGCTGGAAGGCAAAACCGTGACCGTCGAAGGCGTCGCCACCATGTACACCGGTGGCTTTTTCGCCGGCAGCACCGGGACCAAATTCTACCTGGAGGATGAAACAGGAGGCATTCAGGTCTATTGTCCCGGCGGCATGGGTGCGGTGAACGCAAATGTAGGCGACCGGGTGCGCGTCACCGGTGAGATCGAGGCCTACCGCGATTCGATGGAAATCATCCCCTTCACTTACCCAGATGACGTGGAGATGATCGAGCGAGGAGGGACCGAATGCCAGGCCCAGCCAATCACCCTGCAGGCAGCCGGGAGCGACGAGAGTGTTCTGGGTTGCCTGATCGCAG
>CAYWWC010000061.1:0-2382 GCA_964461615.1 uncultured Anaerolineae bacterium
CATGACATCACTCTTAAGCTAGCGCGTATGCCCCCAACCCCTCCCCCAAAGTTGGGGAGGGGCATCTGATTCCCCCTTCTCCCAGGGTTGGGAGAAGGAGGTTAGGGGGATGAGGGCCACTGACATGAAACCCACAAAGACAACCTATCTACTGCTTGTGCTGGTTACCCTAATCTGGGGCAACTCCTTCATTGCCATCAAACACGCCGTGCAATTCCTGGCCCCCATAGAATTGACGATTTTGAGGTTCATCCCGGTGGCCCTCATCTTCGGCGTCTTGCTCCTGACCACTCGCCGCGTGGCCTTCTGGCAGATGGTCAGGAGAGATTGGCTGGGCCTGGTTCTCTTGGGGCTATCGGGGGCAGTGGCCTACAACCTTGCTCTGAACACGGGTGAGAGTCGGGTCCCCGCTGGCACAGCCAGCCTGATCATTTCCTTGAATCCGGCTTTCACCTTCATACTGTCAGTGTTGTTTCTGCGGGAACGGCCGACAATCAAGAAGGCGATGGGTCTGACCATCGCCTTCTTGGGTTTGTATGTTATTGTGCGCTATGCCAACAACCAGCAGATAGACTTCAGCTACCTTCGCTACGTGTTCATCACCATGCTGGCGCCGCTTTGCTGGGCCATCTACACCATCCTGGGCAAGCCTTTGGTGGCCAGGTACCCGCCTCTGTTGGTGGTCGGCGGGGCAATGATGGCGGCTGTCGTACCGCTGCTATTCCTCGTCAGGAACAGTCTTATCGCCAAGCTGCCCACCCTGCCGCCCAGCGTGTGGCTCAGCATCGCTTTCCTATCGCTGGCTTGTACTGTTTTTGCTTTCGTCATCTGGTTTAGGGCGTTGCAGAGGATGGAAGCCAGTCGTGCGGCGAGCTTCGTCTATCTGGTACCCTTGTTCGGAGTGTCTTTCAGCAAGCTACTCTTGGATGAGCCAATTACGCTGGTACTTCTCATTGGCGCTGCACTGCTCGTTGGTGGTGTCTACTTGATCAACCTCGACTGATTTGAATGAGCCTGATCGGCGTTATTCTCAAAGCGAGTTACCAACTGAATCGCCACCGCATAGGCCCTCTACGGCTGAACCTCGTGCCGCTGCTTTTTGCCCTGGTCAGCGGTTTGATCTGGAAAGCTGGCGGCCTGGCGGGCGAGCAGGCCGTCTTGATCATCGTCCTCTGTTTGATCCTCGTTTTGGTTTCGCTCCTGACCAAGCGGCAGGGGTTCATCGTCTTTCGCCAGCAAGGGGAGACCCCATCTCTCAGCGTCGCCCGATTGGCATCCGACGAGAAGGTTGCCGTCCGGGCCACTGGCCTATTCGAGGTGCGAGGGGAGCGACGCTATTTCGTGGAGGCTACCGCCGACTTTGTCACCATGGAGACGAGGGAGCACATCGTGATGGTCAGGATGCTGCATTCTCGCTTCCTGGTGGGCGCGCCCAAGGGCGATATCGGTTGGTGGTACATCTTCTTCAAGCCGCATACGATCAGGGAGACCGAAGTAGGCGAAGTCCACTTTGGCCTGAGAGCTCGCCCAGCCATCAGGCTAGAATACAAGGCTGACGAAGGAAAGGTCGAACCTGTTTATCTCTCTTTCGACGAAGCCCTTCAAATGCAACGAGTTTTGGAAGACCTGCGCCGCGATGCAAATTTGGAAGTTGGAAAGCCTTCTGGTCTCCAACCCACAACTTCGAACCTCTGATATCCAACCAGCCACATGATCTTGCTCATGATGGCTTCGGTGAACTTGGGTCTACGTCTGGCAAGCTTCCCCAACTTCCGCCTCGCTATTACGCTAGGGGCTGACCCCGGTCACCTTGAATGACACGTCGTCTACCCAGGCGGTACTGGGGTTCGTCGCGTTGGTCCAGCCCTGGAACGATATCAACACGGTTTGTCCTTTCAGGAGCATCAATTCGGTACCGCTGAACACACGCTGGAAGTTGAGCCACTGATCTTGAAGTTCAACATAGCCCAAATCGAAACAGTCGCCGAGGACGAGCACTTCGCCGCTGATGCTGTCGCGAATCTCAACGCACAAAAAGTCTTCAGGAGACGATTGATCGTCGCTGGAGACCCTATACCAGAAGCCCAGGGTGACCTCCATGGCATTAGAGGGCGCCGTCACCTCCTGAACGACATAGTCACTATCTACGTCATTGCGGCCAGCCAAGCGGGCCGACCAGGGGGCAGAGCGATACATCTGATTGTCCAGCTCGGGTGATCCCACGATTTGCCATGGTGTGAAGGCTCCTGTGTCAAAGTTGCCGTTTCGCAGGAGTTCACTTGGGTCGTAGTTCTTCAAGACGATGGGCAGGTAAACTTTGTGCCCGATGCCGTCGGGGGTGGTCGTAGGTGTCGGGGTGGGTGTAGACGTGGCGGTGGGCGT
>CAYWWC010000061.1:2392-16942 GCA_964461615.1 uncultured Anaerolineae bacterium
GGGGGGGGGGGGGGGGGGGGGGGGTTGCGTTGGGCGTAGGCGTGGTGATGTCCGGCGTGGTGACGTAGAGCGCTGTGTCGTCCACCCAGGCCCGACTGGGTAGCGAATCATCCGTCAGGACAACGAAGCTAAAGAGCACTGTCTGACCGGCGACCTCGGTTAGCTCCTCCACTGTCAGGCTGTAGGTCTCTTCGGCCCAGTCCACATCTCCCAGAAGGCCAAAGTCGAAACAGGGGGGCTCCACGTAAAGAATTGTCACGGTCTGATCCCAGATGCCGTAGCAGAAGTAATCGGCCTCAGCGTAGGTCTCATCGGTGCTCAACTG
Organism: uncultured Anaerolineae bacterium; assembly: GCA_964461615.1. Classification (GTDB taxonomy): domain Bacteria; phylum Chloroflexota; class Anaerolineae; order VGOG01; family VGOG01; genus CAZVCJ01. The sequence continues at coordinate 2,718 of CAYWWC010000061.1, forward strand.
GTACCAGAAGTCAATGGTCACGTCGGTAGCATCGGCGGGGATGTCCACCTCTTGCCAGATATAGTCTTCGGCATCGTTGTAATCCCCCATATCGGCTGACCAGGAGCCACTGTGGCTGGTAGTGCTGGTCAGGGAGGAAGATCCCCAGATTTGCCAGGGGGCCAAGGAGCCGGTCTCAAAGCCGGGGTTTTGCAGGAGTTGGGGCGTTGGCTGCGCCGCGCAGGTGTAGATACGGACGTCGTCAATGGACCAGCCCCGTGCGGCTGCAGTCGAGTCCGTACCAATGCGGAAGCGGAAACGCGCGTTCTGCCCGGCCAGCAAGCTCAGGTCCAGACGACTGGACATGTAGCCGTTGCTGCTGGCGACGAAGGCCTGCTGCCCAGCCAGCGGATTGCCATAACGGGTGTCAATGGCGCCGTCGTAGCCGTTGTGGGTGAAGAGCGAGCCAGCGTCGGTCCACGAAGCGCCCCCGGTGCTGCTGTACTCGATCACGCCGCCGTCGTAAGTCTCTGCCTCAAAGCTGTCAAACGCATACGCGTGGTTGAAGTGTAGGTAGGGCGTGCTCCCGGCCGGCAGGGCTACGTCCGTGTTCATGTAGGTGTAGTGGTCACTGACGGTAGGTACGTCGAAGCCAATCAGATGGTAGACCCCACTGGTGGCGTAGAGGTTGCCCCGAAGCCAATCAGGGGTCCCTACGTCTGCGCCGACACTCCAATTGCCGCCCCCTGCCTCCAGGTCATCGAAGAACAGATTGGTGGGTGACTGTCCGGCGGGGCAAACAGGAGCTTCGGTGGCGGGGCACACCGTGGGCTGCTGGTTCATCTCAGTGGCGTCCACGGCATCCTGCACCTCCTGGCAGTCGGCGGCGGTGATGCCGCTGGTGCCGATGAGGTTGGTGCAGGCCTGCTGCAAGGCGTCGTACAGGTCGTTGTATTCGGCGCCCGAGGTGAGCAGGTTGGTCTGGACCTCGTAAAAGATCTTGGCCGTCTTCTCGACGCCGATGCCGGCGACGGTGTAGCTATTGAAGGTATCGCCGTCCACCATGAGATAGGCGGCCTTTTGATTGTCGTAGATCACGCGGTTCTTGTCCGTGTTAGCCTGGTTAAAGTGCAAGGCAATCGCCCCCAACTGGGCGTCAACCAGGACGAGTTCGTTGATAGGGGCCAGTTCCAGGGGGGCCACTTCGGTGCGCCAGACAAGAGCGCTGAAGCGTGAGCCGGGGCCGCCCAGCAGGATTGGATTGTAGATCCACAGCTCAGCTTCGCTCACCGTGAGGTCGTCGGTGCTGAGTCCGTAGCCCCTGGCCACGAACCGCCGGGCTACCTCCTGAGCGGCGGAGGCGTCCAGCTTCGGGATGATGCTCAGTGCCAGGTCAGGGAGTGTTTCCCCGTTGGCAGAGACGACGTTCTTGTCGGCATTCAGTTGGACTATCAGTTCGCCGCCGAACACCGGTATGCCCTGATAGACCTGCTGGAAGCGCACGAAGGCGCGGCCTCTGTCAACCGCTCTGGTGCGCATCACAGTGAGCTCCTGCGCTTGATCGGTCAGGCCAAAGAGCTGGCCATAGGTGACCAGAAATTGCCGCGCCGCATCTTCCGGCGTGGCTTCTGCAGCAAGGTCAAACGGCTGGGGAATAGGATGCTCCAGGTCGGCGCCGATGAAGCGGACTTTGCCAGTCTCGGCGTGATAAGAGATGCGTACCCTGTCTCCCGTCTCCTGTCGCAATCGGTCGGTCAGCGTCGCGTCTGACGGGCCGGGGGCTGTTGACGTCTCCCCCTGTGATGGGGGTGGCGGGCCAACGGCGGAGACCCCTCCGTCGGCGTTCAGCACCAGCAGCAGGAACGCGCCGACCAGAATCGCCACCCCTAGAGCAAACATCAGCCTAGATCTCGTCTTATTGCTTCCCATTTTGTCCTCCTTACTGTTTACATGATTTATTGCAACCGTTCAGGGAGCGGGGTCCCCAGTGAACTGATTACTTAAAAAACAACAAAAGCCGACATCCGCCTGATCTTAAGGTGGAAAGTCGACCTTCGGTGTCGCGTGCTCACCTCCTATGTTAGTTACCGGCTACTGATGGGAGTAATAATGATGACAAAGTACTGGGTGATACTTGTTCATTATTGTACTACAAGCGAGTTCAAATGTCGAAGCCTCGCCTTCCGGTAACATTTTCATTTGACTTGACAGGAGTCTTTTGGGGCTTACGCAGCGAAGTCTGAAGAGTTTGGCTCTTTAGGATTTCACGTGGCCAAGGTGAGAAAGTTGCCACGAATTGCACGAATTAACACGAAAAAGAAAAAAACGTGAAAATCCGCGTAGTTCGTGGTAAAAAGCCGTTTGGTTCGTGCTTGTCCAGGTTAGGAGTTTCAGTAGATCCAGAATCGCTCTGAGGGGATTGCCAAATCCCCGCCTTTGGCCTGGATCTGGCGATCCAGGCCGAGCAAAATTGGATCTACTGAGTTTAGTGATGAATGAATACTTGGTTTTGACGCATTAGTGTATGTGTGCTACAATGCGCTGGGGGGGCATATGCCTGTGAACGCAAACGCCAAACTCAGCAAAGTGCAGGCTATCGTAGTCGTTGCCAGCTTGCTGGCTTCGTTCTTCCTCGGCTTTGCCTCGCCGGTAGGAACGGCCACTGCCGAGCTGTTCTTCTCAGAGTACATTGAGGGATCGAGTAATAACAAAGCCCTCGAAATCTACAACGTCAGCGGATCCGCTATTGACCTGGCTGCCGGAAGCTACTCCATCGAGATCTACTCTAACGGCAACACTTCACCCAGTACGACCATTGCGCTGACTGATACGGTTGCCGATGGCGATGTCTATGTCGTCGCTGATGATGGGGCAGCCCCCGCCATCCTGGCCGAAACAGATCAGACGTCCACCGCCAGTTTTTTCAATGGCAATGATGCTGTTGTCCTGAAGAAGGGCAGCGCCATTATTGATGTCATTGGACAGGTCGGCTACAACCCAGGCAGTGAATGGGGCAGTGGCAATCAGTCCACCCAGAATAACACCTTGCGGCGCAAGGCTTCTGTTTGCCAGGGCGATACCGACGAAACCGATGCCTTTGATCCATCGCTCGAGTGGGACGGTTTTGCCCAGGACACCTTCGGCGGGCTGGGCGCCTACGCGGCGGACCGCGACGGACTTGGCGACTGCAGCGATCCGGCCGCCTTTATCCACGACATCCAGGGCAATGGCGCAAGCAGCCCTGAAGTAGGCAACACCCACGTGATTGAAGGCGTGGTCGTCGGCGACTTCCAGGACACATCCACCGAACTCGGTGGTTTCTTCGTCCAGGAAGAGGACACTGATGCCGACGCCGACCTCACGACTTCTGAAGGCATCTTTGTCTATGACAACGGCTTCGGTGTCAATGTGAGCGTGGGCCAGGTGGTGCGCGTCCAGGGTGATGTGACTGAGTCCTCCGATCTCACGCAACTGAATAGCATCAGCAACGTGGCGGTTTGCGACCAACCTGGCAGCGCTTCGGCCGCTACGGTCGCCCTGCCCGTGTCAAGCCTGGATGTCTGGGAGCAGTACGAGGGGATGCTGATCAACATCCCGCAAACGCTGTTTGCCACCGGCAACTATAACCAGGGCCGTTATGGCGAAGTGGACCTCTCCGTCGGCGACCGCCTGGACAATCCGACCAATGTCGCTGCGCCGGGCGCACCGGCCCTCGCCTTGCAGGATCTCAACGACCGCAGCCGGATTCAACTGGACGACGGTAGCAGGGTTGAGCACCCAGCAACCGCCCCTTACATGGGCATTGGCGACACCCTGCGCGCCGGCGACACCGTTTCTGAATTGACGGGTGTTTTGAGCTTCGATCACGACAACTACGAAATACACCCCACGGGAGCGGTGAACTTCACCCGCGTCAATGCCCGCGACGCAACACCGCCGGATGTTGGCGGCACGCTCAAGGTGGCCAGCTTCAACGTCCTCAACTACTTCAACGGCGACGGCCTGGGCAGGGGCTTCCCAACCTCACGCGGCGCAGATACCGCCGAGGAGTTCAACCGCCAGCACGATAAGATCATCAGCGCGATTTCGACAATGGACGAAGGCATGCTTCCCATGCACATCATCAGCCTGATGGAAATCGAGAACGACGCCCCGCCCAACAGCGCGCTCGAAGATCTGGTGGACGGCCTGAATGTTGTAGCAGGGGCCGGCACGTATGATTTCATCAACACAGGCATCGTAGGCAGCGATGAAATCCGGGTGGCCTTCATCTACAAACCTGGCGCAGTTACCCCGGTCGGGCCGTTTAAGATTCTTGACTCGTCGGTGGACCCAACGTTCATTGATACCAAGAATCGCCCTGTCTTAGCTCAGACTTTCGAGCAGAATTCAACCGGCGCGCGGTTCACGCCCGTGGTCAGCCACCTGAAATCGAAGGGCTCCGCGTGCGATGATGTGGGAGACCCGGACGCGGGCGACGGCCAGGGCAACTGTAACCAGACCCGCACCGACGCCGCCGCTGCGCTGGTCAATTGGCTGGCGACAGACCCCACCGGCAGCGGCGACCCCGACTTCCTCATCATCGGCGACTTGAACTCTTATGCTTTGGAAGACCCCATCACCGCCATCAAAAACGCGGGCTACACCAACTTGGTCGAAGGCATGCTTCGCATGCACATCATCGGGGCCGACGCCTACTCGTACGTCTATTATGGGCAAGCCGGCTATCTCGACCACGCGCTGGCCAGCGCCGCCCTGACGCCACAGGTGACGGGCGTGGTCGAATGGCACATCAACGCTGACGAGCCAGTCGCCTTGGACTACAATGACCACAACCAGCCCGCCCTCTACAACCCGGACCCGTACCGCGCCTCTGACCACGACCCGGTGGTAGTTGGCCTCAATTTGGAGGAGAACTCAGGCGCGATCATCATTCAGAAGGTGACCGACCCGGCGGGCGGCACGGGCTTTGGCTTCGATGACGATATCGCCGCCCCCAACAGCTTCAACCTCGATCACGGCGGGACGAGGGCCTTTGACAACCTGGCCCCGGGGCCTTACACTGTTACCGAAGACGATCTAACGCCCGCCTTCGATCTCACCGGCTTGAACTGCGTGGAATCTGGAATCAACAACTCCGTCGGGAACATCGGTGCGAGAACAGCCACCATCAACCTGGAGCCAAGCGAGACGGTCACCTGCACCTTCACCAACACCTCGAACCAGTTCACGCTCACCGTGAACAAGGCGGGGATCGGTGCCGGGACGGTGACCAGTGACCCGGTCGGGGTCAGTTGCGGTGCGGACTGCACAGAGAACTACCCCTGGAATACGGTCGTCACCCTGACGGCCATGCCCGGTCCCGGCTCCTTCTTTGTCGGTTGGAGCGGGGACTGCTCCGTCTCGGACACCATCACCACGGTCACCCTGGACGCTGACAGGGCCTGCACCGCCATCTTCGGACGCGCGCGGAAAGTGTTCTTGCCTCTGATGACAAAACATGCGTCCTCCCCCCTTTGATTTTATCAGCCCATTCTATCCTTCGGACCCAAGTCAGGCGCCTGGCCGTGCTGGACAAAGGCGGCCAAGTCAAGTATAATTCTCTTGGAGGATGATGAGAGATGCCAGAGTTCAAGCTTGTATCTGACTTTCAACCCACCGGCGACCAGCCCTCGGCCATCGAGAAGCTGGTGGAGGGGCTCCATCAGGGCCACAAGCGCCAGACTCTGCTGGGGGCCACCGGCACCGGCAAGACCTACGTCATGGCTCAGATCATCGAGCAGGTGCAGCGGCCAACCCTGGTGATGTGCCACAACAAAACCCTCGCCGCTCAGCTCTACGCCGAGTTCAAGGAGTTCTTCCCCCGCAACGCGGTGGAGTACTTCGTAAGCTACTACGACTACTACCAGCCCGAGGCCTACGTGCCCCGCCACGACCTCTACATTGAGAAGGACGCTTCCATCAACGAAGAGATTGACCGGCTGCGGCTGGCGTCCACCTCGTCCCTGTTCTCCCGCCGCGATGTGGTCATCGTGGCCTCGGTCTCCTGCATCTACGGCATCGGAGACCCCGAGGCGTATGGCAAAGTGGTAGTCAGCCTGCACCAGGGGCAAACCCGCAGGCGGGACAAAGTGCTGCGTCACCTGGTGGACATCCACTACGAGCGCAACGACGTGGACTTCGCCCGCGGCCGCTTTCGGGTGCGGGGTGACACCCTGGAGATCTTCCCCGCTTACGACGATTTGGCCTACCGCGTGGAGTTCTGGGGCGACGAGATAGACCGCATCACCGAGATTGAGCCCCTGACCGGGGAGGTGCTGACCACGCACTCGGAAATCGCCATCTACCCGGCCAAGCACTTCATCACTCCCCAAGAGAAGCTGACTCTGGCTCTGCAGGACATCGAGGAAGAGTTGGGGAAACGTCTACCGGAACTCCGAGCCCAGGGCAAGCTCCTGGAGGCCCAACGGCTGGAGCAACGCACCCAATACGATCTGGAGATGCTACGCGAGGTCGGCTACTGCGGGGGCATCGAGAACTACTCCCGCCATCTCTCCCAGCGCGAGCCCGGCAGCCCGCCCTGGACCCTACTCGACTACTTCCCCGACGACTTCCTGCTCTTCATGGACGAGTCCCACATGACCATCCCCCAGGTGCGGGGGATGTACCACGGCGACGCCGCCCGCAAGAAGACCCTGGTGGAATACGGCTTCCGGCTGCCCAGCGCCATGGACAACCGTCCCCTGAACTTCGAGGAGTTCGAGGAGAGGATCAAGCAAGTCATCTACACCTCGGCCACGCCGAGGGCCTACGAGCTGGAACAGTCGGCCCAGGTGGTACAGCAGATCATCCGCCCCACCGGCCTGGTGGATCCTGAGGTCACCGTCAAGCCGATCAAAGGCCAGATAGATGACCTGATCCACCAGATCAACCAGCGGTTGGAGCGGGGCGAGCGCACGCTGATAACCACCCTCACCAAGCGCATGGCCGAGGACCTGGCTGATTACCTGGCCGAGATGGGAATCAAGGTGCACTACCTGCACTCGGAGATCCAGACCCTGGAGCGAGTCGAGATACTGCGAGACCTGCGCCTGGGCGTCTACGACGTAGTGGTGGGGATCAACCTGCTCAGAGAGGGGCTTGACCTGCCTGAGGTGTCGCTGGTGGCGATCCTAGACGCCGACAAAGAGGGCTTCCTGAGAAGCGGCCAGGCCCTCATCCAGACCATCGGTCGGGCAGCCCGCCACATCAACGGCCAGGTGATCATGTACGCCGACGGGCTTACAGACGCCATGAGGCAGGCCATTGATGAGACCAACCGTCGCCGCAGCATCCAGACGGCTTACAACAAAGAGCACGGCATTGAGCCCCGGAGCATCGTCAAAGAAGTACGCGACCTGACCGCCCGCGTGCGCGCTGTAGCTGAAGAACGCGCCGAGTACCGCGTGGCGGCGGAGATGCCCAAGCAAGAGCTGGCTCGTTTGATCAAAGAGCTAGAGAGGCAGATGAAGGCTGCCGCCCAGGCGCTGGAGTTCGAGAAGGCGGCCCTACTGCGCGACCAAATCTACGACCTGCGCCGCGAGCTGTCGGACATGGAAGAAGACGTGCCTGAGTGGGAGAGGGTGAGGAAGTTGGGGCGTTAGGGGAGGCGAATAAGTCCTAGGTTAACCATCGAGAGGCCAGTGAGCATCCGCCGGTTGGGTAGACCTTTAGGTCGTATCGAAACCCAGGATGCGAGCGGGGCTAAGGGCGCAACCCGCTTGGCTTCGATACGTCGCTCCGCTCCTACTCAGCCGACGCTAGCCTCTTACTTGACCCGGCGGTTACTTGCGCTAACAGAAACTGTGACGCAACCGTGAGCATAGAGACACTTCCCAGCTACCTCAACCTATATCGCAACGGTGAACTGGCCCGCCGCATTGAGCGGGCTTATGCTTGTTTGGAGGATTGCCGCCTCTGCCCGCGAGAGTGCGGGGTGAACCGCTTGCAGGGGAAGCAGGGTTTCTGCCGAGTAGGAGCGAAGCCCAAGGTTGCCAGTTGGAACGTGCACCCCTGGGAGGAGCCGCCCATCAGCGGAACCCGTGGCTCAGGCACTATCTTCTTCTCCCATTGTACCGCTCGCTGCCTCTTCTGCCAGAACTACCCCATCAGCCAACTGGGGGTGGGCAATGAGGTCTCCGTGGAACGCCTGGCGGAGATGATGCTGGAGTTGCAACGCAAGGGCTGCCACAACATCAATCTGGTCACACCAACCCACTTCGCGCCCCAGGTCATGGCTGCTCTCCCCCACGCCATCGCGATGGGCTTCCGCCTCCCCCTGGTCTACAACACCAGCGGCTACGATACGGTGGACGCGCTGAAGCTCTTAGAGGGTGTGGTGGACATCTACCTGCCCGACGCCAAGTACGCCGACGGCGCAACCGCCCGACGCCTGTCGGGCTTCGTGCGTTATGTAGAGGCCAACCGCGTCGCCCTCAAGGAGATGTACCGCCAGGTGGGCGAGGAGCTGGTTCTGGACGAGGAAGGCATCGCCCGACGGGGCCTCATCGTCCGCCACCTGGTCCTGCCCGACGGTCTGGCAGGCACGCCAACGGTGCTGCGCTGGCTGGCCGCGAACCTGTCGCCCCGCGTCCACGTCAGTTTGATGGATCAGTACTTCCCCGCTCACAAAGCCGTAGGCCACCCCATCCTGGGCCGCAAGATCACCACTGTTGAGTACGAGGAGGCCTTGAGCGCTTTCGACGAGGCGGGGCTGGAGAACGGCTGGCGGCAGGAACATAGGGAACTTGGATGACACGGAAGGCGCGGAGGACAGGGTCAATAGTTCAGAAACAGGGCACCACCGCCAATGTGGTTGATGCGGAGGCGGTGGTGCCAGTTGACCTGACTGGTTTTCTATGCTATAATCAGCGCTGATGAACACATCCGGAAAGGTGAATGAAAAATGAGCACAGGACAAGCTGTCAAGCAACAGATGTACCAGGCCATTGACGGATTGCCCTCCGAGAGCTTTGATGAGCTTTCTCACTTCCTCGACTTCCTCAAGTTCAAATACCAGGTTCAACAACCCCGAAAAGTCGTGTCCCTGGGCGGGCTATGGAAGCACCTGGATTTTGATGTGACGGATGCAGAGGTGCGGGCCTTGCGGCAGCAAGTGACGGCGCAGCTTCCGCGGAAGGTGTAGGCAGCATGGAATATCTGGCTGACACCGTGGCCATCGTCCGCCACCTGCGTGGGCATCCCGCTCTTGGGCCCCAAGCAGCCCAAATCTTGCGGGATGCTGACACCAGCAAACATCACGTCTACCTATCCGCCATCACGCTGATGGAAGTCCTGTACCTGTCGGAAGCAAAAAGGGTGGATGTGTGTCTCGATGAGCTGATCAGGCATGTGTCCAGCAGTGTTAACTATGGGATCGTTCCGGTCAACGCTGACGTTGTCCTAGCGGCTGCCGAGGTGGATGACGTTCCTGAACTGCACGACCGCATCATCGTCGGCACGGCAAAGTGGCTGGGGGCGCCAATTCTGACAGGTGACGGGATCATCAGCGAGTCCAGACACGTGAGGACAATCTGGTAGCCGGATAACTTCTAAATCCTCTCCTCTGGCAATACAAAAGCCGCTTGCGCGGTTAACGCAGGTGGCTTTTGTCGTCTCTCAGGAGGATCGTCTCCCCCTCAGCGCCGAATCGAGTCTATCACGTCCTGGGTCGAAAGGTTAGTCGGCCAGGCGTTTCGCGCCGAAGCGCATCAGGTACACCTGGCGATAGTGATCAAAGAGGGTGACGAGCAGCGTCAACAGAAGGGCAAAGAACAGCACGTTCCCTATGCTGACCGGAGCGTCGAACCCGGATCGCAGGAAGGCGTATGCCAGGATCAAGCCCAAGTTGACCACAGCCGTCACCATGAACTGCCGCAGTGCAAACGCCCACCCGAACCCGCGCCGCGCTAGCCAGTGGCTCAGCGCCGTGTTGATAGTGACGACCAGCGCCACACCGATGGCGAGCTGAAGGTTGCTGGACTGCATGTCCGGAAGCACCTGGGCAAAACTGATGCTCACCAGGGTGATCAGGACGATCTTTTCGACCAGCGCGGTATCCACGATGCTCTTGGCCTCACTGACCACCGCGCTGCGCACTTGTGCCACGGTGAAAGTCGGCTGGTGCGCATCGGCGGAGAAGGCCAGCGCTCGATCGGCGGGCGACAATCGCTGTCTGGCGAACCGCCAGACGGCTACCAGGACGATGGCCAGCACAGCGAGCACAGCCAGAAAGGCTACGGGCTGGGTCTGAAGGCTGGCCTTGACCCAATCGGTCAAGTCGGCCTGGGCGATGTGGAGCCAGTACTCTTGCGGCAGTTTGATCACGATCCAGATAAACGCGGCAGCGCCGATCAGGAGCTTCTTGGTCATCCGCTTCGGGTCCCAGCGGAGGCGATGGGCCTCGTAGAAGATAAAGAAGTACTCGAAGGTGTTGGGAAAGATCAGCAGCAGCGGACGCAGGTGGGTGAGTTCGAACAACGCCACGCCCGCCAGTCGCCAGAAGAAGAGGAAGCGGCTGACCTGGAACGCAAAGCCGTTCACCCAGTTGCGCAGCGTCGAGATGTAGGCGATGGTCAGGTAGTAGATGTCGAGCGCCTTGTCATAGCCCTGGTAACCGTCCAACGGCAGGCTGGTGAACTGCTGAAAGATGGTCTGGTCAACGGCATCGAGCACCAGCGAGACCACGATTCCAGGCAACGGATACCGCGGGATGGTGAGCGGCAGCAGAAAGCGGGCCGCAGCGACGACCCAGAAGATCAGCCAGTCGGATGTGTCTGGCACGGCTAGTATGGGCATCACTTCCTTCTTCTCATTTCATTTCACTTGCTCCTGAGGTAGTGAAGAACCCCTCCTCCCCAGGTCGCGCGCGCGGCTCTTCCCTGCCCCTTCTCTCCATCTCCCTGTCGTCTCTAGCTCATGGTTCGCTCCCGCTACCGCCCAATCGAAAGCAGCCGGCCGTCGCTCCGCCCGAACACCTCGGGGAAGTAGAACTCCTGAGCCACCGTCGGGATCACATGGTAGTCGCCGGGCAGCGTTGCCCGCATGGTGTACGAGTACTCGTAGGTGCCCTTGGGCAGGTAGTCGGCGAACAGGACGACCTTCTCGTCGCGCAGCTCGCTGCGGCTGTACCAGTTCCACCACCAGTAGAATGGATAGTAACGGTCATCCTCTGGCTGACGGCTCAGACTGGGGTCCATAGCCAGCAGGCTGGTCGTCGCCAAGCCGGTGTCAATGGCTTCGGCGCCGGCGGGCAGCGGATCCTCCACCACCACGTAGTACAGGTCGTTGGGCGCGATGATGGTCAGGTCTACGCGGATCACGTCGCCCAGCGCGACTTCTTGCACATCGGTACAGGCGGCGCCATCCTGGCAACTGGCCAGCGTGTAGCGGCGCTGCACGACGACGCCTCGATCCACCGGCTTGATCTCGTCCACCGGCAGGTACACCTTGAGATGCGCGGTATAGTACAGCCGGCCCGTCCCCTCACCACGCGCGATGGTCAGGCGATTGCTGTCGAGCACCAAGTCGGCGATGGCAATCCTCTGCTTCACGCTCTTTTGCACGTTCTCTTGCGTAGCTGTCCCCAACATTATCTCGCCATCGTTCAGCAAGGCGGTGTAGGCGTAATCGGCCTCGAGCTCACCGGTGACGCGCATCCAATCGGTCAGGCCGATGAGGGCCCAGGCGCTTTCGTAGGTAGTCTCCCAGATGCCGTCCCGCCGGGCGACCATGAGCCAGCGCACCACGTTGGGGATCAGCGCGTTGTCCGGGTCCAGCCGGGCCAGAGCGTCCAGGATCACTGCCGTGGAGCGCGTGTCGGTGTTCATGGCCCACCAGTCGTAGTTCTCCTCCTCCCAATGGGCACCGGTGGCGCTGAGGATGGCGGCGTTGTTGATGTCCGACAGCAGGGTGTCAACGCGCCCCTCGGCCTGGTTGGCTAGACCCAGAGACAGCGCCAAGAAGGCCCGCCCGTAGTGGCTGAGTTTTTCCCGATCTTTGTACAGCGCATCCAACGCCTGGCTGGGCGCCTTGCCGTCCTCTGCCAGCACGTACAGCAGGAATGCCTGCTGGTTGGCGTAGCGGTAGCTCTCGAACTGGCGCGTTTCCTGCACCTGGCTCAGCAAGTACGACTCACCATTGCTGATGACCTCGGGCTCCACCGGGAAGTCGGCCTGGCGAGCCTTGAGCAGGGCGAAGACCACGTAGGCCGATAGATGCGGGTTGCTCTCGTTGTCGACCCACCAGCCCCAGCCACCGTCGGAGTGCTGCTGAAGGTACAGCTTCTCCAGGCCTTGTTCCACTAGCTTCGGTAGTTTCTCGGTCAACTCCCGATCCTCGATGCCCAACTCGGTCAGTGCTCGATAGGTGAGCACGTTGGGTAGGAAGCGGCTGACGGTCTGCTCGGCGCATTCGTACGGGAAGTGCTCCAGGTAGGTGAGCCCGTCGCTCATGCCGGCCGCCAGGCTGGGATCGAGCCGGATGCTGAGCTCGCCCTGGCGATCATCGAAGCGCGGCGGCAGTGCGACGACCTCGGTTCGGCTGCCGGCCTCGACCAGTTGGCCGCCGGTGCCGACGATGTCGGGCGCGGTGTAGCGCAGTACCAGCAGCGACCCGCCAGGCCCCGTCGTGAGGCGCGGCTTGCTGGCGTCGGCGTACTCGTCGGAGACGGCGGCGAAGATCAACTGGGACTGAGGGACGTCTTGGACGGTCACATCCCACGTTACCTTGGTCTCGCTGTGGGCGGGGATGTTCACTATCTGCTCGGCGTCGCTCTGCAGCGAGACTCCCTCGACGCTAAGACTGACCCTGGTCTCCAGCGCGGCATCGGTGTTGTTGCTGACCAGCGCTGCCAGCTCGGCTCGATCGTCCACCACGAAGAAGCGCGGGGCTACGGGGCGGATCAGCAGCGGCAGGGTGGCCACGATTTCGGACGTGCCTTCGCCGACCTTCAGCGACGAGATGGCCTGGCCCGATAGGCCGACCCCTCGCATCACCCAGGTGGTGAGGTTGTCCGGCAGCTTCACCGTCACTTCGGCTGCGCCGCTGCCGGGATCGGTGGTGACGACCGGGTTCCAGTAGGCAGTATCGGCAAACTCCTCCCTCAGCTCGACGCCCGGCGGCGCTGTCGCTCGCGGGGCCGCTTCGGGCGCTTCAAAGGCCATCTTGCTCTCCATCATTACCTCACCCTCAGCAACCACCGCTCCCATCGCCTGTGGAGTTGCCATAGCCGCGACTTCCAGGTCATTCTCGATCTCTTGAAGCAGGCGATTGACCGAAATGGCCAGGCCGCTGGCCGTTTGAACGCTGAGACCCTGCCGGCCATAGAATGTCTCTTTGATGGCGTTCGACGGCCGGGGCAGCAGGCTCAGAACGGCCTTGTCCACCAAATCCAGCGATAGCTCGGCTGAGACCGGGGCACCGTCAGCGTCCGTGGTCTGGACGAGATACGTGACCTCTTCGCCAGGCTGGGCCTGAGGCCGGTCGGGGGCGACGGAGACGTTCAGCGTTTGGGCGCGCGGCGCGACGTCCAGCGGCAGGAGGCCCACTTTGTAGTCAGCCAGGGGCGCGTCGGCGGAGCTATCGCGCGCGGTCTGTCCCTTGATCAATACCACAGACACGTAGATGTTGGGCGCGTCGCCGTCCTGGATGGGCAACCGGTAGACCTGGCTGTTGCTAGCGATCTGAATCACCTCGTGGCGGATGATGCGGCCACGCTCCACCGTGACCAGCGCCCAGTGCGGGCCGGCAAAGGGGGACGGAATGAGAATCTCCGCCGTCTCGCCCGGTTCGTAGCTGTTCTTGTCGGAGATCAGATTGATGCGGTCGTGGTTCTCGCGCCGCCAGGAGACGTACTCCGCACCAGTGACCCACACGAAAATCGAAGAGCGAACGTCGCTGTTGGGATCCGGATCCTCGGCGACGATTTTGTAGGAGCCGCCCTGGGGCGGGACGAAGCTGGCCACTGCTTCACCCAACTCGTCGCTGGCCACGCGAACGGTGTCCACCAGCGTGTCCTTGGTCTCGGTCTCCCAGTCGCCGCCGCCGACCTCGTTCTCCACGAAGACGTTCTCCCATTCGCGGCGGTAGAAGCTGACCTCGATCTCTCGTTCTGGCAGGCGTTCGCCCTCCCAGTCAACCGCGATCAGGTCGATGGCAAAGTCATCGCCAGCTTCGCCCACGTAGCGCTGCGGGCTGAGGCCAATGTA
>CAYWWC010000062.1:0-16930 GCA_964461615.1 uncultured Anaerolineae bacterium
CCCTTGACCAGCAAATTCTCACCCCTCATTCTCTTTGACAGAATCCCTGCCATAAGTCCGGCTAGAATTGTTGCCAGCGAGCAAGGAATTGCAGTAAAGCCACCCTCTGAAAGCCTGTGAATCCCCCCGATTATTCCAGTGAGGGTTCCGGCAACAGGTCCGCCGAGCACCCCAGCCATCAATGGCGCCAAATCCCTGATGTTTGCTATTGCGCCCAGCACTTTGATTCCCCTCAGCGTTCCATAAACCGCGAGGATCCCGAAAAAAACAGAGAACAGGGCCTTTTGCAGAAGCGTACATTCGCTTTTCACTGCTTTCCTGAAAAGCTCTGTTCTGGAGAAAAGCAGCGCCGCAAAGATCACAAAAGCCATTCTCTCCAGCAGGGGCAGTACACCCTCAATGAAGAAGTTCTCAACCACTCCACTCGCTCCTTTTGTATCTTCTCAATATTCCGGGGTAGGGGCAGACCCGTGTGTCTGCCCCAGGGACGAACACGCAGGTTCGCCCCTACTTTTTGAGAAGATACCTCCTTTTCTTGTTGACAAGCGCGATCTAGCAACGACTTCGCGTCTTACGCGAATCTAGTGACTCCCCTTCCCAATCCCCCGATAAATGAACCCCGCCTCCCGGCACGACTTGGCGCTGAAGACGTTCCGACCGTCAACGATGATCGGCGTGCGCATCAGTGCTTTCACCTGCTCCAGGTCCAGCCCGAAGTACTTCTGGTGTTTGGTGACCAGAGCCAGGCAATCGGCTCCGCGCAGGGCTTCGTCCAGATCGCGAGTCAACTCCCCGCCCTCGTAGCCCCAGACAAAGGGATCGTGAGCGATGACTGAGGCGTCCCTGGCCCGCAAGGTATTGATCAGCGGCTGAGCCGGGGTGTTGCGGACGTCGTCCGAATCCTCCAGGTAGGCGATGCCCAGCACCGCCACCCGTGCCCCCTTGACCTCTTTGCCCACCTCGGCCAGCGCCTCCTCTACCAGGCGCGCCATCTGAGCCGGCATGGCGTCGTTGATGCGGCGCGCTCGGGTGATCATCGCTGTGTCCACATCGCGGCTGCCGTATTCCTTCACTCCGAAGCGCAGCAGCCAGGTGTCCTTGGGCAGGCAATGGCCACCCACGCCGGCGCCGGGGATGTGCATGTGGCGGTCCGGGCGGGCGTTGATCATCTCCCGCATCTCGTAGACGTCCACCCCCAGGCTCTCGCACACCAGGGCCATCTCGTTGGCGAAAGCGATGTTGACGTCTCGATAGGCGTTCTCCACCGTCTTGGCCAGCTCTGCGGTGAGGACATTGGTAGCCGTGATCTCCTGTCTGACAATGGTGCGGTACAATTCCACCGCCAACTCCGTGCTCCTGGCGTCAATGCCCCCCACCACGCGGGGAAAATCAACCAGGTATTCAAGAAGCTTGCCCGGCATCACTCGCTCGTAGGAAAAGGCCAGAGAGAAATCGCGGCCGGCCTTCAGGCCAGAGGTCTCCTCCAGAATGGGCTGCACGATGTTCTGGGTCGTGCCAGGCGCGACCGTTGATTCAAGGCCCACCAAAGCGCCCTTCTGCAAGTGCTGGCCCACCCCCGCGCTGACCTCACGCAGGGAGCGGTATTGAGGAACCCGGCGGCTATCGGTCGGTGTCTGAACGTCAATCAAGATGACGTCGGCGTCCTTGCAGACCGAAATGTCGTCCGTCACCCGGAAGGTCCCCTTTTCCACCACCCGGGCGATCAACTCAGCCAGCCCCGGCTCGTCTCCCTCAAAAGGGCTCTTGCCCTGGTTCAAGACATCGATCTTCCACCCGGAGCGCTCAGAGCGGCGCTGCACTCCTACTACCTTGTGGCCGGGCACGTCGGCCAAAAGCACGGCGCAAGGAATGCCGACGTAACCCATGCCGATCACTACGATATTTCTCTCAGCCATTTCCCCTCCCCCTCCTGAGCCAGTGTTTCATCCACTAAAGTGACCAAATCGCGTATTTCTATCCCAATCTCCTCGCTGACGGCAGCATCATCCAGAGCGCACTTGAAATGGATCTGGCACTTGGCGCAGGCAGTGACCAATAGCTCAGCGCCGGTGGTCTGGGCTTCGCGCAGGCGGTCCACCTGGATCTGCTTGTTGACGGCTCCACAGTTGGTCCAGCAACTGGTGCCGCAGCATAGGGCATTCTTGCCACTGTGCTCCATCTCTACCAGTTCCAGGCCCAGGGCCTTGATCACTTGCCGGGGCGCGTCATAGACGCCCAGGTATCGCCCCAGACGACAAGGATCGTGATATGTCGCGATGCGTGGTGCGTGGTGCGTGATGCGTGATTTGCCTTCTGCCATCTTCTGGGCCACGAGCTCGGCGATGTGTATCACTTCCATCCCCAGGTCGCCCACGTAGGTGGCATAGTCAACCTTTAGCGTGTGGGCGCACTCTGGGCAGGTAGTGACGATGCGCTTGGCCCCCGTCGCTTGCAACATGGCGATGTTCAGTTCGGCCAGCTTGTAGAAAGTGGCGATGTCCCCATCCCACAGAAGGTCGTGGCCGCAACAGCGCTCGTTCTCCAGGACGGTAGGCTCAATGCCCAGGCGGTTGAGCACCCTGACGGCGCTCTGGGCGATTTCCACACCCTGGGTGCCGATCTTGTCGAAGAGAACATCATAATATGGCAGACAGCCAACGAAGTAGACGGTATCGGAATCAGTGGAAGTCTGAAGCCCTTCGTTAAGCCACTCCAGGCGATTTTGCTTCAGCTCGGGCGAAGCCATCATCCGCATCCAGGTCTGGATGGCTTCGCCGTGTGAACAGAGACCCTCCTCGTTCCTCTCCCGCGCCAGGGCTCGCATGTCACGGATGAACTCCACGTAGTAGACGTCTGACGGACAGCGCACGGAGCACTGCTGGCAGGTGAGGCAAGACCAGAGCAGCGCGTCGGTCAACAGCTCCTCCCCCTTGCCCCATAAGGCCTTCTCCACCGTCAGGCGAGGCGAGTAGGCAGAGTCCCGCCGCGAGATGGGGCAGATCGAGGTGCACTTGCCGCACTCCAGACAGTAATAGGCTTTGGTGTTCTTGATTATCTGCTGAATGGCTTCCATGGTTCTCCTGTAGGTAGATGGTAGCAGGTAGGTTGTAGCAAGGAGCCACAACTTACTTGTCACAACCTACAACCTGCTCATAAAACTCGGTCACTTTTTGCACAAACGCCTCTCCTTCTCCTGTCCCCACCCAGTCCAGCTTAAGCCGTTCGTCCTCAATGCCCAGGAGATGAGCGAGGGACTTGGTCTCTTGGAAGAGCTCCTCCGCCCGTTGGTTACCGAAATCGTAGTGGCACTCTCCAGGTGGGCAGCCCAGGAGCAAGACACCGTCGGCTCCCAACTCGAAGGCCTTGAGAATGAGGCCCGGGTGCAGCCGCCCCAGGCACATCACCCTGATGGGACGCACATGGGCCGGATAGGCCAACCGCTTGGAGCCAGCCGTCTCCAGGGCACTGTAGGCGCTCCAATTGCAAGTGAACACAACTACGCTAGGTTCCGTCATAATCTTTCTCTTATCAGTGATTGGTCAAATCGTGGCGGCTCTTTAGGATTTCGCAGGGTCAAGCTGAGAAATTTGCCACGAATTGCACGAATTGACACGAAAAATAAAAATTAGTGAAAATTCGTGTCATTCGTGGCAAAGAATTGACCACTTGGCAAAGCAACCATGCAAACTACCAGAGAGCCATCGTGGCGCGATACAGGGCCGCGAAGCAGCGTCGCCTGCGGTGAGGGCTAGCGCGCGCTAACGCTGCTCGATGGGGCCTGGGCAGTGCTCCTCACGCCCATCTACGTACACCGCCACCCACTGCGCCAGCCGCTTCCCCAACCGCTGGCAGGCGGCGATCTCTTCCTCTCGCTTCGGCTCACGGGCCACGACGGCTCCGTGGTGTAGCGTGAACGCCTCGCCGACGTAATCGGGGACGCCGAACACGAGAAAGCCAAAGTTCATCAGCAGGATGTACAGCGAAAGGCAGGTTAGCTCCGCACCGCCGCCCCACCCGCCTGAGGAGGAAAAGGCACACGCGATCTTGCCATCTACCTTGCCCCACGCTTTCGGCACGACCTCATCCCAGAAGCGCTTCATGCGCCACGACACGACGCCCACGTAAGTGGGGCTGCCCACCGCCAGCCCGTCACACCAGAAGACGTCATCTGCAGATGCCTCGTTCACCGAAAGAAGCCGCACCGCGGCGCCCTCCACCTCCCCCGCTCCCTCGGCGACGTAGTCGGCCATCTTGGCCGTGTTGCCGGTCTTGCTATCGTACAGCACCAACACGTTTCCCACGTTCACCCCTACATTTACAACCTAATCAACTCAACTAACATCGCTTCAATCTGCCTGTCCGTCGAATACCCTGCCGTGATCGCGCCAGACGGGCAGTGAGCAACGCAGGTTCCACAGCCCTGGCAGGCAGCCTCGTCCACCTGGGCGACCAGCACGCCCTGCCCGTTTTCGCGCACCCGGACAGCGTGGAGCTCGCAGATTTCCTGGCAGGTACCACAGGCCCGGCAGCGGGCGGGATCAACCTGGGCGACGACAGGCTCGACCACAGCCCAGCCCTTGCCTAGCAACGCAGCAACTCTGGAGGCAGTGACCATACCCCAGACTTTCGCATCTTGCCCATCATCTGGACGATAGGTAAAGACACCCCGATTGCTGACGTCCAATATCCAATTTCTAATCTCTAATCCTCCCTCATCCGCAGGGAGCAGGACGATGGCCCCGACCCTCAGCTCACCACCCGGTTCAGGCATGACCGCCGTGTAATTGCCCAAGGAACCGCTCATGGTTAGCGGCGGGGCCTCACTCCGAAACACTCGGAACCCCTGGGTCGTTAATGCATCTGCACAGACCGCGCTAGCCATCCCGTTTCCGATCACCAATACGCTTTTGTCAAGGGGAACGACACTCCTGGTCCTGGCCCCGTCGTGCTGCACCTTGGCTACAGCGGAAGCGATGATGTCCCTGGCTTTAGTCGTGGCTCTATCCGGCTCAGTGGCGTGTACCCAGGCGCACTGCTCGCGGATGTTGACGAACTCAAAGCCAGTTTTCAGCTTCCAGCTTTCAGTCTTCAATTTGCACCGCACCCGCTGATAGGTACAACTATCGCAAACTTGGTCGAGGGAGCAGCACGAGCAAGCGGCCAGCACCACCCGATCCAGGCCCACCTCAAGGACGGCCTGCTGGATGGCTTCCGCTTCTTCCTCGTGGCAGGCGAAGGGGATGGACTGGGCAAAAGCCACGCCCGGCCAACGGCGGGCCTCAGCGACCACTGCATCCACATCCACGACGTCGCCGATCTCGCCGCCACAGCGGCAGACGAAAACGCCAGTTCTGGAAGGAATCGGGGAGAGCGTGGGAAAAGAGGGGGCTGAAGGAAACGTTCGATACGCGGCCAGGTCGGCCATGACTTTGGCAGCAATAGCGGAGGCTTCCAACACGTCCTCTGGCTCGACCGAGTACACACCCTGCTGCTGGGGCAACTGATAGACGTTGCCACAGCCATTCGCCAGAATCACCGCCGCGACGTCCATGATTAGACGTTCTCCCTGTGCCGCGTGGTCAATGGCCTGGGGTTCGCAGACCTTGACGCACTCCAGGCATTCGGAGCAGACGCCGCAGGAGAGACAGCGAGCCGCCTCGGCCACGGCCTCTTCCTCGCTGAAGCCCAGGTTGGTCTCGGCGAAACCAACTCTCTCAGCCAGAGAGAGCTTGGGCATTGGCGCCCTGACTTCTGGCTCGACGACGGGTGGGGTGTAGTATTCGATGCCACTGATGTCGGGCGGCTCCAGTGTGCGTCCGGTGGCCAGGTCTTCGCCCCTGATGTATCGCAGAATGGACTCAGCCGCCCGTTTGCCGGCAGCTATAGCCTCGATGGCCGTGGCCGGTCCCGTCACCGCATCGCCGCCAGCGAAGACGCCCGGCACATCGGTCGCCAGGGTGAGCGGATCAACGGCGATCCAGTTTCCAGTTTCCAGTTTCCAGCTCTCAGCCTCCAATGTCTGTCCAATAGCCACGATGACCGTATCCGCCTCGACCGTGAACTCCGAACCGGGGATGGGCAGGGGCCGCCTTCGCCCACTCTTGTCCGGCTCTCCCAGTTCCATACGCAGACATTCCAGACCCGTCACCCGCCCGTTCGCACCCAACACCCTGGTCGGCGTCGTTAAAAATTGAAAGGCGATGCCCTCTTCTTCAGCCTCTTCGATCTCCCAGGGATCGGCGGGCATCTCTTCGCGGGAACGGCGATAAAGGATGGCGACTTGCCGCCCCTCCAACCGCCTGGCCACCATGGCCGAGTCAATGGCTACGTTGCCTCCACCGATCACCAGCACCTTCTCGCCGACCGCGACCTCCCGGCCGCGTCCTGAGGCCGCTTCGCTTACAGTCGAAGGACCCAGATTCACCTCACGCAGGAAATCAACCCCGTGAAGCACGCCGGCCATGTCCTCACCTTCAACGTTCAATCTGCGGCTGCCATGAGCGCCCACCGCCACGAACACGGCATCGTAATCTCTTCTGAGGTCATCCAAAGACAGATCACCGTTCGGGCCGATGGTGGTGTTGGTCCGTATCTCCACCCCCAAGTCCTCGATGGCCTTGATCTCGCTCTGCAGGACATCTCTTGGCAAGCGATAGTCAGGGATACCCACCGCCATCATGCCGCCAGCCACAGGCAGGGCTTCGAAGACGGTGATGGAATGGCCTTCGCGGGCCAGGAAGTGTGCGGCGGTGAGGCCGGCGGGCCCGCTTCCGACGATGGCAACCTTCTTAGCGTCGTAGCGTCTTAGCGCCGTAGCGTCATAGCTCTGGGATGCTGAGTCGCCTGAGTGTTGAGACGCTTCGTAATCCGCCACGAAGCGCTTGAGGTATTCAATCGCAATGGGCTCATCGTGCTCGGCCCGCCGACAGGCTGCCTCGCAGGGATGGTTGCAGACGCGGCCACAGATGCCGGGGAAGGGGATGGCTTCGCGGATGAGGGCCAGGGCCTCGGCGAACTTGCCCTGAGCGATGAGGGCCACGTAGCCCTGGACGTGGATACCGGCCGGACAGGCTACTTTGCAGGGCGCAGGCCCACGCTTTTCAATGGCAAAGATGCTCGGCACAGCGCTGTCGGGCTTGTAGATGGCTGTCTTGCTATCTGGCTGCACTGTTACGGGGCAGACAGGGATGCACTCGCCACAAGCCGTGCACTTGGCCATGTCCACATAGCGGGGATGGTGCTGCAGCTCAACCTGGAAATCGCCTCGCTCACCCTGGAGCTGCGTTACCTCAGCCTGGGTGAGGAGCTGGATGTTCGGGTGTTTGACCGCTTCCAAAAAGAGGCGCGGGAGTATCTCGACGTGACCGTTGAGAAAGGGCGCTTCTTCTACCAGGTAAACTTCCAGACCCGAATTGGCCAGATCAAGGGCGGCCTGCAGGCCAGCAATGCTACCGCTGCCGTTTCCACTTCCAAGCACGATCAATATGGCCTTACTCATAGCCCATCCCCATCCGCTTATCCGCTATCAATCCGCTGCCTTCCCATACTCGTAGCCCTTCTGAAAGGCATTCAGGTTCAACTCTTCGGTTCCTTTGGGGACAGAGGAGCGAACTGCCTCTTGCATGGCTTCCACGGAGACCGCATCGGTCACAGCGGCGAAGAAGCCCAGCATGACGATGTTGGCCACGATCTTCCGCCCCATCTCCTCAGCCAGGCGCGTGGCCGGGACCGAAAGCAGCTTCACGCCGTTTCCACTTCCAAGATCGCCAGCTATCTCACCCGTCTCCACCAAATCCTCGTCAATGATGAGCAAAGCTCCTTCGCTCACATCTGGGGCGTACTTGTTATAGGCCGCCTGCGACATCACGACCAGAACGGCTGGATCAGTGAGATGGGGGTAGCTGATTGGCTCATCAGAGATGATCACTTGAGCGCTGCAAGCCCCGCCCCGCGACTCAGGCCCATAGCTCTGGGTGAAAGTGGCCTGTTTCCCATCGTGAATGGCCGCCGCTTTGCCCACTATGTAACCAGAGAGGATGATGCCTTGCCCCCCAAAACCAGTTAAACGAATCTCTGTTCGACTCATGATTCCTCCGTTCCAATTGAGGAAACAGCTCGCATTCTATCTGACACCCGTGGCCAATGCGTCACTGCTATAATCGAGAAAAGTAGGTTTGTCAATATCCACAAACACCCCTTCGATGATCTCCCCGTGCAGTCCAATACCGACTTCCTTGGGATCGATGCCGTGCTTTATGACACCCTGGTCTCGGTAGTATTGCATCTGGGCCAGGCCCGTACGTTGCTTGTTCCAGCGACCATACAAAGTGGGACAAGGGGAGATGACTTCCAAGAAACTGAATCCCCTTTTCTGCAGCGCCTCCAGCATGGACTTCTCAAGCCGCCGCACATGGAGGGCCGTCCAGCGGGCCACGTACACCGCGCCACTGGCAGCAGCCAGGTAAGGGATGTTAAAAGGGTGCTCGAAGCTGCCATAGGGCGAGGTGCTGGTCTTAGCATCCACAGGCGTGGTTGGCCCCGCCTGCCCGCCGGTCATACCATAATTGAAGTTGTTGACGCAGACAACCGTTAGATCCATATTGCGGCGAGCAGCGTGGATAAGGTGATTGCCGCCGATGGCGATCAGGTCGCCGTCGCCGCTGAAGACCACCACTTTGAGCTCAGGATTGGCCAGCTTCAGCCCGGTGGCGAAGGGAATCGCTCGCCCGTGAGTGGTGTGGAAAGAATCCAGTTTGACGTAGCCGGCAACCCGCCCCGTGCAGCCGATCCCTGAAACCACCGCTACCTTGTCCAAATCCAGCCCCGATTTTTCGAGGGCTTTGATAAAACAGGTCAAAGCTATGCCAATGCCACAACCAGCGCACCAGATATGGGGCAGCCGATCCTCTCGCAAGAGATAGTCCATAGGATGGCTCTCGGGATTCTGGTTCATTGTTAGACTGTCGCTCATCGCGCTGCCCTCCTGATCGCTTCCAGCACCTTCTCCGGATTGTGAATGTCGCCGCCAGCATGGCCAACAAGGATTGCCTCGGCCTGGCCAGCAGCGCAACGCTCCACTTCCAAGACGATCTGGCCATAGTTCAGCTCTGGCACAACGAAAGCCTTCACCTCCCTGGCCAACTGCCTGATCCGCTCCTCAGGAAAGGGCCAGACCGTGATCAACCGCAAAACGCCCACCTTTATGCCTTCCCTGCGGGCCAACTCCACTGGCCAGAGGGCCGTACGAGCGGCGATGCCATAGGAGCAAACCACCACTTCAGCGTCCTCCAGGCCATCCTCTTCGAGCTGAATTATATCGTCCTTGTTTCTCTTGATCTTCTCGACCAGGCGGTAGATAAGTCTCTCCTGGGTCTCGGCATCCATGCCAGGGTAGCCACGCTCGTCGTGGGTAAGTCCCGTTATGTGGAAGCGGTAGCCTTCGCCAGCGTTGGCCATAGGGGGCACGAGATCATCGCCGGCCTCATAGGGCAAATATTCATCGGGCGGGACAGTGGGCTTGCGGCGTGAAAAGATTTCGATCTCTTCTGGCGGGGGAATGACCACCTTCTCCGTCATGTGCCCCACTTCAGCGTCGGTCATGACCAGCACTGGGGTGCGGTATTTCTCGGAGAGGTTGAAGGCGCGGATGGTCAAATCGAAAAGCTCTTGCGGGGAACTGGGAACCAGGGCGATGATCTCGTAGGGACCGTGCGAGCCCCAGCGGGCTTGCATCATATCGCCCTGCGCTACCAGAGTAGGCAACCCCGTGGAGGGGCCGCCCCGCTGCACGTTCACCAGCACGCAAGGGGTCTCGGTCATGATCCCCAGGCCCAGGTTCTCCATCATCAAGCTGAAACCGGGGCCGGAGGTGGCGGTCATGGACTTGACCCCGCCCCACGACGCCCCCAGTATGGAAATCATGGAGGCCAATTCATCCTCCATCTGGATGTAGGTCCCCCCCACCTGGGGCATCCTTGCAGCCATGCGTTCGGCAACCTCTGTGGCCGGAGTGATGGGGTAGCCGCCAAAGAAACGACAACCGGCAGAGATCGCCCCCTCGGCGCAGGCGATGTCGCCCATCATGAAGAACTCACCAGTCAGAACTCCATCTCTATTCATGACACTGCCCCCCCATCCTTATTGTTCAGATAGATGGCAAACTCGGGACAGAGCATCTCGCAAAGACCACAGTCAACACAAGCTTCCTCGTCTTTGACGCGAGGTAGGTGATAGCCTTTGGTGTTAAACTCTTCAGATACCTCTAGCACATCGCGTGGACAATACTCCACGCAGAAATTACAACCCTTGCACCGTTCCCTCAGAATGTGGATTCGACCACGAGGGACCTCTTGTTGCTCGATGTCCAGTGGCTTTCGCCAATACTTCACTTCGCCCTCCCATTAATGCAACATTGCATTTTTCTTGCCTACTGAGCGAACAAAGCGGGGGAACCCCGAAATGCACCCCCGCCAAATTCGCTGTCTGTTCCTTCAGAAAGCTGTGATATAGTTTTCATCCTGGCGCAGAAGTATAGCACCCTCCCTTGATTTTGTCAAGAAAGCAGTAGCCCAGGTATCTCGCCGGGGTAGCGGGCCACCTTTACGCCGACCGCCTCCAGAGCCGCAATCTTCTCCGCCGCTGTGCCCGTGCCGCCCTGGATGATGGCTCCGGCGTGGCCCATGCGTTTGCCCGGCGGGGCGGTTCTTCCAGCGATGAAGGCGACCACGGGCTTGGTCATTTTGCTGGCTATGAAATCAGCCGCCTGCTCCTCAGAGGCGCCGCCTATCTCGCCGATGAGCACCACTTTTTCGGTGGAGGCATCTTCCTCGAATAGCGTCAGAATGTTGATGAAATCAGAGCCGGGAATGGGGTCGCCGCCGATGCCAACGCAGGTTGACTGGCCCAGACCGTGCGCAGTCAGATCATAGACCATTTCATAGGTCAGAGTGCCGCTGCGGGAGACCACTCCCACCGATCCCGTTTTGTGGATGTGGCCGGGCATGATGCCTACCTTGGCCTCGCCGGGAGTGATCAAGCCGGGACAGTTAGGGCCGATCAATCGCGCTCCTCTTTGATCTAGATATGCTTTTACCTTGATCATGTCCTGGGTGGGAATCCCCTCGGTGATGCACACGATGAGGGGGATGCCGGCGTCGGCGGCCTCGTAGATGGCATCCGGCGCAAAGCGGGACGGCACGTAGATGATGGACGTGTTGGCCCCGGTCGTCTTAACGGCTTCTTTGGCCGTATTGAAGACAGGCACGCCCGCTATCTCCATGTCACCCTTGCCCGGCGTTACACCAGCTACCACATTGGTGCCGTAGTCCAGCATCTGGCGGGTGTGAAACTCTCCTTCCCGCCCGGTGATGCCCTGGACCAGGAGGCGAGTGCTTTTGTCAACTAATATGCTCATGTGAAGAACTCCTTACTCCATCAAAACAGAAATGGTGCGTATTGCGTGACCTTGATACGCAATACGCAATACGTTGCTCATACCGCGAGGATTCCTCCTTCTTCGGTCAAAACCGCCTTTAACGTGGCTTGTTGGGCCTCGTCCAGCGGGCCCAGTGGCGAGCGTACTGGGCCGCCGTAGTAAGCGAGCCAATCCAACGCCTGCTTCAGGCCGGGGATGCCGAAGCGGGCCGTCACTGCGGCGTTGGGAGGGATCATTTTCAACTGCAACTGCTGCGCCTCCTCGTGCCGCCCCTCCTGGGCATAACGGTAAATGCGATAGCATTGCTCCGGAGCGATGTTGGCCAGGGCCGCCACCGCACCCACCGCGCCCAGAACCAGAGCCGGATAGAGGAAGCTGGCCGAGCCAGCCAAGACGTTGAAGGTGGGGGGCATAGCCCTGATGATGGCTCCTAACTTGACCACGCTCCCTGAGCTATCCTTGATGCCCACGATGTTGGGATGCTGCGCCAACTCCACCACGGTTTCCGCAGAGAGATCAATGCCCGTGAAAGCAGGCATGTTGTAGATTAGGATGGGCAAAGGGGAGCGTTCGGCCAGCTCAAGGAAGTGCCGCCGCATCGCCTGGACGTCCATTTTGGAGGTGTAATAGCTGGGGGTGATGATGATGGCCACGTCCGCACCGATGGCCGCGACCTGCTCCGTCAACTCCAGCGTGCACCTGGTTGACTCGCAGCCGGTTCCGGCGATGAACAGCTTGTCTTTGGGAATGGCCTGGCGAGCGGTCTTCAGTACCTCTATCTTCTCCTCATCGCTCAAATAAGTGAATTCCCCGTTGGATCCCAGGA
This sequence comes from uncultured Anaerolineae bacterium, assembly GCA_964461615.1. Taxonomy (GTDB): domain Bacteria; phylum Chloroflexota; class Anaerolineae; order VGOG01; family VGOG01; genus CAZVCJ01. Next base: position 12,261 of record CAYWWC010000062.1, read on the forward strand.
CGACGAGACCTGCCAGGGACGTCTGGTTCCACCTGGCGATGTTCTCAGCCAGCTTGTCGTGGGCGACCGCCCCGTCGGCGTCGAAGGGGGTTGGAATGGGAGCGTACACTCCCGCTAACGATAGCTTTTCCATAGTTGCTCCTCTCAATCTATTAACAAAGCTTCCATCATCTCTCGATAACAGGCTTGGGCCTCCTCGACGGTTATCGCCTTGAAGGTGACGGTGCTGGCGCCCGGCACACATTGGGCCAGCAGGGGTATGTCGGCGCTGATGACAGTGGCGATCTTAGGGTATCCGCCCGTCGTCTGGCGGTCGGCCATCATGACGATGGGCTGTTTATCGGCTGGTACTTGCACCGATCCCAGGACAATCCCGTCGGAGATGATGTCCGCCTGCCCTTTGTGGGCTATCTCAGCTCCCCGAAGGCGATAGCCCATCCGATCCGAGGTGGGGCTAACCTTGTATTCGCTCGAAAGAAAGGTTGCTATCCCCTCGTCGGTGAAATAATCGTCCTGAGGGCCGAGGACGACACGGACCTCAGGCGTGTCACTGTAATCAGGGATGCGATCCGCTGGAAACTCTTTGCCCGCCAAGCTTGGGAGGTGGAAAGCGGTCTGGCCTACGGGTATGAGATCGCCTTCTCTCAAGGCGCGTCCCAGGAATCCGCCGAAGCCGCCTCTCAGATAAGTGGACTTCGACTCCATGATGAGAGGTACGTCAATTCCTCCCGCTATGGCCAGATAGGCACGACAACCCCTTTTCTGTTCGCCGAACTCGATGATCCATCCCCTGCGCACGAACACAGTCATCCACGAAGGGAGCGAGCGGCCGTTCACCCGTAAACTTAGATCCGCGCCGGTGACGGCGATCAGGCAGCTCTCGGTGGCGCGAAGGGTTGGGCCACCGATGGTGGTCTCCAGAGCTGCCTCGTTTAGGCTGTTCCCCACCAAGGCATTGGCTGCCTGAAAGGCGAAGGAATCCATCGCTCCAGCCACCGGGACACCGTAGCGCTGATAGCCGTACCGCCCCAGGTTTTGGACGGTGGTCTGCATTCCCCCTTCCATAACCTCAAGAGCCACCGCGCTCCTCCCCATCCATGGGCACAAAGCGAACTAGATCCCCCGCTTTCAGCAGGGTGGGCGGGTCGCGCTCTGGGCCGAAAAACTTGAGGGGCGTCCTACCGATCAAGCGCCATCCGCCGGGGGTAGCGATGGGGTAGATGCCCGCCTGCTCTCCGGCGATGCCCACCGAGCCCGCTGGCACGAGAGTGCGAGGCGTCTCCAACCGTGGGGTGGCGATGGCCTCCGGCATCCCGCCCAGATAGGCGAAGCCGGGTGTGAAACCCAGCATGTAGACGGTGTAGGTGACACCGGAGTGGAGGCTTATCACTTTCTCGACTGAGAGGCCATTGTGTTCGGCCACGAACTCGATGTCTGGGCCAAACTCCCCCCCGTAAACCACTGGAATCTCGACCACCCTGGCCTTGGGCGGGGATTTCTCCTCACATTTCTGGAGAACCTCCAATACGAAAGCCTTGACCTCGTCGCAGGAAAGGCAGAGGGGGTCATAGTGAATGAGGAGGGAGCGGTAGGTGGGAACAGCCTCACCCAGGCCGGGGAGCGAGCTTTTCCCCAGGGCGTCGGCCAGGGCGTGAACCTTGCGGTTCACCTCCTGGTTTATCTCGTCGCCGAATTCGATCACCAGTGCCGAGTCGCCAGCCACAAGAAGGCGAGGTCCGCCGCAATATGTCATTCTATATTCCTGATAACTGCTCAGGTGCCTGGCACTTCTGCTCGAATCTGGCCATTCCATACGATTTTGTGACAGGCGGATTCTGCGGTTTCTGTTGGATTCTGCAAGTGCCAGGCACCTTCAAGCGGCCAGCCTGAGTAGTTACTATTCCTGATGTGTAACACCGGTTCCTGAAGTTGATGGTTTATCACTTTACTCCAAAATACCCTTGGCTACCAAGCGTGCCCTGACCTCGCTATAAGGGAGAAGCCTTTCTGCGGTTCCCATGACGAAACTCCCCATCGGCACCACCTCGATCCCCGCTGTCGCCAGTTCCTTCCTGATAGCTTGGGCGATTTGGACGGCGCCCGGGCTGTCGCCATGGACGCAGATGGTATCCACGCGGAGGGGTATCTCCTCGCCCGTGTGGGCGACAACCACTTTGTCAAGAACCATGGCCACCGCCCGTTCAGCCGCCCTTAGTGGGTCGTGGATAACGGAACCGGACTCCTTCCTGGATTGCAGTGTCCCATCCGGGTTGTAAGCCCGATCTGCGAAGCCCTCCCGGGCGGCACGGAGGCCTGCCTCCCTTGCCGCCTCGATCATTGCCGAGCCGGCAGGACAAACTACGATGAGCCGCTTACTGAAGCGCGCGATGCCGTGAACGATGGCCCTGGCCAGCTCCGTGTCTTTGGCGGCCATGTTGTACAGAGCGCCGTGGGGCTTCACGTGGACCAGCTCCGCACCGGCGGCGCGAGCGAAGGCAGCTAACGCACCGATCTGATACAAGATGTAGTTCTCGATCTCCTCAGACGAGAGCTGCATGGCGCGGCGGCCAAAACCCATCAGGTCAGGGAAGCCAGGATGGGCGCCGATCCCCACCCTGTGTTTCGCTGCCAGGCGAACTGTCCTGTCCATCACCAGCGGATCGCCAGCGTGGTAGCCGCAGGCGATGTTGGCCGAGGTGATGTGTGGCATCATGGCCTCATCGGCGCCGATTCGATAGCGGCCAAAGCTCTCGCCCATGTCACAGTTGAGATCAACCTTCATTGGCCGGTCCATCTTTCTGATTCCCTGATACCTCGCGACGGATCTTGGCGGCCGCTTCCTTGATGGGCATGGTTCTTCGCACCTCTGGTGGTCGAGCCAGGCGAAGCCCGTCGCCGTACCAGCGGGGGATGACGTGCATGTGAAAATGAAAGACGTCTTGCCCCCCCGCGCGTTCGTTGCTCTGAACCAGGTTCATGCCGTCGGGTTGCAGTGCTCTCTTGATCGCTTGGGCTACCCTCGCCGTCGCTTTCATTACCGCTGCGGCAGCCTCCTCGTCCAATCCGTAGATATCGCGCACGTGTCGCTTGGGGATGACCAGGGTGTGGCCGGGATTGGCCGGGTTGATGTCCATGAAGGCCAGCGTCTCTCCGTCCTCGAAGACCACGTCGGCGGGTGATTTGCCCTCAACGATATCGCAGAAAACGCAATGTCTATCGCTCATGCTACTGTCATCTCTCCATAAGTGGCCGCAGCAGCCACCGCTTTCTGAGCTGCCTCCTCTAAAGTAGTGGCGGTTATCATCTTAGCTTCGGCTAGAATCGCCCTGCCCTCCTCCTCATTGGTTCCTACCAGGCGAGCAACCATGGGCACGTCGGTTTCGACCTCTGCCAGCGCGGTCAGGATGCCCCTGGCTACCTCGTCGCAGCGGGTGATGCCGCCGAAGATGTTGAACAGCACAGCCTGGACGTTTTTGTCCGATAAGATAAGGCGCAAGGCGGCCGCCACCTTATCGGCTTTGGCTCCGCCACCGATGTCCAGGAAGTTTGCTGGCGCGCCACCGTACAGCTTGGTGAGGTCCATGGTGGTCATGGCCAGTCCCGCCCCGTTGACCATGCAGCCGATGGTCCCGTCGAGCTGGACATAGCTCATGCCGTAGCCTCGCGCCTTGCGCTCCGCTGGCATCTCCTCTTCCAGGCTGCGCATCTCGGCCAGCTCTGGGTGGCGGGAGAGGGCGTTGTCGTCCAAAAGCATCTTGGCATCTACGGCCAACAGCGTCCTGCCAGCAGTGACGACCAAGGGATTGATCTCGGCCAGGGTGGCGTCGCTTTTCGTGAAAGCAGTGTATAGCCCTTTGGCCACCTTCAAGAAACCCCGCACCAAATCGCTGCCCAGACCAATTCCGTAGGCCGCTTCTCGTACCTGGTAATCCTGCAGGCCCAGGAAGGGATCAACAATGATCTTGATGATCTTCTCTGGAGTCGTGCGGGCCACCTCCTCGATCTCCACCCCGCCCTCGGACGACGCCATCATCACCGGCCTCTTGGCCGCGCGGTCAATGACCATACTTAGGTAGATCTCGCTGGCAATGTCGGAAGCCTCCTCGACGAGGACGCTTCTAACATGCAGCCCCTTCAGATCCATGGCCAGGATTTGAGCAGCCACGGTCTCTGCTTCCTCAGGCGTCTTGGCCAACTTGATGCCCCCCGCCTTCCCTCGGCCGCCCACCAAGACCTGGGCCTTTACGACCACCGGTTTGCCCAATCGCTTAGCGATCTCGCGCGCCGATTGGGGGGTGGTAGCTATTCCACCCTCCGGGACAGGCACGCCGTACTGGGCAAAGATACGCTTAGACTGATACTCTTGAAGCTTCAATGCTCCTCCTCAAAATAAAGCCCCGCCATTGGCAGGACCTGGAATCAACCCAATTATACTACAATCGCCAGATTTTTCAAGCCGACCCCTTGCCCGCTCTGACTCCACATCGTAACCGCGTGCGCACGGCCTATGAGGAGACACAGAAACAAGAGTGCTCTGGGTGCTACCACTACTGGCCGTTTCGATATGAATCCACCTAGGTCATTGTGCGGACGCACAATCCCCATTACCCAGGCCAATTTGGGAAAGAGTAGCCGGTCTCCTACCGAGTCGACTGGAGCCGAGAAATGCG
>CAYWWC010000063.1:0-16805 GCA_964461615.1 uncultured Anaerolineae bacterium
CCGCAGCAACCGTTTCTGCTGCCACGGCCACACCAACACGTTCGAGATCGAGGGAGCAGACGAGGCATCCCAAGGGTGGCTGGCGAGCTGGACCCTGTACTGCGACACCTGCAAGGCATTGACCTTGGACCTTGGGCAATTCCGAGCAGCGAGCCGACAAACACGATCAAGGGATACTATCGGCTACGTCGTCCAGGTTGCGATTGACATGAAGATCGTGAAAGGGAGAGGTATACTCTGAACGAAAGGAGGCAGCGAAAATGGCAGAAGAGCAACGGATTCCAAGTGACTTGGACGCGACCGAGCAAGAGTTCTTGATCATGCTCTTGCCAAAGAGCTTGCACGAGAAACTGATTACGAAGCGATTGACAGCCGAGGAGCTTGAGGGGCCGCCGCTCACCAGACGGCTACGAAGTCTGGCCAAGCGCGGCCTCGTCGCCCACATTCCTGCGCCGCATGGGTCGCTCTGGTGCCTGACCTGCTCAGGGAGAGAAGTGGCGCAGGCCCTGCAGCAGCAAGACGAGACCATCTCCGAGGAGGCACAATGAGCCCGCCGATCAACGAGTTGCCGCAACTGCAACAGAAGATCCTGATCATCATGCGAGGACAGAAGTGCTCTGCCAAGCGAATCGCCATTTCCCTGAAAGCGGAAGGGCTGGATTGCCCTGATCCCTTGCCTGACTTGCGAGCCCTGGTTGAGCTCGAGTTCATCACCTGTGAAGCATCGGCCGAGGAGGGGTTCTGGTCGTTGACCGACAAGGGCAAGGTCGCAGCAGAGCTTCTCTGGTTTGACGAGAAGTTTGGCGATACCGCGCAGCTGTTCAGAGCGATGAGTGGGATATGAGCCATGCCAGGGAATGACTTTCACTTCATCGAGTTGCTTACCACCCTGGGTGAGCGGGTTGGATGGACGCCCCTGCTAGCTCTCCCCGGCACTCCCACCGAGGCCGCTCGATCAGCCTCGCACTGACTGTCCATACTGTCGGACGAGTTGGAGGGCATCCCCGACGAAAGTGATTGACTTGCGCAGGGGCAACGATCACTACTGCCTCCAACCAGGCCGGGAAGAAGACTTCTGGGGCGCCGTTCGAACAGTCACGAGACGATTCGAGCCTGGAGAGAGGGACTACGACGATCAGGCGAAGGAGTGGAGCGTGTCTAGCAAGGCTCGATCTGAGGCCAGACTCACAGTCATCTGCGAGAACACTGACCTCTGTATCACTGGCAGCAAAGCGCAGATGATGATGTTCCAGGAAGAGACGAGGGAGAAGAGTGGCAGAGGAGAGATGGGGACGCGGCAATCTGACCGGGGTCAGGCAGGAGCTTCCAACACTGTTCGAGGCGAGCGTGAAACCAGCGTGAGAACCGTCATTAGCGAGTTACCAGAGGTCCGCGAGGCGAGCGTGAAACCATCGTGAGGACCGTCATTAGCGAGTTACCAGAGGTCCGCGAGGCGAGCGTGAAACCATCGTGAGGACCGTCATTAGCGAGTCACGCAAAGTCTGTGAAAAGAGTCCAAGCCGATTCTGAAAACAGCCATTAGCGAGTTACCGGAAGTCCGAGAGGCGAGCGTGAAACCATCGTGAGGACCGTCATTGGCGAGTTACCAGAAGTCCGAGAGGAGAGCGTGAAACCAGCGTGAGACCAGTCATTAGCGAGTTGCCACAAACCCATGAGGGATACAGGACAAGTGGGAGCACTGCCATCAACGAGTTGCCGTCCATCCAACTTGATTGCTGTTCCATGTCTGTCCCTCCCTCAGTGAATGGAATGCCAATGAAATGTGGGGACTACACCACCAAGCCCCCGAGCCTATCAAGCTATCATTTGCATTGTTATCTATAGATGATATAATAGACTACGCAGCTACACCCAACTGACAATACGCTAAGCAGAAAAGGAGCAAGAAATGCAGATAACACAAGATGAGCTCTCCCATCTCTCTGGGACGGCCGAGGATCTGCCAGATTTCCTGAGGAAGGCGTGCGGGCTTATGGGGATCAGCCTTCGCCAGGCTTCACTCCAGGCTGGCCTGTCCGCGGGGACGATCTGGAACTTCATCGCTGGTCACACCAGGCGAGGCGACGAGGACACCATTACCAAGCTGGCTCTCTTCTTCAAAGTCCCAGAGGTCAATCTCATGGCCTTGGCTGGCCACGGGCGGCCCCAGCGCGTCTCGCCCACCTATCGCCTCGAAGAGGCCGAGGCGGTCTGGCAGGTGCTTACCGAAGAGGAGAAAGACAAATGGATCGAGTACGGCAAGCTCCTGATCCGGGGACGTCAATAGAGGGAGTCTATGGGCTACAAAAAACATTCGACAAACGACCCTTTGAAAAAGCCTACATAGCCTATAGCCCCTGCACAACCCTGCATACCCTGCAGCCGGTGTAGGCTTGTGCGAGCTATGCTGTTAGCCCCTTGATTCCTGTTGCCTGGCACAAATCAGAACGCCGCCTGCGCCAACTGCGCAGGCGGCGTTTTTTCGTTGTGTACGCCCGGCGTGGGCGATAGCTAGGGGATGGAAGTCCTCTGAAGAGATTGATCAACCAGTGCCTCGCCGCGAGCCCAGCCCTGCTTTATCTCGGGATCTTCCATCATGCCGGCCAACGTCAGGCCATACCGCAAGCCCTCGAGAAACGACGCCCCGCCGTGTAGCCCCGACTTGGCCTCAGCGACAAGTTGCTTGACTTCCAGTAGTAGGGCCTGGCGCTGTAACGTTTCCATGACTCCAAACCGTTCTTATCGGCACTAGCGAATGACTATACCAAGCTTGCCATCGTGCGGTGTGCCTCACGATGTTGCTCCTGGTGCCTCGATCCGGTCGGCGAAATTGAATCCACTGCAATCAAGTATAGTACAAATGTTCTATTGTGTCAAATGGGTTTGGAGACCGGCAGGCTGGGAGGAGGTATCAGATGTTATCCCATCCCCAGCGCCTTCAGCGCTGCTGCCAACGGCTCGGAGTAGAAGATCGGGTCCACTCGCTCCAAGATGTCGGGCGGAACTTGCATGAACTGCTGCTGATTGCCGATGGGGACCAGTACCCGCCTGGCACCGTTGTCCATGATGACTTGCAGCGGTTCCAGCAGCGAACGCACCGGTAGGATGTTCCCCTGAATGGTCATTTCCCCCAGGACGACCAGGCCGGCCTGCACCGGCTTCTCCCGCAGCAGGGAATAGAGGGCCACGAAGAAGGCCACGCCTCCCTGCGAACCCTCCTTGCTGTGCATCAGGTCCACGATCTGGACGTGAAAGTCGTAGCTGTCCACATCGCGCTCGATGCCCAGCCGCGTTTTGTTGGCCCTGATGTAGTCAAAGGCGGTGACAATGGATTCCTTCATGGCCCGGTCAGGGCTGCCAGTGATGCGCAGCTTGCCTGAACCGCTCATGCGACTGACCTCGATACGGTTTAGCGCCACTCTGTCGCTGTCGGTCAGGGCAGCTGTGTAGACACTGCCAGGCGGCATGGGATCCTGGCTGATCAGCCGCTGGCCACCCTCCTCGGGCACGCCGACGAAGTGCTCCTGCATCGCCTCCGTGTCTATGTAAGAGAAAGACGTGTGGTAGTACTCGAACGCGCCCATCTTCTTCAATTGCTCTTTGACGCGGCGACGCCCTTCCAGGGCCAGCTCCAGGTATTCCTGCACCTCCTCCCGACTGGGATCGTCGGCCGGGTGCAATAGCTTAACCAGGCCAGAGACGGTGCGGCGCACGGCTTTGGCATCCCGCGTGTTCAACTGGCTGCCCAGGCTGAAATGGCGGTCGAATGCCTCCGTGTAGTTCCTTCGGCGCAACTCGCGCAACGCTTCGGCCAGATAGTCAACCACAAAGCCGTAGTGGTCGGTGAAGAACTCGTTTTGCATCTTGGGTATCTCCCAGCCAGGCAGGTAGAAGTGCAGGCGGTCAATCAGCGCCATGTCCTGCATGTCCTCTGGCAGGGGCTGGAACAACGTACCGCTGCGAACCAGTACGTCCACAGGCTGGTTTATGTTGCCATTAAAGACCATCGATGCCTCCGCTACCAGCTCTTCCCGGCCCCGGCTGAAGCTGCCGCTCTCCATGTAGTCCTTGAGGATCTGGAGGGCGGTCCTGTCACGGAAGCTGATGCCGGCCACTTCGTCGAAGGCCACTACGTCCCACATTCCCACCAAACCGACCCGGCGTGTGCTCATGTTGTAAAACAGGTTCGCCACGGTTGTCTTGCCGCCTGAGATCAAGATGGCATAGGGCGAAAGGTCACGATAGACGTACGACTTGCCGGTGCCCCTGGGACCCAGCTCGATCAGGTTGTAATTGCGCTGGGCCATGGGCACCAGGCGCATCAGCATGAGCAATTTGACCCGCCGATTGAAGGCAGCCGGCTCAAATCCAATCGAACGGATCAGCAGGTCGAGCCATTCATCGGTGGTCAGTTCGCCCCGCGCGGCGCAGTAGTCGTCCAGGCTGAAAGCGGCCACTTGAATCGGTTTGAGATCGGTGATGAAGAAGGGCCGCGTCTTACCACCGACCTCCTCCTCAGCACGGAACTCAATGTCCACCTGGGTCCAGACGCCGCCCTCCAGCAACCGCTCGTAGCGCCGCACGAAGGTGTCGGGAATGTGGACGAAGCGGTTCCCGAAGTTGACCACCTCGGCCCAGTACTTGGTACCGTCCAGACGCACCAGCACCTTGTCAATGTACCGCTGCTGTCCCCGTTCCTTCACCCGCGACTGGGCCTTCATGGCCTCGTCAGGGCGGATGATGTGATCGGTCAAGGTGTTGTTCACCAGACGCAGGCCGGCCTCGACCGCGACGGGATCGTCCGTGGCGCAATACTTACCCAGCAGATACTCCAGCACGTAGGTCGGCACGTTGGCGCCCACCTTGACCTGGCGCACCAGGTCCTTGCGTACCACCTTCCCTGCGAAGACTTCGTTTACCTTCCGATCCAGTTCTGGCATGTTGTCACCTCGATAGTAAAACGTAAAACGTGAAGCGTGAAACGTGAAGCGTAGAACTTGTGGCCAAGCGATCTACAGCGCGATGGCGAATGGCACGTGGTCCAGGCGCGCCAGGCTGACCCCGGTGGTCGCGTCCAGCAAGTGAACCGTCACCTCGTCTACCGGTGGCGTCTCGGTAATCATCAGCGTGACGGTGTTCTTGGCGATAGACCGGAGCTCGTCGGCATCCAAGGTCAGTTGGACGTCCTTGGTGGCCTCCTGGAAGCCGCAACTGGCCGATACCGGCACCGAGATGGGTTGGTTGCCAGCCCGCACTTCGACTTGGATCGCCGGTGGCTCTATGGGCAACAGCTCTTCCGAGCGGCCCTCGACGGTGACGGAGAGAAACCGCGTGGATATGGTGTGGCTGCCGAGGGTCAGTGTCCATTGCACACGAGCAACTGTGACCGGCGCTGGGGCGACTGCCAAGCGCACACTCAGCACCGGGATGACCAGCTCCTGAAGCGAGAGGCCGCCGTGGAAGTACTCCATAGCGCCGCCTTTGACCTTGAAGCAGGAAAGGTTCCAGGGTGTGGCTATCTCCAGGTTTCCGCCGATGCCAAAGGCGGAAAGAGGCGCGCGCAGAAAGCTGGGCGACTTCGCTCCACCTTGGCCAACCCATACCCGACGTTTGAGGGTCGCTGTCTTGCCCCCTGGTGCGTCAATCTTCGTGCCAGCTGACAGTTCCTGGCCAAAGAGATAACCGTGATCGGCGCTGATGACGACGGTTTGTATCCCCAGGCTGAAGAGCGCCTTTATCGCCCGGCGGAGTTGGTTCAGAACGTCGTCCAACATGCGCCGGGCCAGCGCCGGGTTGTTCTCGCACAGGCCATCAATCTCTTCTGTCGCGGTGACTACGACCACCTTGGCCGACTTGAGAGTCTGCCTCAGGTGGGTGTCCGAGAGCGGCGCCAGTTGATCCAGCCGGGCCACGGCTACGCCCTCTCCCACGGTCGCCTGAAAGTAAGCCAGTCGAGCCTGTCGCGTTTTCAGGGTGTTATCAGCGACTACGGCCGCCAGCTTGTTGCCCTCGGCGGGCATCACCGTGAGCCCCTTTTCCGCGCCGGGCATCAAGGCCGCCATGCCGATCTCGGTGATGGTGGGTGGTGTGGCCAGCGCCGGGATTAGCTCGTGCGCCCATCCCGGTTCGAGGATGGAGATCAGTTCTCGGGCCATCTCAAAGCGCAAGGCATCTACCAGAATGTATGCCACGCGCCCGCTTTCTGCTGCCGGGGCCACGACTTCCCGATAGACGTCGGCCTGGAGCAACACGTTGGGGAGTTCGAACTGATCGGCGGCGTAAGCCCGCGTGAAAAGCTCGGCCAGATGATCGGATACGGCAGCGTAGCGCTGGCGGGCCTGGGCCACCAACCGAATCAGCGACTCGTGCTGCTGAACGTCGAGCTCGAAGCGGTGGAAATCGCGTTCCAGGTGGCGCTGGGCGGTATCCAGATTGCACCACGGCTGATCGCCAAGGGCATAGTTGGACAGAAGCGCGCCAGCCGACCACTTCTTGCCCTTCAGCGCGCTCTCCACCCGCGATGCTTCGACTAACACCTGGCCGGCGTCCAGAATGACCTCCCAGCGAGCCTTGATCTCGGGCTGTTGCGCTGACCAGAATCCGCCAAGCCGTGCTATGGCCAGTTCGACCAGGCGCGAGTTGGGTCGTTTTGCCAAGGCTATTTCAACTTCCCTTTGCAGCCGGGCTTCACTGGCGGAAAAGGTCTCGGTTCGGGCCAGGGCGTCGAGGTCCAGGTCCAGGGAGCCCAGCCCAATCTCGGCCTGCACTCGCCCAGCCCAGTGGACGTAGCTTACGGCCAGATCGCGCCGGTTGCGCCAGGCCTGGGCCAGATCCGCGGCAGACTGGCGGGCTACTGGTCGCTCGGCGATGGGAAAGGTGCGAAGCGCCTGGGGCACGCTCGTCCCCATCGCCTCGATCAAGTCCGTGACCAGTACCTGGCGGGCCAGTTGCGCTCGCAGTGCTGCGGGTCCCTGATCGGACGCAAGGGGGATCCCCAACGCATCAGATAGCAGCCTCGCCAGGTTGCCGAGGGCACTCCGGGCCTCGATCTCGGCATCCAGCGCCAGGTCGGCCAGGAAGCGAATCGCTGCCTCGAAGACGTTCCCGCTGCCGAAGATGACGGCCACCGCGCCGGTACGGGCTTCGGCGCCTTTTTCTGCCAACTGGTCTAACTCTGCCAGGGACAACTGCCCGGCCTCGACCTGCGCGACGATCTCCTCCAGAGCTGCTGGTGGGAACACGGCCTCCAGCGCCCGTCGGGCGACGGCAGCCAGGGCAGTGTTCTGCTCCGGTGGCTGTTGACCGTGTCGCATCTTCACACCGGCCACCTCGAACTCGATCAGCGCGTAGCGCGTTTCTGCCCGGGCCAGCGGTACGTAGATGATCACCCGGGGCGGATCGGTCCTTTCTGCCCAGAGCGGCTCCAACTGGCGGCGCAGCCAGACAAAGCCGCGCTCTGGGTCATAGCGATGAATGGCTACGCCGGCCATCGTTTCCGATTCCAGTGCGCAGGCCAGATCCAGGTACGCTTGCTCCGGATCGTACCAGACGACGGCGCCGTGGGCCTTGACCTGTTCGCGTATCAAGTCAAGTAATGTTTCTGTTACGAGAGCCATACCGTTCTCCTAGTCAATGGAGCTATGGTAGCCTGTTCAAGCTGTCTACCAACTGCTCGTAGACCTGCGCCGCGCGGCCATAGGGATCGGCGGCCAGCCGGGCCTCTTCTGCAGTCATCTCGCCCAGAAAAGCATAGGCTTGCTGCACACTTTGAATAACCTCGCCAGGACCGGCAAGCCGATCCCGACGAACCAGGCGGCTCAAATCGGACCAATCGTACTTCCCTTCTGACAAACCAGCCAGGAAAGCAGCGGGATCAAAAGCATAGCGTGTTTCCCAGCATTTGATGATCGCGATCCGTCGCACGACATCCCGATCAAATGGCTGGCGGGCCAACTGGTACAGGTCGTAGAGATCGCGCACGCGGGTGCGTTGGATCGCGGCCCGAACCTTCTCGCCGATCACTTCGAGCGGGCTCAACGCCGGTACGTCGGGAGGCTCGACGTCCATCCAGTCGAAATACCGTTCGCGGCGCAGCGGTGTAGGCATGACCGGCAGCAGTGGTTGGGCGCGACAGCTGATCTGCACCCCAAAGTGACCTGCGGCCACCCAGTCGTGACGATAGGTGATCTCTGCGCCACAGGAATCGTCGGTGGCGTAATAGTCGGGGCTGGGGATAGTGAACGCGAGTCCGTGGTAGGTCTGCTCGTGCAAAAGGCTGACCAGATCGAGCACCAATGTATCAGGCGCAATGTTGCTGATGGAAGTAAAATCCAGATCCAAACTGAAGCGTCCCGTGCCGCCCAGATAGAGCTTGCGGATGGCCGTTCCACCTTTGAACGCCAGCCGACTCAACAGGCCCCCGTCAGATAGAATGCTCAATACATAAGTCAAGACGATCTCCCGCTCGGCGATGTCGAGATCAACACCGGCGTCGGAGGCGTACCACTGGACCAATCGTTTCTCGATCATTAACGCACCTCGATTTCGGACAGCAACTCCTGGCGCGGGACGTTGTCCACAATGCGCCAGGTGGCATCGTATGCACCACCGGTTCCCCATTGGCCTGGCCGACCCAGGTAGGGGGTGCTCTTGCCAACGCTAGCCAGCAGACGATCACGGGCTGACGTTCCCAAAGGCAACTGAAGGAAGTCAGCCAGATAGCCCAACCGTTGGACGAGCGACTGAGACTGAACGCGCAGTCCATAGTCAGCCAGCTTGTCCCAGTCTAATCGGCCCTTGCCCCGCCAGAGCATCGCAGCGATCTCTGGCACATCGCCGGCATAGGCGGGCCGGTCGAGGGAATCCACGACAGTCTTTTCCGGTTCCGCCATCATCACGCGGCTTCCATAGGCGTCAACCTCGACTGCGCCAAAGAACTTTTGGGCCGATTGGACGACCAACCGGTACGCTTTGCCGCGCACAGTGAGCAACCGCCGCTTTTTGCGCACAGTGGTAGCGATATAGACGGTGGCCGAGGCCTGGGTGGAAAGCCCGTGGAAGAAAGCAGCGGTGGCGAAGGAGAAATAGTAGGGCGTTACCAGCGTGCTGCCGATGAACAGAGGGTTGGTGTCGGGAAAGGCGTGTTCGCCCCGCTCGGCGGGGATCAGCTCGTATGTGCCGGGTGTGGTGGGAGCAAGCCAGCGGCGGCGAGCCAACCGGTGAAGCACCTGCCGAGCGTGGTCGTAGGAGCAGTCCAGGATATCCATCACTTGCTCGATGGTGACCACCGGCTGCTTCTCCCACTCAAGCTGCATGATGAGTTTGGATTCGAGAGAGGAGAGGGAACGGGACATTGATACACCACCTATTCTTAGGATACTCTCATTTTGTGACTGTTTTCGTCACAAAATGAGACTCGCGTAAGAAGATTGTACTCCCAAAAGACTCAAAAGTCAAACAGTCGCCCCGCCCGGTTCACGCCTTGGGTTTGATGAGACCTCGCTCGCGCATCTGCTGAGCCATCGTGCTCCACCCATACTCACCGCGGACCAATTTCTCCCACGTCTTCTGTGCCTCTTTCCACGGTACCAGTTCCCACAGCGGGGCGATGCCGATCACCACACCGTCGTTGAGGTCGGGCGGCAGGTTCAACAGGGCGATGCGATCCAGTCGGTTGCGGAAGTCGGTCACCTCGGCCACCACCTTCTGCTGGCGCTCGATCTCGCGTTCGCGGCGGCGACGTGCGGTGCTACTGAGAGCATCCAGTCCTTGCTGCAACTCCTCCAGGCGGGCCTGCTCCAGTGCCACCTTGGCGTCGGCATAGTCGCGGCCGGCGGCAAAAAGTGCGTCTGGCCTGAGACGGTGGATGTAGAGCCAGATGGCGTAGTTGCGCTTCTCCGATTGCAGCAACCAGTAGATGGGCGCTTTGCGGCGGCTCTTGGAGTAGCGCTTGATGTGGAAGGCGAAGAACCCCCGACGCGGATCGCGGAAGTAGTCGCGCAGGCTGTTGACCCCCAGGATCTCACATGCCTCGCGCTCGATGGCATCAGCCTGATTGCCCCACAGCAGCGCCAGCACTTCCCGCACACGGGTCACGATGTCGGCGGGGTGGGTGGGATCGTCCACCAGGATGCCGTCCCAGGCTAATGAGAGCGGAGGAGCAGGGGAGCCGGGGTGCAGAGGAGCAGAGGGCAGGTGCAGAACGTTTTCGCGGGCACGGAGCCAGGCTTCACTGGCGATGTTGTCTTCGCGGGCAGGAAGGCCGTCGGTGCCGATGAGGGTGCCGGGGGCGCAGCGGGGCAGCGGATCGAACGGACCCTGGAGCGGAGGGATGAGCGTAGGGTCCAGCGCCATGCGCACGTCCCAGCGGCCGAAGGCCACGCCGACGCACCACATCAGGAGATTGTGGACGCGGGCAGGGAGGTCTTTGGGTGGGGTGAGCTTGTCAGTGGTTTCGGGTTCCAGGTTTGGGGTTTCAGGTTGGCCCATTTCGGTGCGGACAAGGGCGCGGTCGGCCTCGCTCAGGCCGTAGAGGTCGAAGACGACGTCGTCAATCTCGGCCTGGATGGCGGCCAAGCGGGTCTGGGCGGCTTGGGCTTCGGCTTCCAGGGCCAGGCTGGCTGCGAGCAGGGAGCCTGTGCCCCGCTGTTGGACGAGACCGGGCAAGCAGAAGACATGAGTGGTTTCGTCAGTGCGGTCACGGTCGCGTTGGAGATCATGGGCTTCGCGGGCCAGGGTGGAGAGAGTGATGCGTGAAACGTGATCTGTGAGTGAGGGGATGGGGGTTCGTTGGATGACACCGACTTCGTAGGAGCCAAAGGCCATCTGCAGCTCCACCAGTACCTTGAACGTAGTCGAGTTCATCACTGCTAGTAGTACTCGCAGTTCACCAGGATCATCATCAGGGACGAAGACGGTCGGACTCTTGTTGCTTATGATACAGCCAGCAGGCATAGGACGGAGATTCAGACCCTTTTGAGTACGGAGAGGCCAATTCAGGCCAGGCCGGAAGAACAACTGATAGTTTGACGGATGCTCACTTGAGCGCCCAGGTCGTCCGTAGAAGTCGTAGTAGGTCTTTCGTTCCAAATCCCAGTCAACTACCAAGTGGGTATCGGCGTAGTAGGGTGAGAAAGTGCCGCCCTTTTGATAGGGCAGCCATTGGCGATTCTTGCCTCGCTCAGAAGGCGACACTTCCCAGACAATCCGCACATATCGATCCTTATTCCCTGGATGATCGCCGATTCGTGCAACACGCTCTCCAGACTCAACTCTAGGCAGCTCAACGAAGAGTCGACGAATGGAGTCACTTGCCCAGTATGCAAAAGGCGAGTGGGGGATCATAGAGAGGTCAGCGGAGTCGAGGGTGTAGATCTCCTCGGCCTCCCCCGTCTCGTTCAACGCAGCAATCTGGGCGGCCAGGGCGTTGCCCTTGTCGCCAATAGGGGTTTTGAGGAGGCGGAAGAAGATAGAATCACTCACTGGCTGAGCCTGCCTTTCGCAACACATACGCCGCCGTTTCCACCATGGCCGTATCCAGCACGCCGTAGCCGAGGTCGGCCAGGGAGATGAGTTGGGCTTCCTTCAGTAGGATCTCCTCGCGCCACTTGCGGAAGGTGGTGAGGAAGAAGCCGGTGCGGCTGGTGATAGCGCCCAGGTAGCCACCAGGGCGCAGTAGCTCCAGCCCTCGCTCGACAAAGGCGGCGTACAGGTCGTTCTTGGTGCGGGGGTAAGCATTCTTGATGTACTCTTTGCTCCCCACGCTGGCCGCGCCGAATGGCGGATTCATCAGCACCACGTCGAATGGGCGCTGCAACAGGTCTACAAAGGCCATGCCCTGGATGGCGTCGTCGGCGAAGAGGCGGCGCGAGACCTGCTGCCCGTAGCCAGCCCGCCGGGCATAACCGCGCAGCGCCTCCACGACACGGCCCTCAGCCTCGGCCCAGAACGCCTCGTCCTGAAGGTCACGCGGATCGAGGCGCAGTGGCAACTGCAGAGGCTGTTCTGGGCCAAATAGCGTCAGTTGGATGGCGGGGGGCAGGCTGGACAACGTCTCTCGCGCTTTGCGCACCGACTCCCGAATCTCCTGCTCGATCTTGAGCAGGCTCCCCGCCTCGCCCGCCAGTTTCATCTTCTCCCAGACGTCGCGCACCAGATTGCCCAGCACGGCCGGCTTCAGATCGCGGACGAACTCGCCCAGCAGGTCGTATTCGCCCGGCATCGGCTCGGCGCACACGATGTGGGCGTGGTCAATGCGGGGCCGCTGTCGCACCTTGAGGCCCATCTCGGCATAGACCCGCTGCGCCCGCAGCCAGAGGGCAAAGGCGGCGATCTGGGCGGCGCGAAGGTCAATGTCAATGCCATGCAGATTGTGCTCCAGGATCAAGCGCGGCACAGCCTGCTGGAACTCCTCCCGCTCTGGGTAGTCGAGCCGCAAGGCTGGCCCCAGGTCACGGTCGTCATACGCCTCGCCGTAGATGGTCAGCAGCAGATCAAAGCAGTAGAGCAGGAAATGACCGCTACCACAGGCCGGATCCAGAACCCGCAACTCGCGCGGATCACGTTTCACGTCCTTACGTTTCACGTCTTTACGCTTTACGAGATACCGGCACTGCTCCGCCAGCCGCGTCTCCCCCTCCCGCATCTCCCACCACAGTCTGCCCAGGGTGTTGTCCGCCAGGAATGTCACCACGTAGCGCGGCGTGTAGAACTGGTTGCGAAAGGCCAGTTCGTAGCTATTGCGCGGCGCGCTGGAGAGCCTGCGAGCCTCCTCGCGCAGTTCGGTCGGGGTGAAGAACTGGTAGATCCAGCCGATAGTCTCATCCTCAGCCCAGGCTAGGTCCAGGGTTGGGTCGTTGAGCAGGCCCAACACCTGCTGCAGGCACGGCTGGGAGGGAAAGAGGATCGAGGTGGGCAAGGTTCGGTCAAAGAGTACGCCCAACGTCTGGCCCAAGTCGTCGGACAACAGCTCCAGGTAGAGCCGGTAGCCGCCATCAGGCTGCGCCCGCATCGCCTCCGGTGAGAGCAGACTGAATTGCAGGAAGCCCTTCGACTGATCCCCGGCGCCCACCGAGGGCTGGATCAGCGCCCGGCTGGGATGCTCCATCAGTTTGAGGGCAGCCAGCCGATTGAGGAAGGTGAAGGCGCTCTCGCGTACGTAGCGCTCTACTGCTTCCCGCCGCTGCATACCTGCGACTTCCTCGTGGCGGATGGCCGCTTCGATGGCTTGGCGATCTGCCTGGCCCACGGCATCCAGGTGGGCCAACCCATCCAGCGGCTCAACCGTGCCGTCGGCGTGGACGCCGTAGGCACCCTCCAGTTGCAGGGCCAAGTCGCGCTCCAGCAACCGGCGGCACTGGACGACGATGTTGTAGATGACGTTGCGCAGCGATTTGTCCATCTCTTGATGCAGTCCCTATGCCGCGATCATGGCTTCCAACTCTGCCACCCGCGCCGCCACCAGTTCGTCCAGCGCCAGGCAGACATGGTTGATGGTATCCACGGCGTGTTGGGTCCAGGCGAATGTAATGTCCTGTGCCTCACCACCCGGATCAGACTGGAGACGGTCGGCGCGATGGACGATGTCGTTGCGGCGCCGGACCGTGTCGTCCAGTGTTTTCATTAATTCCTTCTTGTCGCGGTTCAGGTGCTCAGCGATGGCATCCCAAGGCTTCGAGAGCCCTAACAGAGCACCCACCACGTGCGCCCCCTTGCGGGAACTGAAGTACTTGAAGTTGGCCAAGCCCAGTATCTTGTTAGAGATGTACTCCGGGGCGTTTTCATCTCCTAAAAGCCGTAATGTTTCATCCAGGCTGAACTTCAGGTCGGCGAAGTATTCCTGAAGAGTCTGGTCGCCGCGCGGCACGAAGTCGCGCCCACGGGCGCGGATCATCACCGGCAGGTTGGCGCGGAGCAAGGTAGGCAGGTAGGTCTCCAGCCCAGTGCAAGAGGCGACGACGGCCTGGCGCAGCAGGTGACAGAGCGTGGCCCGACGCAACGTCGAATGCGGCAACTGGGCCCGCTCACGCACCAGGCCGAGAAACAGCTCGTTGTGGATGAGCATCAGGTCCTCGTCCGCCGAGGCCT
Source organism: uncultured Anaerolineae bacterium (assembly GCA_964461615.1). Taxonomy (GTDB): domain Bacteria; phylum Chloroflexota; class Anaerolineae; order VGOG01; family VGOG01; genus CAZVCJ01. Next base: position 14,086 of record CAYWWC010000063.1, read on the forward strand.
GGGTGATCTCGCGTAGGGCGTCAAGTAGCCCGCCTTCTGTCAGAATGTTGTCGTTGGAGTCGAGTAGGCGGTAGACGCGCAATAGCAGCACGGCTGGGCGCATGTTGTCCTCAAAGGTTTGCCTGGGACTAAGCGTGGTGATCGTAGTATTCATGGCCTTACTCCAAAACCACTTTGATGCCCGAGGCGATGAGCTTGAGCAGATGATCGCGCAACTGCTCAAGCAATTCGTCAACCTCTTCGGGCGTGCCGAGGGTCTGCCCGACGCCGGTCACGTCGGCGACCCGCACCCGTTCGACTGTTTCCTCAGGCGCTGTCAGTTCCTGCACCCGTAGCAGCACGTCTGAGCGCAGGCCGTTCACTGCTGCCAAGTCAGAGGCCATCTCGGCCAAGCTGGCCCGGCAGATCGTACAGGCCAATTCGCCCTCCGGCATGTCCAGGTCGTGGGCTCTAGCTGTGAGCGGTTTCAACAGGGCGTCCTGCATCTCTTCCGGCACCAGCGGCCAGTTGGGCTGAGCCTTGATGTCGTCTATCGCCACAGAGAAGGCCGTTGTGCGTTGGCCGTGGCGCGCTTGATGCAGCTTCCGATAGGCAGCCTCCAGGGATCTCAATGCCTGGTTCAGCTCCACCGACACCTGATAGTAGGTACCGTCCTCCAGGCGCTCTTGCAGGAACTGGTACCGGTCGGCCAGTTCTCCATTTAGGCCTTCAGCTTGGAGCACTGGCCAGACCTGGTGCACGGCGCTACGCAGACGGCGCAGACGCGCCAAGCCTCTCTCATCTGTGGCCTTGCGGATGGTATCGACCTGGTCTCGCAAGTCCTGGAAGCTGGCCCCCTCGCCGGCCAGCATGTTGACGCAGTCGTCCGATGGGCTATTGAGAACTGTCTCCAACGTGGTGCGATACTCTTGTAGCACCTGGGTCAGCGGGATGCGGTGGGCGCGGACGGTAGCTTCCACCGGCAAGAGGGCCTCCAGCTCAACGCGGGCCAGACGTTGGAAGGCCTGAGCGATGGTGCTTTCCTCCACGTCCACCTCTTCGCCAGTGAGGGCTTCATAGCGTCGGGCAGCGTCCACCAGCGTTCGCAGGTCAGGGGCCTTGCGCGGCGCGAAAGAGGCCGCCCGGAAGGCATTGGTGCCGCTGAAGGGCGCTCGTACTTGTGGGTCCAAGTGATTGCGGTAGCGCCGTCCCTGGTAGGTGACCTCGATGGCCCCACCTCGCAACAACGTTGCCAGTACTAGCCACAGCATCTCTCGCTCCCAGCCGTAGCCGATGCCGCCGAAGCGGCTCTCCAGTGTCCGGCCGGTGACCTTGTTGCCGTAGGAGTGTTCGCTGGTCAGGTAGTCGGCTACCTCCTTGACGATCGGAGCACTCAGGTTGACCACGTACTTGGTCCCCTCCTTGCCCACCAGGCTCAGACCATCGGGAGGGCCGTAGAAGACCTTGGGCAGCCCGCTGAGGTTGGCCGCCTTGAGGATCCCTTCGGCATCGCTCGCTTTGAGCGGCCGGTAACCCATCTCCAGATTGGGATAGAGATCGGGCACCGCGTAGTCAAAGAACGCCTTCAGTATCTCGTTCAGCGCCTTGCCCAGGGAAGCGCCATCTTTGGCAACGCCACGGAAGAACCCCTGGCCATCGGCCAAACCCCTTTCCAGTCGTTCCTTGAGTCGTTCCTCCCAGCGCAAGACCTCGGTCTTCTCCGCCGCCAGGCTCGACGATTCCTCTTTGGTGATCTTGCCCTGGGCGCGGAGTTGGTCATATTTGCCCACCATCCGCCGCGAGCGGTAGAGTTCGGCCACGGTCTCGTCAATCTCGGTGGTCAGGCTCATGACCCAGAATACATCGTTGCGGTGCGAATCAGTCCGGCTATCTTCGCGGATCTGTTCGCATGTTTCCTGGAAGATGTCTGGTCCATCGGCCACGCGCAGCACCAGTGGCACCTGGGCTTCGCCGGAGGTGATGGTCCGGCCGTCCCACGCCACGCCGACCCGGAAATTGCGGCGATACTTGTAGCGCGTCCGGCCGGGCTCGGAGAAGATGACGCGCAAGCGATCTTCCACCAAATCGTTCCGCTCCCGGGGATTGGGATTGTGGGCGTTCCGTTCGGCGGTCCAGGACTTCTCCTGGGCGGTCTGCAACTTCCATCCGTTTTCGGTCTGACGGACGAACTGTGCATTGCGCAGCCATTCGATTGCCTGTTTCACATGAGGCAGCGGGGCGTCATCTCCGAGCTTGCGATAGAGCAACGCGGCCAGGTTGGCCTCGGTGCGGGGCAAATCACGTACGTATTCCAGCAGAGCAATGGCCTTGGCCGTGCGGGCAGGCCAAGGGTCATCGGACCAGCGCCGGGCGATGTCGCTGAAGTCCTTCTGCTTTTCGCCGGACAGGTTCCCCTCGATCAGGTCAAAGATGCGGTCCAGGCTGACCAGAGTGCCCACTGGCGCATCGGCCAGTGCGGTGCGGTCGCTGACCAACATCTCGTAAGCCTGCTTGATGATGGTGCGGTTGCTGCCACCGATGTGCCTGGGCGCACCGGGTTGCAGGCGCATGCCCGACACGATGTCAATGGACAGATCAACAAAGTGTGGGAGATAGGGATAGAACTGCACGAATTCGTCGCGCGCGGCCTCGAACCGGCGGGAGGTACGCTCCAGCCGCGTGTGGGTTTTGAGCATGGCCGCAGCCTCGTCAAAGCGCTGGAGCAGCAGAGGCTCCGCCTC
>CAYWWC010000064.1:0-16543 GCA_964461615.1 uncultured Anaerolineae bacterium
ATACCATAGACTCCACATAAAAGAAAAGGGACATCGGAAGATGCCCCACTCCCATTCACACAAAACACGCTCATCGTCTAGCCAGTCCTGTATCTCTGCTGCAATCATTCTGTGGGCGGGTGCCAGCCAGCCAGAACCCAATTGCGCCGGGCAGATACCAGACAAAGGTTCCTCTCCTCGGACGTCCCGCCCAATGCCAGGGGGACAATGTGGTCCACATGCATCTGCGCGCCACTGATCTCCTGTGCCGTCCGGCAGTAACAACAACGGTGACCGGCGGCTTTAGCCACGCGGCGACGCACCAATTTGGGAATGCGATAGCCACCCATTGGACTAGACGCCGCGCGATAGCTCTGAAGTCAACAAAGGGGCACCTCCCCGCAGGCTCAATAGGGCGTAGGCGCGCGCTTTGCGCAAGGTCACCCGACCATACTCTCGGCGCAAGTTGTCCAGGGCCTCTTGCTCGGCTGGAGTCAAGGCGCGGATAGTTTGGAGATCGGCGAGGGAACGCAACTGCTCCTGCTGTTCAACCGTCATTGTGCTGCGAGCGATGCTCCAAAGCTCCTGGCCACTGAACCAGGTCATGAGGGCCAGTTCCGCCTGTACTTCGAGTGGCGCATCTTCCACATCCGGCAACGCCGCGGTGACTAGACCGGTCAGCAACTCTTCCAAGGGACGCTGCAAGACGTTAGCGGTCTGCCGGGCGCGGCGCATCACTGTTTCTGGCAAACGCAACGTCACGCTTTGAACCGTCATCATTGCCTCCCTCCCTTTTTTCGGTTTTAACAAAACCCTCTAGCCTTTCAGCGACCCCGCCATCAACCCGCGCATGAAGTAGCGGCCTAAGAAGATGTACACCAGCAGGGTGGGCAGCGCGGTCATGAGCGCCCCGGCCATCTGCACATTCCACTCCACGATATAGCTGCCGGCCAGGTTATTCAGGCCGACGGTGATAGGCTGAGTAGCAGGGTTACTGGTGACCGTAGCAGCGAACAGGAAGTCGTTCCAGATGGAGGTGAATTGCCAGATCATCACTACCACAAAGCCCGGTATGGATAGTGGGAACAATACGTGCCGATAAATGCCAAAGATGTTGGCTCCATCAATCCGAGCTGCTTCGACCAACTCCGTAGGCACAGCGGCGTAGTAGTTGCGGAAGATCAAGGTGGTGATGGGAATGCCATAGACAACATGGGCCAGAATCAGGCCCGGAATGGAGCCGTAGAATTTTACTCCAAAGATGTTTATCTTCTGAAGGGTCTGCACCAGCGGGATGAGAATGCTCTGATAGGGGATGAACATGCCAAAGAGGAGCAGCGGGAAAAGCAGGTCCGAACCCCGGAACTTCCACTTGGCCAGGATGTAGCCGTTGATCGAGCCCCACATGGCTGAGATGATGGTGGCTGGAACGGTGAGGTAGACGCTGTTCATGAAGTTCACGTTAAGCCCGCGGAACCCCTCCGCCTCGCTGCCGAACCAGGCCTTGACATAGCTATCAAAATGCAGCCCCTTCGGCAGATCCCACATGCGCTGCAGATTTGCCTCGGCAAAGCTCTTCAAACCGGTGGCGATCAGGATGTACACCGGCATCAGGTAAAAGATGGCGAAGGCAACCAAGACGGCATAGATTACCACACGCTGCCAACGCAACGACGGTTTCTTGCTTCTACGCAGTTTGCGCGTTTGGGTGGTCATACTTCGGCCTCCGTGCGGGTGCTCCATACCAGGTATGGGACGATGAGAACGGCGACCATTATCAGCAGGATGATGGCGACCGCTGCCCCCCGAGCGAAATGGTTGCCCCTGAAAGTGGTATCCCACATGTAATAGGCGGGCACGTCGGTGGCAAAGCCGATGCCAGGCCCGGTCATGGACACGATGAGGTCGTAGATCTTGAGCGAGATGTGACCCAGGACGATGACCGCGCTGAGGGTGACCGGTTGCAAGAGGGGCAGAATGATGTGCCGGACGATCTGCACCTCCGAGGCGCCATCCACCCGCGCTGCCTCGCGCAGCTCTTCGGGGATGGCGCGCAGGCCGGCCAGGTACATAGCCATGGTGTAGCCGGACATCTGCCAGGTGGCGGCAATGGCCACGGCCTTGATCCCGATATTGGGATCGGTGTACCATCCCGTCTTGAGGAACCCTAGCCCGACCATGTCGAACAGCGCATTGACCCCAGTGCTGCCCAACTCGGCGCTGCCAGGATTGAGCAGCCAGCGCCAGACCACACCTGTGACGATAAAGGAGATGGACATCGGGAAAAGGTAGATGCTGCGGAAGATACCCTCGCCCCGGACGCGCTGGTCCAGCAAGAAAGCCAGCACAAAACCGATGAGGAGACAGGCAATCAAGAATATCACCGTGAACACAACGGTGTTGCGCAGGTCAATCTGAAAACGTTGATTAGCAAACAGTTTCCGATAATTGCTTAACCCTACCAGGGTGAAATCGGGGAGGAGTTTGTCCCACTTGGTCAGCGATGTGAAGGCAGTCCAGCCGATGAAGCCGTACACAAAGATAGCGATGGCAACCACCGCTGGCGAGATCAGCAGGATTGAGACAGCCTTCTCCCAATTCAAACGTCGCATAGGTCTCTCCAAATATAACTGCACGAAAGCTGCTACCCAGGGGCGTCCCTGCCCCGTGTAGAGGCGATTCGGCCACGAAATCGGGGCGAGGACGCCCCTCTGTAGCAGGGGAAAGTCAAAAGAACTCTCGCCGACCTACTCAGAAGGTTCCAAAAACAAGGAGCGAGGCAGCCCAAACATTTGGGCTGCCTCGCTGATTAGCGATGCTTACTGGCAGATGTCAGCATCCACACAGGCTTGCTGCAAGCCTGTCTGTGCTGCGGCTACATCACCAGAAGCGACGAACAGAGTGAGCACGTCCTTGTAATCGGCGGCCCAGGATTCGTAGGCTGCTGCCCCGTGAGCCACGCTGGCCACGATGGCGTCCTGGCCCCAGTCAACCATGGCCGACTGCAGATAGGCGTTGAACAGCGCCGGGTCGCAGTCGGTGCGGGCGCAGATGGAGCCTTTCTGCGGGTTGAAGGCTTCCTGTCCCTCCAGAGAGCCGCAAACCTTGAGCCAGTTGCGGGTGTTGTCCGCATTGGGGGCATCCGCTGGCATTGCAAAGCTGTCGCTCAGGGCGACGAAGATGCCCTGGGTGCCCGGCGGGGGCGCCCAGCCGTAGCCGGTGAAGCCCTTGGACGTGAACCAACCGTCGGTCCAGTCGCCCATGATCATCATGCCGCCCGTGCCCGCGATCAGGAACTCGCCTGCGCTATCCCAAGTGTGGGCCGAGTGATCGGGGTTGGCATAGCCAAGCACCGTGTTGAAGTTTTCCAGCGCCTGGGCAACGTCCGCGCCGGTCCACGGCGTGTCGCCGGTCCACAGACCGTTGTACTTCTCGGCACCCAAAGTGCCGGCCAGGATGTCCTCAAAGATGTGTCCGGCTTCCCAGCCATCCTTGGAGCCCAAGACGAAGGGCGTGATGCCTGCGGCCTTCAGCGCCTCGGCCACGGTCACGAACTCGTCAAAGTTGGTCGGTGGCGTCAGCCCGTTGGCCTCAAAGACCGCCTTGTTGTACCACAGCACGTTGGAGCGATGGATGTTGACCGGGACTCCCCAGTAGTGATCCTGGTACTTGAGCAACGTCAGCAGGTCCGCTGGGAAAGCCGCCTCAAGTCCCTCGGAGGCATAGATGTCGTCAAGGGGCTCGAGATACTGCTCGGGGCTGTAGCCCTCAACCTCCAGGCCCGCGTGGAGCTGGAAGGTGTCTGGCGGGTCGCCGCCGAGCAGACGGGTCTTGAGTATAGCCTTGAAGTTGGTGCCCGCACCGCCGGCTGTTGTGGCATTGACGATCTGGACATCGGGATACTTCTCTTTGTAGATCTTGAACATCCCGTTGAGTCCCTCGGCCTCGCCACCGGCTGTCCACCAACTGCCAACGACGAGCTGGCCACTTGCACCCTGGCCTAACAGCAGCTCTGGCTTGTTGGGGTCATAGGCCGCCATGAAGGCTTCGGCATCTGCCTCGTTGGGAACCGCGAGTTTCCACCCGGGGTGGATAACGTCGGCGTTCTTGATGGAGGCGAAGGTCGAGTCTTCGATGTTCTTCTGGTTAGTGGCAGCCATGAGGGCTGGCCAGGCGAAGCCAGAGCCGAGGTACTTCTCACCCAGGGCCCATAGGGTATCACCCAGCTTGATCGTGTAGCTCAGCTCCTCCTGAGCTGGTGGGGCGGCACTGACTACACCCACCGAGGCCAGTAGCATGGTGAGCACCAGAATCAGATTGATAAGCGTCTTTCTAGACATTTGTTAGATCCTCCTTGAGTTTTGTGATAAAGGGACAATCCTACTTACTTACTACTTACCTACATTTTCTTGCGATAGGCGCCTCCTTTCAACTCATTAACGTTCCTTGTGTTGCCGAAGTTCATCAAGGCCACGGGCTGAAACTGACATGGTGTTAAGCGACTGCCTCGCTCCCTTCCCCATACCCAGACGCTATCCCGCGGGCGATTTCATCTGCAACAACCGTTGGATCGGCTTTCAGCAAGTATTTTCTCAGCTTGATTGGCCCTGGGATGTCCTTTGACGGCACATCCTCGGCCACAATTGGGATCAGAGGCTTTTGGTGGATTTCCTCTATTTCACGCAGCGGAAGCCGACGTCGTCATTGGCCAGCTCGATGCCGCTGGCACTCCGCTCAGTGGTTCGCACCAAATTCTGGTCGCTGAACCATCCGCCCCCTCGGATCACGCGGTATTTCTCGCCGAAGTACTGGGCCTCGCCGTCGCCGCCCGGATAGCCTGGATACGGCTGGAACCAGTCGCTCGTCCATTCGGCTACGTTGCCCGCCATGTCCATCACCCCATAGGGGCTGCCCCCGGCCGGGAAGCTCCCCACAATGGTGGTGCCCCGGTAACCCGCGTCCTTGGTGTTTGCCTTATTCACGTCCCAATCATTACCCCAGGGATAGGTGAGGCTATCGGCGCCCCGAGCCGCTTTCTCCCACTCGGCTTCGGTGGGCAACCTCTTCTCAGCCCACTCACAGAAAGCTTGGGCATCGTTCCAGCTTACCTTCACCACTGGATGCCTGGGCTTGTCCGTAGCATAGTACCGCCAAGACGTTTCACCTGCCTGTTCCGCATCGGTGACATGGCCTGTTTCCGCGACAAACTTCTCAAAGTCCTCGTTGGTCACCTCAACCTGGTCAATCTCAAAGGCATCTACGGGGACCGCGTGCGGCGGTCGCTCAACCTCATTTTCGCTGCCCATGGTGAACTCCCCGGCAGGGATAGCGATCATGGGCGCCTCCACCTTTTGAGGCGTAGGAGTTGGAGGAATTGGCGTAGGTGTATTCGTTGGTGGAACCGGGGTTGGGGTAGGCGGCACCTCAGTAGGGACAGGCGTCTCGCCTTCCACGGTGGGGACAGGCGTGTTAGTGGGGGCAGGTGTGGAAGTGGGGACAGGCGTAGCAGTAGGCTCAGGGGTGGGAGTGGGGGGAACCGGGGTATGGGTCGGCGTTGGCGGGGGCGGTTTCGGTGTGGAAGTGGGCAATATCTCGACTACAGCAGGCATTGTAGCCGCCGGGCTGGCCTCAACAGTCTTTGCCCCTGGAGAAGGCTCGGCAGGGTCTCCCCCTCCGCAGCCAGCGACTAAAACCACCAGCACCAGCATCAATATCCAAGAAAGTTTCTTCATCAACAGCACTCCTTTTAATCAGTATTTTATGCTCTTCTCGCAGACACTATTATATACTCCTACTTTCACCTTGTCAAATGCAGAACCACAGGGCAATTGCCCTTATCCTACCTGCTCAGCCTGGATCGTCAGATCCAGGCTTTGGGAAGGGTCTGCCCTCTGGATCTAGCGATCCAGTCGCCCGTCGCTTATCGCCGTGCTGGGCTGGGCCGTCCCACCGCTGTGAAGATCAGTTCCGTCCCCAGGTAAACTTCCTGTCCCCAGCCCGCAGCCACTCTCGCCTGGCGGTCCGCGCGGGCCATCCGCACCTCCACCTGCCCTGCGCCCGCCTGGCGAGCCAGCGCTTCGACATGAGCGGACATCACCCGCCGCGCGTGGCTCACGGCCTGCTCCAGGTCTGCGAAGTCGCGCACGCCGTCGGGCAGGTGCAGGCGGAACTGCTCCCCCCCATCCAGCGAGCTGATCAGCACTCGCAACCGCTGGATGACGCCGCCGGCCACGGCTCCCACCGCGTTCGCCACCTCCGCGTGGGGCGGGATGATCAGCTCTGTATGCAGCCGCTTGGCCACACGGGGCATGTAGGCCTCCACTGGCGCGCCGATGGCCACCAGTGGCCGCCGCAGTGTCAATTCGCAGTTCAGGTCCCCGTCTCGCGGACCGTTGAGCGCGCGCTCCAGCAACGCCGCCGCTGTCGGCTCCCTATCCCAATTGGGCGGGCCGACCTCGTCTTCCAGCACCTTGTTCACCAACTCCGTCGCCACCCGGTCCGACACTCCCCGCGCCACCTGCTCGCAGAAATCTTCCGCCGTCAAGCCCACCTGACCAGCCAGCAGTTCCGCGCCCAGCCGCGAGGCCTCCCCGTTCCAGCGCTGGAAGCGGCCCAGGACGTGTAGGGCATCCGTCGGCGTGAAGCCGGCCCGCTGCACCACGCGACGGGCCTCCAGTTCCTCGATCCGTCGCCGGAGCAGCCAGCCGTATCGCGTCTCGCGGGTCAGCAAGACCAACGGCTGCGGTCCTCCCTCCAGATGGCGCAGCAAGTCCCTGTCCTCGTTCGGGAGCCAGTTGATGGGCCGTCCCCACGACATCACAAACTGGGCCGCCACGTCCTCCCTCTCTGGCGATGCGGCCTGGCGGCGAAGCTCGTCTACCACCTCATGATGCTCGCTCGCCAGCAGGCAGAGGGGCACGACGCGCTTCGGGCCGATGAGCAGTTGCCCCTGGCGGTCGAATCGCGCGTGGCTGTCGCCGCCTAGCCCTGTGGTGTGCACGTCCACCGCCTCCACCATCGTCCGCCAGCCGCCGACCCTCGCCCCCTCCGAATTGAGGCGGGGCTGTCCCTCGTTCAGCGCGGCAATGTCGGTGGTCGTGCCGCCCACGTCCACCACCCATACATCATGCCGCCCGGCCAGATGCCAGGCCCCCACCGCGCTGGCCGCTGGTCCGGAGAGGATGGTCTCAATAGGCCGTTGCATGGCCCACTCGGCCCGCACCAACGAGCCGTCCCCTTTGACGACCATCAGCGGGGCGGCGATGGCCTGCTGGTCCAGCGTCCGACGCACGGTAGCGATCAACTCCCGCAGCAGCGGGATCAGACGGGCGTTGAGGGCCACCGTCGTCGCCCGCCGTACGGCGTTGAGGCGAGTGGTCAGCTCGTGGCCACAGGTGACGGATAGGCCCTGTCCTGAGGCCGCTTCGCTTACAGTCGAAGGGCCAGTCAACTCTTCCACCAGCCTCCGTACCCGCAGCTCGTGGGTGGGATTTCGCACCCCAAAGTATCCCGACACCGCGAAGGCTTCGACCCTGTCACGATGGCCCAAGATGGCCTCCCGGGCCGCATCTTCGTCCAGCGGTGCAGCCTCGTTGCCCAGCACGTCGTGCCCGCCTTGGAGATAGACGACATCCTCGGTCACAAGCTCTTTTTGGAAGTCGTACTGCTCCATCAACTCCAGGTCGTAGCCGATGAGCAGCAGGCAGACAGGGCTGCCCTGCCCCTCGGCGATGGCGTTGGTGGCAAACGTGGTCGAGAGGGCCACCAGGTCCACGACCTCTGGCGACAAAGATTGTTCTGCTTCAAACACGGCCGCCATTGCTTCTCCGATGCCGACGGATAGGTCGTGCCGCGTGGTCAGCGCCTTGGCTGCCGCCAGCACCTCACCTGTAGCGTGATCCACCAGCACGGCGTCAGTATACGTCCCACCAGTGTCAATCCCCAATGCAATCGTCATGCTTCACTCCCTCTTCTCCGCCGCCAGCAATTACCCTTCCAGGCGCAGTAGCGGCATGCCGATCCAACTTTGTACGACTCGTAGCCACGTCCCAGACCGATGACACCGGAGGCAGACTTTTGCGGTTCTAGCATGCAGTGCTCGTTCAGCCGCACGCCAATGTCGGCCAAAGGTAACAGAGCGCATAGCTCTCGCTGTCCTCGCACCGACCAGCCGGCTAGCCCTCCGGGGCTTAGCCCGGGGCTCACGCCCCAGCCGCCGCCGCTACGTACACGTGATGAAGCGGCCCGCTGCGTACACGTGATGAAGCGGCCGCGGCCCGCTCCTCGGCCAAGCGGCCCAGTCTCCCGCCGACCACGCCCACCGCCATGACTCCCACACAGTCGAGCAAGTAGGAGAGCAGAGGTTCACCTGCTCTGTGCAGCTCACGCACCCGTGCTTCCAGCGCCGTACCGATGGTGTAGACCCCTAACAGCAGCCGCTGCGCCGGAGCCAGCAGGTGCGACATGGGTCCGACGGTCAGGCCAGCGCTTCCCGTTAGCGAAGCGGCCGCGACGTCATGTGATGAAGCGGCGTCCACAGCCAGCTCGACCCGTTCGCTTGTTACGTCCCGAACCTCAAACTCATCGTAGATGGCAACCGGGGCCAAAAGCGTCTCACCCAGAGCGATGGCCTTCTCTGCGGCGGCCACAAACGCCGGCCGGGTCTCCTTCCTTCCCTGCGTCTCCAGCAGTTCCTCGACAGTCAAAGTGATGGTTACATCTTGCAGAATAGGCATGATTCTTCTGTCCACCTAGTATTGATCATGGTTTGTCAGTCCCCCCCCCTCCCAACCTCCCCTTGCCAGGGGGAGGAGTAGAGTCAGCGCGCCACCAACCGCGTCAGTTCGCGCACATCACCCAATTCTTCGAAGTGCCACACCATGTCCACCAGCGGCTCGACGCGTGGCTCCTCCAGCACGCGCCCCACCAGCCAACGGAACTTTTCCTCCATGCGACTTTCGTCCCACCCCTGGGGATAGCTGATGCCGCCGTCTACGATACCCGAAGCGAACTGCCGCCCATCATTCAGCGTGATGGTCACGGCGGCGGCATACTTGCCGCCAGGCAGCCCTCTAACTGAGCGACGATGCAACTCGTTGAGCTCGTCCGACTCCACTAACTCGATCTTCCTGACCAACGCCCGCACCTGCTCGTCGTCGAAACGGTGCTCTAGCACCTGAGCGGGGCCGATCTCGCCATCTAGGAGAAACACCGCCAACGGCCAAGCCAGGTTGAACTGCGCTTCCTCAGTGGTGGTGGGCAGCTTCGTCCCCAGCCGTACCGTTTCGTGGAACCCTTCGACGCGGATGTGGGCGATATCATTCACTTCCAAGCCATGCTGATGGAGCAATTCTCGCGCCGCGTCCAGAGCAGGGTGGCCCCAGGCACAGCAGGCGTACTCCTTGAAGATCACACCGTCCGTCATGATGTAGTGCCGACCGATGTCAGCCACCCAGTCGTGATAATCCTCGAAGCCCAAGATACTGGGGATGCCGGTGAAGCCGCGCTGGGCAAGTTGGGCGGAGATGATGCCGTTCATCGCCCCCCAGCCGATGCCATGCTTGACCATGGTCGGGTGATCAATGTCCCGCATCATCGGTAGGTTGGGAGCGTGATACTCGGCGATGCCCAGGGCGTGCTTAATCTGCTCCGTCGGCAGACGCGCCAATTGGCCTAGCAAGTGACAGGCCACAGCAGCGCAGGCCACCGACCCCCACGAGCCACAGGCCTGGTAGACGTTGTGATGGTCATGCCATAAACGGGCCGTGCGGTGCGCCACCTCGTAGCCGACGACCAGGGCCGTCATCATCTGCGAGCCGCCCAGCTCCAGCTTCTCGGCCAGAGCCAGCGCGGTGGGGAAGATCTGCGCGCCGGGATGCCCCTTGGTGTACAGGGCGCAATCGTCAATGTCTATGCCGTTAGCCGCGTAGCCGTTGGCGAAGGCAGCGCCGATGGCTGAGGCGCGCTGGCCGTGCAGCAGGATGGTAGCCTCGTCGCCCGGCCAGGTTTCGACGGCGTAGTCGGTTGTGATGCGGCTGATGGGTGTCAGCGTACCCACCAGCGTGGCTCCCAGAATGTCTAACAGGGCCATGCGCGCTTTGCGCTGCACCGGCGCGGGAAGTGCATCCCACGTTGCGTCGGTGATGAACTTGGCGACCAAATCGTTTCCGTTTTTCATCATTATCCCCTCTCCATAGGTTCCCTCACCCTTCACGTTTCACTCATCACGGCTTCACGTATGGCTGCGATGTGTTCGGGTGATGATCCGCAGCACGCGCCGACGATGCGGGCGCCTAGCTCTACATATCGAAGGGCCAACTCAGCCATCCTCTCCGGTGTGCCGTCGTAGATCACCTGGCGCTTGATCATGCGCGGCACGCCAGCGTTGGGCTTGGCTATCAGGTAGGCGTCGGGTGCGGCCTGGCGTATCTGGGGCAGGATGTCCAGCACCTCCTCGGGCGCGTGGCCGCAGTTGGCGCCGATGGCTGACACGCCCAAAGCGGCCATCGCCTGGGCCGCCTGCGTCGGGCTGATCCCCATGCTGGTGTGGCCGTGCGTGTCGAAGCTGAAGGTGCAGAAGATGGGCAGGTCGCACCCCTGCCTCGCCCCCTCGACAGCGGCCTTCGCCTCGTTGAGGTCGCTCATGGTCTCAATGTAAATACAATCCGCGCTCCCCGCCGCCAGCGCCTGGGCCTGCTCGGCAAAGATCTCCACGGCGGCCTCGTAGGTCAGCGGGCCGAGCGGGACCATCATCTCCCCCGTAGGGCCGATGTCGCCGCCGACGTAGAGACCATCGCCTGCCACATGACGGGCCAGCTCGGCAGCGCGGCGGTTGATCTCCGCCACCTGGACCTCTAGCCCCGCCGCTTTCAGCCGCGCCCGCGTACCGCCGAAAGTGCAGGTGAGGATGATCTGGGAGCCCGCCTCCACATAGGCGCGGTGCAATTTCATGATCACATCGGGCCGCTCCAGCACCCACGCCTCGCCCGGCATCCCCGTGGGCAGCCCGGCCTCCAGCAGCATGGTTCCTGTCGCCCCGTCGGCGATCAGAACATCATCTGAGGCCAGTCGTTGCAAGATTGGTAATCGCATCATTCCTCCTTCGTATTGCGTAGTGCGTATTTCGTACCCCGTCACGCAATACGCACTACGTTCTACGCCTGCACCAGTCCCCTAATCACCTCAACCGCCTCTGTCGCATTCTCCGCGTAGGCATCGGCGCCAATCTCCGAGGCCCATTCGGGGCTGGTGGGCACGCCGCCGATGATGACCTTAACCTGGTCGCGCAGGCCAGCCTCTTTGAGGGTCAGAATCACGGCCTCCTGATTGAGCATGGTCGTCGTCAGCAGCGCGGAGAGGCCCACCACATCGGCGTCTACTTCGCGCACAGCGTCAACGAATCGCTGGGGCGAAACATCCACGCCCAGGTCGTGCACCTGGAAGCCGTTGGCGCTCAGCATGGTGGCCACCAGCGTCTTGCCGATTTCGTGGATGTCCCCCTGCACCGTGCCGATGACCACCTTACCCAGCGTCTTGATCTCCTGCTTGCGCTTCTTCAGCTCCGGTTCCAGGGTGGCGATAGCCGCTTTCATCGCCTCGCCGCTCATCATCAAGTCGGGGATGAACAGCTCCCCCTTGGCGAAGCCCTCGCCGACGACGTCCATGCCCGGCTTGAAGCCCTGATCGATAGCTTCCAGCGGGTCAATCCCTGCGCGCAGCACTTCGTTAGCCAGCTCGCGCGCCTTGTCTGGCACACCAGCGATGACGGCGTTGGTCATCTCCTCGAATAGCCTTTCGTTTGACATTTGGTATCCTCCTCAATCAGAATAGTAACCGTTCAGCTCTAGTTGTGAACGCCGGTTGAGTAGCTTCATAGCGCTAACGGAGAAGCGTATCGAAACCAAGTGGCTTTTGCAAGCACGAAACCGATTCCCAAGAGCCGCTTGGCTTCGATACACCCTTCCACTACGCTCCAGGGCCCTCAGCCGGCGCTAACCCCTGAACCCTGACTCAAAATGTAGTTGATTTCCTGTCGAACAGCACCGGGCAGCGGCTCTGATTGGTGGCTCTCCATCAGGCTGATGGTCTTGTCGCGCAGACGGTCGCCCAACCGTTTGCTGCCAGCAGCCAGCCAGGCATCAGCCCGCCGCCGGTCCCACAGCGTCGGCTGCCACAGCTCGCGGAAGTGGCGCAGGGTGTGGTTAGCGGTCAGGAAGTCGCCCCCCGGCCCCACCTGGTGGATGACCTCCAGCGCCAGTGATTCGGCATCCAGCGAGAAGCCCCCCACGAAGCGGCGCATCATGGCGACGACCTCGTCGGTGAAGACGATCATCTCCGGCGAGGTGGTCAGCCCCGCCTCCAGGTAGCCAACGTCGTGCACCAGGTTGGCTCCGGCCAGCAGCGCCACCAGCACCGAGAAGTCGGCGTCGGCCGCCGCCTGCTCGTCCATGGCGCAGCTATCGGAATGACCGGCGTAGCCCCAGGTGGGCAAGCCGTAGAAGCGGCCCATCTCGGCTACCGCTGCGCGCGCCAACTGGAACTCCGGCGCGCCGTAGACGCTGATGGTGGTCTTCATGTCCATGTGGTGCAGCCCGCTGCCGTAGACGAAGGGCGCGCCCGGCCGCTGAAGTTGATGGATCACCAGGCTGCTGAGCACCTCGGCGTTGCCCAGCGCCAGCCCGCCAGCCAGGGTGACCGGCGCCGTGCCGCCCATCATCGGCGCGGGCGAATGGACGATGGGCAGACCCTGCTCGGCCATGTACAGCAGCTTGCCCGTGGCCGTCTCGCTATGCTGCAGCGGCGTGGTAGGCTCGGAGTAGAGGAGCAGCGTGGGACTGAGCCGCAACTGCTCCATGCCCCCGGCGGCCGCGGCGGCCATGGCGGCGATGGCCTCGCAATCGGCGCGGTCGTCGCACACGAAGACCGCGGGCTTGGTAGTGTGCTCCAGCATCAGCGCGTACTGCTGCCGGTAGACGTTGCCCACATCCAGGTCGGACGGGCCTGCCCTGAGCCCCGTCGAAGGGATGCCCATGCTCATCACGAAGGCGATCTCTGGCAAGGCATCGCAGACGTGGAGGCAGTCCACTACATCGGCGACGGCAAACGGGCGTCGCTCGCCGCCGCGAGGATCGAGGTAGTTGGGGCAATCGGAACCGGGGCCGAAGTTGACCGATCGCCCCTCCAGTGGCGCCACCACCTCGTCGCTCCCTCGTTTGCAAAGAGCAACACGCGACGGCGCCTGCTTCAGCGCCCATTCTACCAAACCGGCGGGCAGGTGGACAAGAGCCCCTGCTGAGCCTGCCGAAGCATTCTCGTCGGCGATCGCGGCATCCGTCTCGCGCAGCAGCGCCAGCGCCCCATCGTGATACACCCGCACGCCCGTGCGGCGCAGTATCTCTAGCGAGGCACGATGGACAATTTCGCGTTGTTCACGGGTCAGCATGCTCAAGCGGGGAAAGGCAACGGAATTCTGGATCAAGCGATTATCCTCTACGCAATACGAGTTTCAGGTTGCGGAATGAGAAACCCAAAACTTCTCCTATGAATGTTTACAGTTTAGCATCAATCCGATTTCTGGTCAAGTGCTACTCCAGCCCCAATTCTCGCAGCTTCTCCGGCGTGGGCCGCCCCTCGTCGTCCCAGCCCATGGCGGCGTAGAAGTCCCGCACCATCGGCTGGATGGGTACCGTCATACCCTGAGTTGGTCCGTCGGGGAGCGGCTCTTCGGTGAAGCGGTCGGGCAGGTCGTCGTCGGCCCGCGTGGCGCCGTGCCGCAGGTTGAACAGTCGCTCCATGTTCAGAATTCGCTCGCCGATGGTCAGCAAATCGGCGGCAGTGAGCGGCCAACCACTGAGCGCGGAGGCCAGCGCGGCCTCGTTCTCCAGACTGAAGTCCCTCACCACCGACAGGATCGGCACCTTGCACAGCCCTAGCGAGTCCAGAATGGCCGACACGATCATGGAGCGCTTCACCAGCGCGCCCTTGCCTTCGATGGAGAGACGATCCACCGCCTTCTCGCTGCCGAAGACCTCCCGGCCCTGGGCCGCATCCCAGCGATACTCAGGGATGGCGTAGACGCTGGTGAAGTCAGCGCCCCGCGTCGAGACGGCGTACCCCAGCGCGGTGCCCATCGCCCCGCGAGGATCGTAGGCGGTCATTTCCAGCCCCTTGCTGTGGAAGGCGTACTGCTCCGCCCCTCGTCCGGTGAGCTGCGCCGCCCGCCGCACTCCCTCAGCCAGCACATCGCCCAGCCCCTCCCGTCGGGCGATCTGGCGCATCAGCGTCTCCATGGCTTCGGCGTTGCCCCAAGTGAGGGCTACGCCGCCGGTGTCATCGTCGGTCAGGATGCCCCGCTCGTACAACTCCATGGCGAAGGCCAGGACGCCGCCAGTGGAGATGACGTCAATCCCCAACTGCCCGGCCAGGTTGTAGAGGTACAGCAGCGCCTCCACATCGCCCAGGCCACACTTGGAGCCCAGGGCGACAATAGGCTCAATGTCGGGCCGCTCCCCTTCGGTGGCGAAGCGGCCACTGGGCACCTTCAACTCGGCCTTGCAGTGCACCGGGCAGCGGTGGCAACTGCGCGATCGGGTGACGTACTTGATGATCTGGCGGCCGTCAATCTGCTCGGCTCCCTCGAACTGGGTCTGGCGGTAGTTGCGCGTGGAGAGCAGCCCCTCGTCGCGGGCCCAGGTCACGTACGCGCTGTTGCTGTAGCGGGCGAAGGTGTCGTAGCGGGGCGCGTTGCGTATTTGCTCAATGTACTGCCTTACCAGAGTGCGCACCTGTTCATCCCACTGCCCGCGAGTTTTCCTGCCGCGGCCGCTGGCGCTACCAAGCACGGCGATGGCCTTGAGATTCTTGGAGCCCATGACAGCGCCCATGCCGGTGCGCCCGGCGGCGTGGCCCCGGCCGGTCATGATGCAGGCGTAGCGCACCCCACTCTCACCACCCGGCCCGATGGCCATGATCTTGGCCTTGGCCTCGCCCAGCTCCTCCCGCAGGTGACTTTGGGTGCTCCAGGCATCCTGGCCCCACAGATCGTCGGCGTCCCTGATCTCGACTCTGCCATCGTGGAGCCAGAGCACTGCCGGCCTGTCGGCGCGGCCGCGGATGAGCGCGCTCTGGAAGCCGGCCGCCCGCAGCTCGGCCCCGAAGTGGCCGCCCACGTTGGAGCTGCCCAGCAGGCCCGTCAGCGGCGAGCGGGCGCCGACGTGCAATCGCGCCGAAGCCGGGGCCTGGGTGCCAGTCAGTAGCCCGCAACTGAAGATCAGGACATTCTCCGGCCCCAGGGGATCGGTTCCCGGCCCGACGTGCTCCAATAGCTGCCAGACGTTCACCCCTCGCCCGCCCAGGAACTCACAAGCCAACCCCTCGGGGAAGTCGGTTACCTTCACTTCTCGGCTGGTCAGGTCAACTACCAGCGATCTTCCCAGAAAATCGTGCGTCGCATCCTCTATCCTGCTCATGGGGTAATCACCGTGCGGATCTCAGACCCAAAGGACTCCAGGGCGTCCAGCGCGGCGTTGATGGCCTCGGCATCCAGGAGCACGGTACGGGTGATCACGGACGACAGATCCAGCGCGCCTCGACGTGCAAGCTCGACGAGCAGGAATAGCTCTGACAGGAGGTGGTCGGAGCAGCCGATGATCTGAGCTTCTTTCGGGATGACGTCGTGGTAGGAATGGAGTTGGAAAGGTTGTTCGGCGATACCAACCAGTACCGCTCTCCCGAACACCCCCAGCGAGTGCACCGCCTGCTCTATCGTCTGCCGCAAACCGACCAACTCCAACGCCACGTCCACGCCCTGGCCGCCGGTCAGCCTGCTGATCTCCGCCACCGGGTCGGCTGTTGCGGCGTTCACCGGGATAGCGCCGTAGCTCTCCGCCAGCTTCAGCTTGTCGGCGTTGATGTCCACTGCGTACACATCCGGCGCGCCGAAGGCCCGCGCCAATTGCACCGCCGAAATGCCCAGCCCGCCGACGCCGAACACTGCCACGCTCTCGCCCGGCTTCAGTTCTGCCTTGTTGAGCGCGTGGAACGACGTGGCCGACGAGCACATCATGATGGCGCCCTGCTCGAAGGGAATGTCGTCGGGCAAAGGGACAGCGTTGTGCGAGGGCACGGCAATGTATTCCGCGTAGCCGCCGTCCTGATGCTTGCCGATCATTGAGCCTGTGGCGCAGAACTGCTCGCTGCCCATGGCGCAGTAGCGGCAATCGCCGCACGTAACCAGGTAGTGCAGGCACACCCGGTCGCCCACCTTGACGTTCATGACCGCGGGGCCGACCTCCTCGATCACCCCTGCCACCTCGTGCCCCAGCGTCATGGGCAAGGGATGGACTGGCGAGACGCCAGCCCGGTAGTGCATATCCGAACGGCAAATGCCCGCCGCTTTAACCCTGACCAACACGTCCTTCACGCCCAGAGAGGGCACAGGCGCCTCCTGCATTTCCAGGGGCTGCCCTGGCTTGACCAAACGAACCGCTTTCATTGCTGCCTCCTCATAATTGACATATAACACCGAATTTCGGGGATTCAACGAATTCCGCTTCGTACTACTTCG
>CAYWWC010000065.1:0-6122 GCA_964461615.1 uncultured Anaerolineae bacterium
TTTTGAGCATGGCCGCAGCCTCGTCAAAGCGCTGGAGCAGCAGAGGCTCCGCCTCCGCCTTTTTGGCCAGCACGCGCCGGGTGGCCACTTCGCGGATGTCGGCCGGAGCCATGTCAATGCGTATCGGGAAGCGGTCCTGGAGCCTGGCCAGTTGTACCCGCTTGTCATCAATGGCGGCTACCACCTCATCCAGCTTCTCCTGGGAGGTGACAATGACCCACACCGGCGCGACGGCCTTGCCGGCCAGCACGCGGTTCTTGCTCTCCTTGCCGAATTGCTCCACCACGGCGCGCAGGTTTTCGATCTTCTCCACGCTGCGGGCCACGTATTGCCCCACCTCGTCAATGACGAAGGTGACGGTGTAGCCAGGACGACGGCGCGCCATCAACTCAAAAGCGCGATCCACCAGCTTGCGAATGGTAACGTCGGTCCCCTTCTGGAGCGAGACGGACCATGAATCGGCTGTGGGGTAGGTGGCCGGATCCACCTTGTGCAGCACGGCACTGGCCCGCTGGATGCGCTGTGCGCCTTTGCGCACCTGTCGCCACACGGCGTAGGCTTCTGGCGGCACATCCGTTAGGGTGAGCGGAACCGATTCTGCTGGCATACCTTCGCCCACCTGGTCGCCGAGCATCGTCGCGCACGCCTGGACGAACTCGGCCAGACGATCCTCCGCCTCCAGTTCGATCTCCAGTTCAGCCACATCGTAGTCCTGAGCATAGTCCAGCTCACGCAACAGCACCGTATACATGATCTCGGCGATGGGCTCGGTGGCGCGACGGACCGCCCGATCCACCTGCACGTCGAACATGATGACGTGGGAATCGAATCGCGCGATGATGAACTTCACCAGGTCGGCGATGCGCCCGACCAGCGGATCGCCTGGCGATTGCTCCTGCAACTGTTGCATGAAGAGCTGCGCCGCGGGGTGACCCAGCACCTGGCGATTGGAGAGGATGTAGCCCAGGTTCTTGGCGAACGACGACTTGCCGGAGCCAAAGAAGCCCGAGATCCAGACACCGATGCCTTCGGTTGGATCGCTAGGCGCATCGGCGATGGCCTGCAGAATCTCCATGTACTGCCGCTTGATGCGGTCGGTAGCGACGTACTCGGTGATCTCGGTGTAGACAGTTGGCTCGTCATGCTGGTCGACTTTGATGACCTCTTCGATAGTTTTGGAAAGGTCACGGGATAACAGATCGCGGATAGTTTGCATTACTTGTCCCCCTTCTATGCCTCACCAAGCCATTTCTGCAATCGCTCGATGAGATCGTCGAGTAAGGCCAGGAAACGATCATCAATGATCCATGGCGCACCATCTTGATCAATGTACCGGGGCGAGGGCGGCCTTGGAGGTTGCGGCACACTTTCTCGCTGATAGGGCGGAAGTCGCCACCAGGCATCGTGCGCCTCTTGCATCTCTTTGTAACGCTGGCGATGCTCCATCAGGAACTCACCCAACTGGCGATGCCAGGCTCTTAACGTGGTCAATACCTGACCTTCGCGGGTTCGCGCCAGCAGCTTGCGCAACAGACGCGCCTCTCGTTCGCGCCCGACATCCCGTTTGCTCGACGGGCTTGTCCGATAGCGACCGCGTCCCTTGCCCACGTAGATGTACTTCTTATCTGGATCTGCCAACCATTCCTTCACCAGAGCGAGCCGTTGGCGCAGAAACGCATGCTCAGAATGCATCAGAGCACTGTCCCCTTGTTCTTCGCGTAAATCGGAAACGATTCCAGCAAGCCGGATGCCACTCTCTCGGGATAAGTATTGATCAGGGTTTGAAGCTCGGGAAGCGAGAATACGGAGATCGCAGCCACCTCACCGTCAACAAATCTCGCCTTGTGCAACCTATCGGCTTTCAGACGACATTGGAAGACAAGGCGGAACTCGTTGTTGCGAAGATCGGAATTGCTCAATGGTTCGCTGTAGTTGTAGCTCTCCACTAGCTCGGGGCTGTAGATATCATCCCGACTCCAGTTGAGTTCTCCCTTGAGTTCTTCGAACAAAGTATCCATTGTCGATGCCAGACCCGCCACGTGGCCTGCGGCAGGCAGGTCGAAGAGCCCAGGCGACTCAAACTTGTCGAGTCCACGAACCTGTACAAGTGTGTAATCATCGAGGGTAGGATGATCAATGAACAAGTGGACAGAACGGTGTCGAAACCCAACCAGGTGACATAGCCAGCGAGCTATGAGCAATATGGGTTCTCCACTCTCCTCCGTGGCGGCTTCTTGAAACCAAAACTCGAAGTTGGGATGTCGGCTGGAGGTTTCCCTGAAATCCTCGACCATATCTTGAGTTAGGTAGACAGGTGAACCATTGCTATCAACGCAAAGGAGGAATTCAGGCTTGCTATATTCAGGGGCCGACCGTTGCAGGTTCTTTAGATCCTGTGGGTTGGACGAGCAGGCATTGAACAAGTGTCGGACCCTCTCATAAACCGCCTTGCTGAGAACGTGGTCTGCACTTCTCACAGTTGACCTTAGATGCTGTAGAGGCACAGATGGTTGTGGATATCCATCTATGACCAACTCGGCTCTTTTGAGTGTGCGCTTGCGAAGAGCCATATAGATTGCGAATAAGATCCAACTTGGCAGCCATGCAAGGGCCAGCCACCACCAGAAATACGGGCCAATGGCAGAGCCTTCAAACCAGATAACAGCAGCGGAGCCCAGGAACAATAGTGTCGTGAGAAGAGGCATGGCAAAGGGAGCGAAGGGATCACGATTCTGAGCTATCCACTTCTCCCAGTGCCGCTCCAGAGTATCGGTACTCCTTGAGCCAAGAAATGCTCCGAACCGCTTAACACTGTAGTCCTCGGCAAGGATATAGAGATCAAAGGCAAAAGCAACTACTGGCACCAGGTATAGCAGGAAGCTGAGGTCCAGTCTCTCGATGCTAAGGGAACCAACGCCCAATAACGCCGTGGCGTAGGCGAGCTTCCTCAGGATGTATGTTCCTCGCAAGTCTTCAGCCGCTAGTTTCTCTTCACGCAAATGTTTGAGGAATTCTGTTTTGTCCATAGGCCCTCCTCAACCTTGACTCAATGCCACCTTTCGCACCTCTGAATTATGGCGATGATTTCACGACTCCCCGACCGTGACTTTATCCTCGCCCAAACCCTGGCTGGCTAAGGTGGCCTGGAAAACGAAGGTGTGCCCCGACAAACCGACTTTGTGAGGTATCCCAGGCGGCATGATGAGCACCCCCCGGTTGACGTGCAAGGCCTGCGTTTTTCTTTCAGCGCCTTGCTCAACGTACTCTACATCCATAGGGGCATCGGAGACATACACTTCGAAGGTACTGTTGTGATAGTGCCAGTCTTGCCTTGAAGAGGCACTTGCCAATGAGAACTGAAACACGTCCCGTCGGTTCAGCAAGACCGGCTTGGATATCAACTCCTCATCCAGGTGACAAGTCCATTGTGGAGACTCCCAGACTACTTCTTCGACTCCTGGTCGACCGAGTGTTCCTCCAGTTATCAACTTAAGGGGTGTGTTCCCCAGGGACGCAAGGCAACGTTCCATGTCTTCCATCTCCGCATAGAACGGATGCCTGAAGCCATAGGATTTGACTTTCACAACTTCCCTGCGACGGAAGAGGGCATAGAAGAAGAACCCACAAAAAACCAGTACCCCCATTGTGTATGCCCAAAGCCGCAGTTCGTCTCTACCGACTGCCTCTGCTACATAGCCCGAGGTTAGTCCAATGAAGGCACTGCAAATACCACCGAACAACAGGAACAGCAAGACCTGCACGGGAAACAGGGCTCTTCTCATTGGGTACTGTATGCCCATTTGATGTTCCAATTTGCTGATCACGGAGACTTTCTGCTGAAAGATAGCATAGTGCTGCCAGGAGATGCAGGCGCCCAGGAAAGCGCTGAATACACCGATCAAACCCAAGAAGATTTTGACTCCCAGGTTTTCAGGGTAGGGGAGGTCAACTTGAGCTATGGCGTAGAAGATGCCTGCGATGACAACTAGAGCCTTCCATTCCTGCTGCCGGCCGTGGTGGATGTCTTCCCATTGGATCTTGATATACTCCAGATTGCGATCATGCAGCGTTTCCATCTGGCTCTCTCCTCTTGCAATCTTCTGACAAACTCCGAATTCGGAGTTTCTGTGTGCGGTTTTCGGAGTAATGGACACTCAAAACATGCCCGTGCGTTTAGAAACGCACGCCGTGCGTTTTTATGCGTTTTGGTTCAATTCGTAGGCGGCGCCCCGCCCGGTGCGCGGGCCGACCGGACGCAGCCGGCCAGCGTCCACTTGTTTCCTGAGCAGGCGGTAGGCCTGTGGGCCATTCACCTTGCATAACTCCATCACTTCGCGCCGGGCAATGCGGTCATGGGCACGAACGTACTGCAGGACCATCTGCTCCATTTGTTCCGACTCAAAACCGCGAGCCCGAACGTAAGCAGCCGGCTTCCCCAAAGCGCGGTAGACTCCGGCACTGAGCAAGTAGGAGCGGCCTTTTTTGACTCCACGTCGTTCCAGCAGTCCGGCTTCGACCAAGCTTTCCAAAGTTGCGCGGGCCTGGGCCTCATCTCGCTGGACAAGCTGTGCCGCGGTAGGAGTGTCTATCGTGCGCTCATGCCACACATAGGTCAACACCAGCAATTCGTCCACCCTGAGCGCTCGCTGCTGGCGATTCTCTTCAGCCACCACCAGTTTCACAAAGTCCAGGTCGGCCGGGCCACCGGGAAGTATCACGCTGACACTCGCCTCGGTACTGAAATTGTAGTTCGGCGGCAGGCGGCCATTGCGCAACTGCCCGCTATAGATGATCTCCACGCCACGTCCCAGGCGTTCCACCAAGCCTATGCGTTTGAATGCGTCGGCCAGGCGGGGGTTGCGAGGACGCGGCTCAATCACAAGCAAGTTATCGGGCCGCACTCCCTGCACAAAACCGCCGGGATTGCTGACGCGAATGTGGTCGTCATGCATCTGAACGTGGACAGCGCCCAGGCAGGTGTAGTCACGGTGAAGGAAAGCGTTGTTTACCGCTTCGCGAAAGCCGCGCCGGGCGTAAGCTGGCACGCCAATACGAAACAGGCCAATGTTTAGTTCTCTCTCCTCGTTGCGCACCTGGAAGGCCTCCAACACCCACTCCAGCGTGCGCAGTAGTGGCCAGCGGCGGAACTCGTTGACCGTCACGTCGGTGCCTTGTAGTACCTGGAAGGCGACTTCGTGGGCCGGCACATACTCCCGTAGAACGCTCTCTTTGCCTACAAGCAGCAGACCAGCCAAGGTGGGCAACAGCGCATTACCGTTGGCGCGGACCAACCCCAAGGCGCGAGCGATCTCCTGGTCCGAAAGTTCTAACAACGCTTCATCGCCCCGGTTCTCCTGCACCATCCGGCGCAGGCGGACGAACTCTAGCGGATCCAGGCTGTCCCAGGTAGCGTCCGGCACCAGCAACGCCGACAGATCAACCAGTCCCCGATCCGCTCGCCAACTGTTCAGTTCGTAAGGGTAAAGGGGACGACAGCCGGGCTGGCCGTGGGTGTCAATATAGCGGGTGAGTGCTTTGCCGCCGCTCGTCGCCACCGGCTGGCGGGCGGCAGGCACGACGATCATAGCTACCATTCCCTCGGTAAGATCTACAAAGGCCGTCTCAACTGATAGCGGCGGCACGCTCCGGCTGGCGACAAGGGCCGCCAGCGTGCCTGGATGGGTGTGATGTTTGGGATGCAGGCCGGTCACGCGCCCGTCATCCTCCACACCCACCAGCAGCGTGCCGCCTTGCGCGTTGGCCAGGCAGACCACTGTCTCCAGTAGGTCGGAATCTGGCAGTGGCCCCTGATCACTCTTGAATTCCACCGTCAGCGTCTCGCCCGCTGCGATCAGTGCACGTAGTTCTTCGGGGTTCATCTGTCCTCCTCGTACCATTCAGAAGCTCGATTTTCCCCCCCCGCTCGAAGCGGATTGCCAAATCCGCGTCTTGGCAGGAGCGGAAGGGGATCTGACGATCCCCTGAGAGCGAGTTTGCGTTGCTAGTTCCCTTCATGCCACTCCTCGTGCCCGTGCGCGATGGCGAAGGACTTGTTCGTCGTGCACTTCTCCCGCACTCGCTCTGGCCAGTAGCGCATGGCGATGTGGCTCCAGTCGTAGTCG
>CAYWWC010000065.1:6222-16453 GCA_964461615.1 uncultured Anaerolineae bacterium
CTCCCGCACTCGCTCTGGCCAGTAGCGCATGGCGATGTGGCTCCAGTCGTAGTCGCCTTGCTGCAAGCGCTCCCAGTACTTCTGCGGCTCGCGCTTCCAGATGGGGATCAGCTCCCGCAGCGGCGCCAGGCGCAGGATGACGCCGTCGTCAATCCAATCGGGTGCAGGCTCGTATCCCTCGCGGACCACCCGCTCCATCGCCTGGGCAAACTCGGTGATCTCGTCCAGCAGTTGGGAGGCTTTGTCTATCTGCTGCTCTACCTGCTTGCGCGCCCGGCCCTCTCTGCCCTCCAGTTGCGCCGCAAGGTCGCCGATGTGCAGGCGCAGGCCGTTCAGCTTGTGGTCCAGGTAGTCGCGCTGGAGAACGTAGAGGGTGCTGCGGTTCACGTGCTCGTGGAAGAGGACGAAGCCGTAGCTCCGCTTGGCCGATTGCAGCGGCCAGTAGACGGGGCGCTTGCGGTACCACTTGAAGTGCCACTTGGTGAAGAAGTTGCGTTCGAGGAACTTGCGGAGATCGCCGTTGGCGCCCTCGGCTATCACTTCCTGGGTAGCCTCCGTGCCCAGCATCAGCGTGAGGGCTTCATCCACGAGGGCTGGCAAGTCGTGCGAGTGGCCTTTGTCCAGGACAGTGATGCCATCCGGCACGCCCAGGTCGCGCAGGGCAGTTTCTACCTCGGCGGGGAAGAGGTGGCGGCCACCATTGGCGTCCACGTAGTCAAACCGTCCGGGCGGGCCGACCAGTTGGTCGAATTCGGCTTCGTCGGGGGCGGGGAGGGAGCCGACGGCGAAGTCTTCGCGCCGGTAGACGGCGGATCCCAACGCCCGACCCTCCCCAGCCCCTCCCTGCCAGGGAGGGGAGAAGCTCCCTCTCCCCCTTGGGGAGAGGGTTGGGGTGAGGGGGAGCCACCCGGCTGGAAGCGACCCAGGATGACGCCCACGGCGTAGGAGATCCAGCGGACGGCCAGTTCTTCGCGGGTTATCGGTGCTTCGGGTTCGGCCTCTTCCTCTATGTCAGTGCCTCCGGCCAGTTCGACTTCGATGGCGGCGCGATCTTCGTCGCTGATGCCGTAAAGGCAGTAGACCTCGTCGTCGATCTCGGCTTCTAGTGTGGCTAAGCGCACATGGGCAGCGGTGAGATCGACCAACCCAGTATCCCAGCGCGGAGGGACGATGAAGTCGGTAACAGTCTCCGAGTTCGTCTCCCGCCCCCTGGCTATATAACAGCAACGGATAGCAGAAGAGGCGAGACCGTTGGTGAAAGTCGCCTCGGGAAGCGGTAATCGCTGCAAATCCCCTTTCTGGTAGTCGATGCCGGGGCTGATCAAGTTGAGAATGAAGTTGACAACGGACGAATTCAGAATAGCGAGTCCTGCTAATTCGGGGATACCTTCGAAGAAGATCCCTGGGCCATTGTCTTCAACGATGTTGCCTTCCAACAAAATGCGAGCGGAGAATCTCTTTCCCCCCTTTCGGGTGTAGGTAAGACCTGGTTTCTTGAGCCAGGCTTCGTCTCTCACCTTCAAGCCATAATTGCCCTTCAAGTATGGATAGCGATGGATGACCTCTTCCTTCGTTTCTTCCCCATCGTTGGCCCAATTGACAGCCCAATCGTGGATTCCATACCATTTGACATAGGCCCCACCCTTCTCCAGGAAATGCCACCTACTATTCAAAGGTATCTCCCAGGTGAATCGGTAGAACCGCACCATATCTACGGATGAGATGCCAAGTTTGACGCGACCTCGATCGCTGAAGCAAAGCCCTTTCTCGAATCGTCGTCGAAAGTCGTCACTTACAGCATAAATCCACGGAGCAGCAGGTATAGCATCAAAACGGCGCTGGACTACATGGTAGGTGTTAGTGTCATCCAATAATGCTTGCTCGAAGGCGCGGCGCTTACCATCGCCTTCTGGAGCGTGCACTAGGCGATAATACATACCCATGCTGTTCTCGCGTTGGAGAGTATCTGATTCTGCCCGCAGAGCAAAGACAGTTGTGTTGACCTTCTCACCACTGATCTCGACAAAGGCTCGCGGACCGGTATGAGCCATAGTCTCGATGGAGAATCTCAGACGCAAGCTAGCGCGCAGTTTTTCGTAGGTGGGTAGGAACATAAATGATTGTTGGGTAATCATGCCTAGCCGGCCACCCTCAACCACGAACTCGCTGCACCGGTGGATGAAACCGGCATAGAGGTCACCCTTGGCATCGGGGTAGTCACTATCCAGATAACGAGCCAACGTATCACTCAGGTTGCCCCTGCTCGAATATGGCGGGTTGGTGACTACCACATCGTAGCGGCGCAGCATCAAGTCCAGCAGGCGCAGCCCCTTGACCGCCTCGCCAGTGAAGAAGGTCTGGTCTACGCCGGCCTGGGCCTGTTGGCGAGTGAACTCGTCCAGGCCTTGCACAATCTGTGCTGAGATAATGCCCCAGAACTCTTCCTCTGCGGCTTCGCGCTCGAACTCTCCTGGCAGGCCGGCAAAGAGTGGTGCTTTGGCGTACCGGGCGCGTTCCTCAGTGATCAGGTCGCCAAGCTCCTGCTCCAGCCGTAACAGCGAGCCCAGTTGACTCACCTCTTTGAGGCGATTCCACAGCGCCCGGATCAGCCGCTCGTAAATGGGCCGCGTAAAGCGTGCCTCGCGCAGGAAGGTCCCCAGGCGGGCGCCGTTCAGGGGCAGCACGTCGGCGCAGGCCAGGTTGCTGTCGGCGATGTGTGCTTTGGGGTTCAGCGACTTGGCCTTGAGGTAGAGGGCCAGGGCAGAAAGCTGTACGGCCCGCAGGTCAATGTCAATGCCAAAGAGGTTATGCTCGATGATGGCGGCGGGGATCTCCACTGGATCGCTCACTGACGGCGTCTCGGGCCAGCTGGGCTCGCCGGCACGCTCCGATTCCTCCTGGTACATGGTCGCGAACAAGTCGAAGGCCACCAGACCGAAATGCATCCCCCCACAGGCCGGATCCAATAGTGTGATCTCGTTGATGGGTCGCAGCGGTTCAGGGGGAATCTCGCCTTCCAGCGGCACGAGATAGTCCAGCACTTCAGTGCCGACCAGCCGTGTGTCGGGGTGCATCTGTACCCACAGCCGGCCCAGGGTGTTCTGCACCAGGAAGCGCACGATCCAGTTCGGGGTGAAGAGTTGGGTAGCGGCCGGGATGTCCTGAGAACGGAGCTTTTGCTTCTGCCTGTAGAGCCGCTCAAAAACCTCGGCCTTTTCCCGTTCGTTGAAGAACTGGTAAATCCAGCCAATGGTCTCATCGGCGCGCCAGGCGTCGGCCAGGTCTGGCTGGTTGAGCATCTCCAGAAGGTCATTCAGCGCGCGGGGGCGGGGGAAGAGGCGGCTGGGGAGGGTGTCGGGGTCGAAGAGTACCCGCACCTCCTGGGCCACCTGGCCAGCTTGCCAGAGCAGGAAGTGGCGGTAGGCGGTGTCGGCGTCGCCCCGCTCGTAGCGGGCCAGATCGTCGGCGTGGTCGGGGTCGGCCAGGTAGAACTTGAAGGCGTTGGAATCAGTACCCTTGTCCACCGTGCCCCGGATCAGCTTGCGGGCCTCCATCATCTTGAAGGCCACCAGCCGGTTGAGGTGGGTGAAGGCCACTTCTTTGACCAGCTTCTCCATGGCCTCGGGGCGGGGCAGACCAGCGCGCTCTTCGTCGTCCAGGAACTGAGCCAGACGGTGGTAGGTCTCAGCGGCCTCGGGGTCCGTCTGCACCTGCGGCAGCTTCTCTGGCGGGTCGAGTCGCCCGTCGGGATAGAGGCCGTAGGTGCCCTCAAGCAACTCCCGCGCCTCGCTGGTCAGCAACTCGCGGGCGGCCAGGGCCAGGTCGTGGATGGCTTTGCGTTGGTGGTCAGTTAGCGCCTGTGTCATCGTGAGCACCTGGACAGACTGTCTACTCAGACCCGTGGTAGGCTTTGACTTCTTCCATAGTCTTTCTAACCGAATCCTGGATCTGCTCCACCGTTTGCTTCATCTCAGTCACGCCAAAGCCGGCCAATGCCAGAAACAGTTGTTTGAAGGTGGCATCAATTTGGTTGATCTGCCGCACATAGCCCAGAAAGACGACGTTGACTTTGATCAGGCTGGTCACAGATTCACGGATGTTCTTCAGCGGATCTTTGTAGAACAGCAGAAGGAGGGTGCCGAGACTCCCGATCGCCCCCCCCAACACCCACGTAGCGTTCGAACGTCTGAAACCCTTGTGACAGAGCAACGCGGAGGCTAACCACCAGCACAGCCACGCCAATCCCAAAGATGACGCCATGCATCCCCATGCTCATCAAGAAACCCAACTGAGCCTGCGCCATCAAGCGGTTGAATTGCGTCATGACCTGCTCATCGGCGTTGCCCAACAACTCGGTATAGGTATCCAGGGCTTTGGTCCGCTGGGCCTGCAAGGTGCGGACTGCCTCTTCGCCGCCCAGTTTGGTCAACGCGTGCGAGGCTCGTGTTGCCATCTTGGGATCCGGGTGCAGCAAATGATCTGCCAGGACATTGGCTGCCTCCTTACTGTCAATCTGTCTCAGCGCATCGAAGTGTTCTGCTGGAGGCTCATCCTGGCGCAAAGCTTCTTCGACGATGAAACTTACGGCCCCGGATGCTCCCAACGTGCCCTTGAGCGCATTGGCCGCCCGCACGCGGATCTCGGCGTCCCTGTCCTGCAGCGCAGACAAAAGGGCGTCTCTGGTCTCGGGTTTGCCAATCTGAGTCAGCGCATCCACACAACTACGGCGCACCCAATCCGATCGATCCTTTTTCAGTGCCCCGCTCAGTGCCTCGACGGCTTCACGCCATTTGTACTCCATGTCCCCTAACGCCAGGGCGGCCTGATACCGAACATCCATCGACTCGTGATCGTCGCGCAAGCGATCCACCAAGACTGGGACGAATTCCTTCTCTACCCTCTCGCGAAACGGCTGGTGACCGGCATCGCGCCGTATCACTTTGCAGGCAACCCACCGAGCATACCAACCAGGGGATTTGAATGCCATAGCTGACAACTGCCCGACATATCCGTTCTCGAATTCATTCTCAATCAACAAACGCAGAGCGATAGCTCTCACCAACGTGTGAGGATCGTCCACGGCCTGGACCAGATGATCCTGGAGACCGGGCGGCTGCATCTTGGCCAGGCCTATCGCCGACCAATACCTCGCCCATTCAAACTCTTCCGTGTCGGGATCAAGGTGCGCGGCCACGTCGTCCACGGTGCCGGGTGCATTGATGGCTGCCAGGGCCGAGATGCTCCAGGCACGTGCCCAATCATCTCGTTCTTTGGGCAGGTGTTCTGCTAGAAAGGCTGCAACGCTTTCTTTGTCAGACAGGGTCGGCAAAATGGCCAGCACTTCTTGACGCTCTGCAGTGTCCCCATCTAGCAGCTTGTCTACTAAAGCCTGGCTTTCTTTGCTCAGTCTACTCATTGTTTGCCTCCTCCCCTTTCTTTCACTTAAATCCAACGTGGCGCACAATCTGCGCCAATCTGTGTCCATGCCTCTCGCCGCAGACTTGCCCCGCAGCACACGCTAGAAACTGGACATTCGTCTTACGCATACACCTTAGTATGATAACTCCCTCGTCCCTCGTTCTCGGCGATGCCCATGAAGCGCAGGCTGCTGCGCCCCTCGGTCGTGGCGGGCATGAAGAGCACGCAGGGCACTCGGGTTCGCGCCTTCATCTCATCCAGCAGCTTGGACACGCGGTAGATGTTAGGGGCCAGAGAGCCGGCGCGTACGATGAAAGCGATGTGGCGGTCTGGGCTGAGTTCTGCCAACCGCTCAGCCAGCAGGTCGGGCAGCGGGCACCAGTCCGGGTCGGAGAGGTAGTCCTGAATCTGCAACTGCGCCTCTTCGAACCCGTCTCGCCGTTCCAGTTCAACCACGGCCTCGATCCCCTCGCTCTGATCAATCGCCTGCCATAAGAGTTCGGCCAGGGAAATGAAGACGACCTGGCGGTTGGTGTCGTTTTCCAGCCGGGTCTTGAGCAGGTCAACCTCGTGGCGCATGGCCCATTCCCGCTCTGGCGAATAGCAGAAGATGGCAAAGGGAAGGTCATGGTAGACGTAGTGACGCATAGGGGAGGCTTTCAGGTCGGCCTCAAGGGTCTTGACGCGCTCTTTCAAGGACGTTGTCCTGAATTCATCGAAGGAGGACATGGGCATACTCCGTCAGAGTGGCGGCCGGGAACTCGATGCGAATCACCGAGCCGGCCGCATGGTAAGTCAACAGGTGTTCCTGGTGCGCTTCCATGAAAAAGCGCTCCACTCCCTCCACAGGGAAGAAAAAGAGCCTCCAATCGTCGTCGTGGAGAACCAGATGGCCGGAGCGCTCACGCCGCTGGAGCCAGAGGGAGATCAGGGCAAAAGATGGAGTGGGCAGGTAGATCGGAGTGAATCGCTTGTTGACAGTGCCTTGCAGCACCCCGAAGTCGCGCAGCGCGGCCATTGAGTTCTGTGCCACCCGCAGGATTGTTTTGTCACCCCAAGGTGTCGTGGTCTTGCCCTCCGCGACCCAGTTGCGGACGGCACGCACCACGTAATCAACCGGCAGGTCGGTGTAGCCCGCCAAGTGCCGGGGGTAGAGCACCTCAATCACGATGTCTCGCAAGGTGCGGTCGTTCTGGGCCGAGAAGAAGTAGAGCAGCGGGTTGATCCACTGAGCTGGCGCACCGTTCTGGGTTAGCGTCACCAGTGCCGCGCCGACGTCGGCGTCGTCGAAGTAGCGCTGACGGAAGATGACGAGGATATCCTCCACACGTTTGCGCGAGGCTTTGCCGAAGACGTTCTCTCGCCGAGCACGGTCGAGGTTCTCCGCCACCGAGCTTCCCAGATCCCACTCGGCCAACAGGACCTTGGTATCGGCGATCAAAGCACTGGCCTTAATAATGCGGCTGCTGTAGATGGGGTCAAGTGATTCGGTCAAGTTCTTCACTCCAAGCAGAATGGGAATACCGGCTCTTCGGGTGTGCCCTCCAGATAGGCCCAGGCCAGCGTCCGCGCTCGGTGCAGCAGCGGCGAGACTCCAGCCGGGCAAGGCAGCATCTCAACCTTTAATGCGTGGGCACCTGTCTGTCGCATGACCGTGTAGGACGCGGGTTCGTGCGTCAGGTTCAGCAGGTGCTGGCGCAGTATCTCCAGAGTCGTGATCGGTTCCTTCGGGACGGAGATAGGCAGGAGAGGTGCGAAACGCAGGGCAAGCTTGTCTCGGTTGTCCGCGTCGAGTCGGTAGATATGTAGAGCCTCGTTACTGGTCGAGAAGGTAGCTTGGTGGCGTGCCAGAGCAGCGGCCAAAGCCAGGCTCCTGGCTGCCAGGGGAGGCGCCATGGGGAAGACGCGCTCTAACAGAAAGCCGGCGTGCCGGGTGAGCGATTCGTCATCCCACCAGGCCAGACTGTCCTTGTTAGCAGCCCGGGCTATAAGGAGTCGCAGACCAAGAATTGTGTGAGCATCTTCGGGTGTCATGGGCATCAAAGACAAAAGATAAGCCGCCCCCACTTGCCCAGGAAGCGGCTTTGTGCTATCATATCCCCAAGCCTGTCTCCTGGGCCTTTCAGGAGTAGGTATTGGGATTACTGAGGAGCAACTCTGTAATCCCTTTTCTTGTTTGGTTTGCAGAGTATATCACACTTCGGCTCGTTTGGCAATAGAAAAGCCAGTCGGACGGCTGAAGCGGGTGGTAGGGGCAGGGTCTCTCTGCCAGATGGGCGAGACAACCTCGCCCCCACGGCCCATCTTGGGCACACCCATCCCCTATTATATCACAAAACAGGCGAGATTGCTACTGGGAAAGTCCTTACATGGTTGTCAGGAAAAGGATGATTCACATAAGTGGGTGTGTGTTTGCCGCGCCCCAGATTTCGCCTCGTTTGGCAACAGCAAGAAAGCCACCGTGCGCTTGCTGCAGGTGGCCTTTCCTATGTGGACGTATCATCGCTCTGGCGGGGTCCCCGCCAACCCGTGTGCGATGGCGTAACGCATCGCCTGACTACGCCCACCCAGGCCAGTCTTGTCATAGATGCGGTTGAGATGAGTGCGGACAGTGCCCACGCTGATGCAGAGAGTGTCAGCAATCTGCGGGTTGTCCAGTCCCTGCCCGATCAAGGCCAGTACTTCCAGCTCGCGTTCGGTCAGTGCCGACAGGTCCTGAGACACTGCCAGTGGTCCCCAGGCTGCGACGGCCTTGTTTACCAGTATGTCGGTCACTTGGCTGCTGAGCCAGGTCTGGCCCTGGGCTACCGCCCGGATGGCGAAGAGCAGGTTCGTCGGGGGCTCGTCCTTGAGGACATACCCCGTTACTCCAGCCCCCAGCAGGCCGGCCATCAATAATCGCCGCTTGGCGCTGCTTGGCGTAGCATCCTCGATGACATCGGCCGCGAGGTGTAGCCCAGCTTCTTCAGCAATGGGATGACGTGTTGATGGAGTCTTTTGGCCTGCCCTGGTTGATCTGCCCTCAGTACCCTACATCTGCATTGAGAAAGGGCCTTCAAGATGCCAATCAACTCGTCGGCAGAAGCTGACTCAGCCATGAGTCAGCTTCTCCTCGTTCGCCTCCGCCTCAAAGAACTCGCAGCCCTGATGCTCGAAGGTCAGCAATCCGTATCGAGGGCCGCGTGGATTGATGCACACCCCCCAATCGTAGCTCAGGGGTTCGGGCAGTTTCAGAAAGTGCCTGCAGCTGCAAGAGCAGTCGGCGGCGTTTCGCTCCCGCTTGCCATAGGGCTCAAAGTCAGTAGGAAGGTGGCGGCAGACGGCGTGCAGCAGGTCGTGCAGGCGCTCCCCCACGCCCTTCAGGATGACCGGTGGTTGTTCCATTTCGTCAAACATCGCTCCTCTCCTCTTCGCCCCTTCGTCAGGCCTGTCACTTCGGCAAGCTCAGTGCACCGCCTGAGCGTAGTCGAAGGGCTCAGGACGCCGCCTTCGCTCTTTGCCCTTGGCCCCTTCGACAGGCCCTTCGGCAGGCTCAGGACAGGGCTCAGGACGCAGCCCTCACCTCTCCCTGTAACGCTCGGCTGAGGTCGCGATCCAGCCTTTCCAGATCAACCAACAGGGCATTGTGCCGTGCCGCTTCGGCCTGAACCGCGTCGGTGAAACCGGTACGAGCGAACAGTGCATAATGCACCGTCCATCCCTCTCCCCCATCCGGCACCACCTTGGGCGTTTTGGCCATGAGGTCTGTCAACACCTTCCGCCTTACTGCATCTGTACCCCATTTGGCTTCGCCGAGCAGGATTTGCTTCTCGTTCCAACGGATGGCCACCACGTCTACCTGGGCGTCCTTGCCCCAATGGCTCCCCACGCGATCAGGCATGAAGGGTAATGCGCCTCGGATCGCCTGCCGGAGTACCCATTGGCGACACAGGTCTTCGAAGGCTGTAGCTCCCACAAAGGCTCGTATCTGATCCTGAATGATCTCCCACAAGCGGGGTATCAGCCCTTGCTCCAGTAGCCGCTCGTGAGGAGCGATGAAGCGGAAATAGAAACGCAGATAGGCGTCGCGCAGATAGTAGCGTCCCTGCGTGGTCCGTCTGTCCTCCGGGATGGTGGCCGGCGTGTCCCGATAGATCAGACGCAGATCCTGCAGGCGGCCGAGGTAGGTGCTGGTGTGCTGCTTGGTCTGGAATCCCGCTCCCAGCGTGATCTTCTCCAGGGTGTGGTTCCCCTGACCAATGGCTCGTAGCACGGCCATGTAGTTGCGAGGTTCTCGCACCTCATCGCTCAGCAGATAGAAAGGCTCGACGCGGAACATGCCAGTGTCCAGAAGGATCTCCTCTTGCACGTTGGCCGCCAGCGTCTTGTGGCTGTCGAAGCGCTCCAGGTAAGCCGGGATGCCACCCAGGATGGCGTAGACGGCTACCCGCTGTGCTGCATCGTAGTGGGGCAGAAACTCGGCCAGAGCTGCGAAGTCGAGTGGCTCCACTGCCAGGCGAGCGGTGAAGCGACCATAGAGTGGAGCTTGATACTCCTGCATTTTGACCATCATCCCCACATGCGAACCGGCCACGGCCACTATCAGACCCGTTTCCTTCAAATCATGATCCCAGGCGTTTTGCAGTTCAGAGGGCAAGGCACTGTCAGCTTCGACAGCGTAGGGCAGTTCATCGAGGATGAGGATGAAACGTTTCCCTTCGGCCACGCGAACGGCGTAGCGCAATAGATCGCGCCATGAACGTGCCTCAGGCAGATACTCCTCTGTAGATGCCATCTCGTGGGGATTCTGGTATTGCCACAGGGCCTCGGCAAG
>CAYWWC010000066.1:0-16373 GCA_964461615.1 uncultured Anaerolineae bacterium
TTAGGAATCCAGCTTCTCCTGTTGGTCTTCCTTAGTGGCAGTGTTGTTCCCCCTCATCGAACCTTCGACTATAGAATGGGCGCGGTGGTGGCCGGCCACGAGTTCAGCTTTGCCAGGTGGGAAGCTGGAGCCATTACTCGGAAGCTTGATCAGATGTTGGCGGGCGCAGCGGGGAGCTTGAGCGCGGCGGAAAACCTCGCTGAGGAGAAAAAAGCCATCGTTCTCGATTACGTCTCCCTGATCCAGCAGATCGGTCAATTGGAACGCAGCATCCAGCAAACCTACAGCACCGAGGAAGAAGATCCAGCCGCAGTCGCGCTACCCCTGCGCCAGGAGCTGGCGGTGCCACGGCCTTCATCGTCTGGCTGAGCGAGATCCTGGTGGGCACGGTGGAACATACGATGCAGGCGATGGGGCTATCCGAGTTCTTCGTGGGCATCATCATTGTGCCCCTCATCGGCAACGTGGCCGAGCACATGGTGGCGGTGACAGCCGCGCTGAAGAACCGCATGGAGCTGAGCATGTCCGTCTTCATCGGCTCCAGCCTGCAGATCGCCCTCTTCGTCGCTCCCGCGCTGGTTTTCATCAGCCTGTCGATGGGCAACCCGCTGACGCTGGAGTTCAACCAGTTCGAGCTTATCGCCCTGGGTGCGGCGGCCTTCATAGCCGCTTAGGCGGCGCAGGACGGGGAATCGAACTGGCTGGAAGGAGCCCAACTGCTGGTGGTCTACGTAATCATTGGGCTGGCGTTCTTCTTCTTGCCGATGTAGTGGTATTTTACCGGACACTACGGCGGATTGAGAAGGGAACGGATTCTTTGGCTCTCAATCCGTTTTATTCCGAATCCGTTGTAGTTTTGAGAGGAAACCATGCTACGCAAAATCACTATCTCAGCTATTATCCTGATCTTGGCGGTGACAGCCTGGAGAGCGACGGGGCGACTTTCCGCCTCCCAGCTTGCTTCAGTTGACGCCGCCGTCCCGTCCAATGCCGGCTTTGGCCTCTGCTTCGTCAGCGCGGCTGACAACCTGGCTGATGAGACGCGCTACGCGGGCGCGTTGGAGGCCGGCGCGCGGTGGGATCGCTGGCCGCTCTACTGGCAGTGGGTGGACGCGGGCGGCTACGTGGGTTACCACGACAACGTCGTCCCTCACGACTACGACTCGCTGGTGATCCAGGAGATCGAGCGCGGCCTCACGCCCATCGCCATCCTGCTGGGCACGCCCGATCAACGAGCCACGGGCGGATCCGCCAACGTGCCGCCGCCCCGCGTGCAGGACAAGGTCTTTCCAGTGCCGGGGCAGATCAGGCTGCCGCAGGATGAGACGAGCACCGCGGCATCGCCGTCCGTCGGCCTCTTCGAGCCGATTTTTACCGATGGCAGCGATATCCCCGCGCCGGGCAAGGCCATCAACCGGGCCAACGCTTGGGCCGACTTTGTCTCTAACACCGTGCAGCGCTACAAGCCCGGCGGCGATTTGGCTCAGGATCAGGGCTGGGGCGATGGCGTTGGCATCCGCTATTGGGAGATATGGAACGAGCCGGATCTCGACCAGTTCTGGAGCGGCACGGTGGAGGAGTATTATCGCCTGCTGGAGGTGGGCTATCAGACCATCCAGGCGGCCGATCCCGAAGCGACGGTCATCCTGGGCGGGCTGGCGTTTTTTGAGAAGCAAAACTGGCTGTCCGACCTGCTGGCGCAGACTGGCGGCGATCCAGCCAGGGCGTATTTCGACGTCGTTTCTTTTCACTACTACTGGAGCATCTACGGCACGGAGTACTGGTTGTGGCGCACCCGCAGCGCGCTGAACGCCAATGGCCTGTCCCACGTGCCCATCTGGATCACCGAAAGCGGCGTGCCGGTGTGGGATGACTTCCCGGCTACGGAGTTCAACGGGGGTGTACCATCGGACAGTCCCTATCGTGCCACGATGGAGGAGCAGGCCGCCTACGTCATCCAGAACGCGGCGCTGGCCTTCTACCAGGGAGTGGGGCGGTATTATCACTTCATGCTTCACGACGACTGCGGCAATGTCCCCGGCGCAGACGCCTTTGGCTTGCGACAGAACTTCTCTCCCCATCCCTGCAATCCGTCCGGGTCCAATCCCCAGGGCAAGCGCCGCCCAGCCTTTGCCGCCTACCAACTGGCCGCCGAGCAGCTCCGCGGTCTGACCCCCATCTGGCGGACCAAAGGCGGCGGGCGTGACCGGGTGGCCTTCTATCGGGCTGACGACGAATCGCGGGTGCTGGCGCTCTGGGCCACCGGGGGCGTTGCCGTCAACACGACGGTCAGCGCCACCGGCGATACCGGGCAACTCTACTGGATCGAGCCCATTTCCTCAGAATTGGGTGTCACCGGCATCACCCGCACCCTGACCCTCACGC
Organism: uncultured Anaerolineae bacterium; assembly: GCA_964461615.1. Lineage (GTDB taxonomy): Bacteria > Chloroflexota > Anaerolineae > VGOG01 > VGOG01 > CAZVCJ01. Next base: position 2,386 of record CAYWWC010000066.1, read on the forward strand.
CCACCAGCGGCGTCTACACCCTGACGCTCCCTGCGGCCACCAACCAGAATTCGGGGATACCCGGCGATACCAGCTACTACATCGGTGGGCGGCCCTACCTGCTGGTGGAGCGCGACACGCTGCCGCCCACCTCCAGCGTGGAAGCGCTCCCGCCCACCAGCGGCCCCCATTTCGTGGTGCGCTGGGGGGGAGAGGATCTGGGCTCTGGCATCGCCAGCTACGACGTGTGGTTCAGCGACGACGATGGCCCGCTTCAGGCCTGGATGACCGGAACGACGGCGACCAGCGCCAGCTTCAGCGGTGTCGTTGGTCACAGTTACGGTTTTGCCGTCCGCGCCCGCGATCAGGCCGCTAACGAGGAGCCGATCCCCGCCACGCCCCAGGCCAACACGCTGGTCGTGTCCGGCGTGTCTGTGTCGGGCACGGTGATTGACGCGGAAGGCAAGGCGGTCGTGGGGGCCACCGTCACGATCAGCGACACCAACATGAGCGAGGTTACCAGCGGTGAAGGCGGGCTCTGGTCGGCGGCGTTGTCGGAGGGCGAATACGCCTTTCACGCCAGCGCGCCCGGCTACGGCACGTGGCCAGCGCCTCGCTACGTCGCCGCTTCATCACATGTGCGTAGCGGCGTCAGCGACTCGACCTTTATCACCCTCACGCTGGCCCCGCCGATCAATGCCGTGGCCGCTGGCGACTTTGAGGGGGCCCCTATGGATAGGGGAGACGTTTGGGATGCCTGGGCGCGGCCCAACGGCGAAGTCTCGCTCTCGACGGCAGCCTTCGATGGGCAGACCGCCGCGCTTCTGGGGAGCGGCGCCGGGTGGCCCGTAACGTGTGCCCAGAACGGTCAACCCGGCGAACTATGGACTTTGAAGCAGACGGTGAGCGTGCCGCAAGGCTACCAGTCAACTTTGTCGTTCCTGTCTGTCATCTCCACCACGCAAGCGGACTTTGACTACGCCTGGCTGGAGGTGGTCGTTGTGGACGACGGCCAGGCGTACTATCCCGTGCCCTGGGGTGAGCTGTGGCGAGCCTCCGATTGGACCCTCACCTCGTTGGATCTATCGGCGTGGCAGGGACGGACGGTGGATGTGCTCTTCCAGGTCGTTCGCTGTTCGGCCGGATCCTTCACGGCCACCCTGGATCGAGTGAGCATTGGCTCCGCCAGGTTGCCATACCGCATCTTTGTCCCCCTCACGATGAAGTGAAAAAGACCCTTCGGGTTTCAAAAACCCGAAGGGTCTATACAAACTGACAATGAAAAACAAAGGAGTGAACCATGCTTGAAGACCTCGTTCGTAAGAATCGCAGTTACCGCCGTTTTCACCAGGACGTCCCGGTGGACATTGAGACACTGCGGGCGCTGGTGAACCTGGCGCGGCTCTCGGCCTCAGGCTCGAACTTGCAGCCGCTCAAGTACATCCTAAGTTGTGAGCCGGAGACCAACGCCCGCATCTTCCCGAACACGCGGTGGGCGGGCTCTCTGAAGGATTGGTCCGGCCCGGCCGAGGGCGAGCGCCCAACAGCCTACATCGTCATCCTGGGCGACACGGAGATCCGCAAGTCCTTCGGTTGCGACCACGGCATCGCTGCCCAATCCATCATGCTTGGCGCGACGGAGCGGGGACTGGGCGGCTGCATGATCGGCTCCATTGACCGCAGCGAACTCCGACAGGCGCTTGACATCCCAGAGCAGTACGAAATCCTGCTCATACTGGCGCTGGGCAAGCCCAAGGAGACGGTGGTGCTCGAGGAAGTCGGCCCCGATGGTAGCGTCAGGTACTACCGTGATGCCGATGGCGTGCACCACGTGCCCAAGCGCTCCCTCGACGAGCTGATCCTGCGAGAATACGGTGAGTGAGATGTCCAACATCCAACATCCAACATCCAGCCTCTACACCATCGGCCACAGCAACCACACCACCGCAGACTTCGTTGACCTGTTGCGCCGCCACGAAATCACCCTCGTGGTGGACGTGCGCAGCCAGCCCTACAGCCGCTGGGCGCACCAGTTCAACCGTGAGATTCTGGCCCGCGACCTCCAGGACGCTGGCATCGCCTATCGGTTTATGGGCGACGCCCTCGGCGGCCGTCCCGCCGACCCGACCCTGTACGACCCCGGACAGGAGCACCCCGACTACCAGCGCGTGGAGCAGACGCCCGCTTACCAGGCTGGCATTGACCAGTTGCTCGACCTGGCCGGAACCGAACAAGTGGCCGTGATGTGCAGCGAGGGCGATCATCGCCGCTGTCACCGTCACATGCTCATCACCCAGACCTTGCTGGGGCGCGGCATCCAGGTGCTCCACATCCAGCCCGATGGCGCGACGGTCGAGGGGGAACTAATACCACAGCAGTTATCGTTGTTTGGGTAATGCAATGAAGGAACAGAGGGATGAGCAACGAGTGATGGGGAATGAGGAATGAGTCAGTGACCATCCTATACACCATCGGCTATCAGCGCAAACCCCTGGCCACGTTCATCGGTCAACTGCAAGAGGCCGGCGTGGACGCGGTGATTGACGTCCGCCTGCGCAACACCTCACACCTGGCCGGCTACACCAAGCGCGACGATCTGGCCTTCCTGCTGCGCGAGGGATTCGGCATCGCCTACGAGCACCACCCCGAACTGGCGCCCACCTCCGATATCTTCGACGCCTACCGCGATGACCAAGGCTGGGCAGCCTACGAGGCCCGTTTCCTCCCGCTCCTGGAAGAGCGATCCGCCGAAGAGGTGGGCCGCGCAATCCTGGCCCGCTACCAGGCGACGTGTCTGCTGTGCGCCGAACCGACCCCGGAGCATTGCCACCGTCGCCTGGTGGCCGAGTACTGGGCTGCGCATTTGCGGGGATCGAAGAGCGCGTTGACCATCGTTCACCTGTAGGAGCAGTCATGCACATTGATGGTTTGGACACTCTGAACACTCGTCTCAAAACTCTCCATTTTTGGACGTTGAGCTCAGTTTGCCACAAGAAAGAGCAAACGTCAAGCACCAATCAGTCAGCGTGCTACCAGGCCCGAAATCGGACGACCAGAAAGACGATAAGCAAGACGGCCAGAAGGATCAGGCTAACCTTATCCGCCGGGCTGAGTTCCAACTCCCTCAGATGCGTCCTCTTGGCTCCAGACTGGAATCCTCGCGCGGCCAGGGCCATGGAGAGATTGTCGGCCAGGCGTAGGGATCCGACGATGACGGCCACTAATATGGGCAGATACGATTTGATACGCTGGACGAATCTCCCTTCGCCAATTACCCAGCCCCGTGCCTGCTGGGCCTCGCTCACGGCGGTGTATATCCCGTAGAGACTCGGTACGTAGCGTAGAGCAATGGCCAGGGTCAATCCCCATTCGTAGGGCAATCCCAACTTCACCAGTCCCCGCACTAAACGAGTCTGGTCGGTGGAGAAGAGCAAAACCAGGAAGGCAAAAGTCAAAGCGTTTATCCGCAGAGCCGTGCCTAGACCTTGCCATAGGCCCTGAGTCGTGATTCTAACCCGCCACACTTGCCAAAGAACCTCGTCCCCCTGGGGATAGAAAATGGGCCATAGCACGAGAATGAGGAAAGTGATGGGCCACATTCTCTGCCAGGCCCAGCGTAGGCGGCTTGCCGGGACTCTGCCAGACCAAAGCATCCCATGAATTCCCAGCAGAAAGGCGGCTGAGATGAAGGGAGAGTTGAAGCTCAGCAGCACAAAGCTGCTCACGACCACGAAAGAGAGCTTGGTCCGGGGGTCTAGCCGATGTAGCCAGGAGGGACGGTCCACATACAAGTTGAAGGCAAAACTCATCTCCCATCCCCCCGGGGTAAGCTACTATATTCCTGATAGAACTCTTCTACCGTCAGGCTGTCACCTCTCAAGCCATAAGGCCCTTCGGCGGAACTCAGGACAAGCCGCATCCGTCGAGCCAGGGCAGTGATGGGGGGTGGGATTAGAAAGGCTTGTTGCAGGATGGCCTCTTGCTGAAATACCTGCCTGGCGGGACCGTAGGCCAGAGCTCGGCCTTCGTCGAGAACCAGGACCTGGCGGGCGAATTCGGCTACCAGCTTCATGTCGTGGGTGACCAGGATGATAGTGTGGCCCTGGCTGTTGAGGTTGTTTACCTCTTCCATCAAGGCGCGGATACTACGCCAATCCAACCCCACCGTCGGCTCGTCCAGCACCAGAACCTGGGGACGCATAGCCCAGACCGCCGCCAGTGTAACCTTTCGCCTCAGGCCATATCCGAGGATGGCTGGAGGGGTATCGGCCTGGTCTCCGAGCCCGAATAGAGCCAGGGCTTCAGTCGTGCGATCTGTCACTTCTCCTTCCGAGAAACCCAAATTGCGCGGGCCAAAAGCCACTTCTTCCCAGACCGTGGGCGCGAAGATCTGATGGTCGGGGTTCTGGAAGAGATAGCCGACATTCCGTGCCAACTGCCCCACGCTTTGATCAGATGCGTCTTGCCCTAAGACGAGGACTCGGCCACGGGTGGGACGCAGCAGGCCGTTGAAGTGTTTGACCAGGGTGGTCTTGCCGGAACCGTTCTGGCCGACGATGGCCAGGAAGTCACCGGCTTCGATGCTTAGATTCACTCCCGCCAGGACCGCGGGGCCATCAGCGTAGCTGTGCCACAGATCTTCTACTTCAATAGCTGGCGAATGGTCGGCTGGCGTTTGGACAAAGTGAGAGAAACCAGGTTTTTCACTCAGAAGTGTTTCTTGGGGTATTGAAAACTTCGGCAATTGGGCGTGTTCTGGATGCAAAGGATTCAAAAACCTGGTTTCTGGCCGCTTCTGCAGCTCGTCCGCCAGGGTGGAACAGGCTTCGTCTTCGGTGGTGAAGTGGAAGGATGTGCCCTGTCGTCGGTTGAAGAGGTGGGCCAACTCGCTCATTTGGGGGACGGCCAGGCCCCAGCCGTGCAATAACTCTACCTGGGAGAAGACTTGGCGTGGTGATCCCTCGAGCACCAATCTCCCCTGCTCCATGATCACCACGCGGTCGGCCCAGGCCATCACTGCCTCCGCATCCTGCTCCACCATGACGATGGTGGTCTCCTCTTCTTTCTTCAATCTCTCAATCACAGAGAGCACCTCGCGCCGGCCCAGGGGATCCAGACCAGTCACCGGCTCATCCAGCACCAGCACCTGGGGACGCATGGCGAGCACCGTAGCAATGGCCAGCCGTTTCTTCTGCCCACCCGACAAGTGAAGCGGGTGGCGTTTGCGCAGTCCTGGCAGCCTGACTGCCTCCAAAGCCCAGGCGATGCGCTCTTCCATCTCCGATGGCGACAGCCCCAGGCTTTCCAAACCGAAGGCTACCTCGTCCTCCACCGTCATGTTGAAGAGCTGGCTCTCTGGATCCTGGAACACCAGCCCTACTTGGCGGCTCATCTGGCCGGGGCCATGGTCTCTGGTGTCCATCCCGGCCACCACAACCTGCCCCTCGAAGGCGCCTCCCATGAGGTGGGGCAGGATGCTGTTCAGAGTCAGGCAGAAGGTAGTCTTTCCCACCCCGGTGGGGCCCATGAGGGCCAGGAACTCACCTCTCTGTACCCGTAAATTAACCCCCTTGAGCACCGGAATTGGTTCTCTGCCCGGCGTCAAGGGGGGATAAGCGTAGTGGAGGTTCTCCACGATTACTATGTCATCCACTGAACTTTATCGTTCCCTCCAGGAGCCCATCTGAGTGATGGGGGGATAGGCCCTGCGCACGGCCAGCACCAGGGGAATCCCAACGATGCCGCCAACCACGTTCTGCAGCAAGTTAAAGGGCCACTCGGTGATAGCTTGAGGCAGACCTCCCCACATGGCCGGGACAGCAGCCTCCCCCACAAAATAGAGTCCCACCATCACCACTGTTCCCAGCAGCCAGCCCAGGAGCATCCGCAGACGGACATCTCCCTTGCCCCCGATGCCTCGCCAGCCCAGGTAGCCAGCCACCAGGCCCTCCAGGCCATGAGCGAAGAAGGTCAGGATAGCGAACTGGCTCCAGCCCAGGCTGATGTCCGCCAGAGCAGCCCCTACCCCTCCGGCCACGAACCCAATCCAGGGCCCAAAGGCGAAGGCGGCGAAATAGATTGCCACATCGGAGAAGTTGAAGAACCCAGTGCCGATGGGGACCACGATAGATCGTGTGAACACGGCCACCACTGCGATCATGATACCGGTGATAGCTATCGTCCTAACGTTAAGCGCTTTTCCAGCCATGTGAACCTCCTTGTTTGGTCCTTGGTCTGATAGTCCTTGGTCCGGTGGTTTGGAAGTTGGAAGTTGGATTGTTGGGCTTTCCGACCTCCGACTTTCAACTTCCAATCGTTACTCGAGGCGCACCCCCTGCACCTGGACAGCGTAGGTTACTACCGTGCCTCCGAAAGGCAACAGGTTTACCTGAAAGGGGGAGGATTCTCCTGCTGCTGGTGGATTCTCCAGATCGGTCTGACGGAAGCCCGTCACCCGGCCAAGGGCATCGTAGGCCGTGACCAAGACTGTAGCCATCTTGGCGTCGGCCTGGCCGGCGTTTTCGACCAAGCCCTCAATAATGAAATAGTGCGTCTCGGATTCGCCTTGCTGTTCGGTGATGGTCAAGTCCAAGTAGCGATCTCCCAGGTAGGTCATCGGGTCTCCACTCAGGGTGATGGCCTGATATTTAGCAAAGCTCACTGGCGGATTGGCAAAGAGGATGGCGAAGGGAACCTTGTCCCCTTGCGGAACGATCCCCAGGGCGACGAAGGCCGATTTTGTGGCCAGCGCCTCGTCCTCTTCATCATAGAGCGAGACCTCTACCTGAACTCGTTCGATGGCTCGGCCTGAGGTGTTTTCCACTTCCCCCAGGCACCAGAGGCTGCCGGCGGGGGTCTCGTAGAAGCCCAGGCCCTTGACCTCAAAAGGCAGAGGGGTAGGCGTGGAGGTCGGGGTTCCCTCCGACGAATGGCCTTCGTGGGGGATGACAAGTTCCTGCCCTAATTGCAATCGTCGGGGATCCAGGATAGCGTTAGCCTCCTGGAGAGCCTCAGCGCTGATCCCATACTGATTAGCGATATCAATCAGGGTATCGCCAGCTTGCACGGTGTAGATCACCGGCGTAGGCGTGGGCGTAGCGGGAGAGGTTGGAGCGGGGGTGGCCGGCGCTGGCGTCGAGGTGGGCCTGGGCGTCACCGTAGGCAGGTTCACAGGGGCGGTGGCCGCTGGGGTCGGGGTGGGCGCAGTTATCACCTGGCCGCAGCCACATAGCAACAGTGCAGTTACGAATAGGGAAACGAGAAAAACTTTCATCTTCGCTACTCCAAGACAGGGGATTTCAGATGACCCCAATTATACCAGATAGAAGGCAAATGGGCAAAACCGGCCTTGTCAGATAAGGGAAATTGTGTTACACTTGTGGGTAACGGAAGCGAATGTGCTGGCGATTATGAAAGCGCAGTTCGTCAAGGATCTCAAAGAAGGCCACCGAGGAGTTGGCCATAGAAGAGGCTAGACTTTTGGAGTGATGATGAATTCAAAATACCTGCAAATCCTAGAATTACCCAAAATACTGGAACGCCTGGCAGAACACACATCCTTCTCCGCTGGCCGGAAGCTGGCCCTGAGCCTGCAGCCTTCCCCCGATCTCAATGTGGTGTCCAGGCGACAGGGAGAGACCAGCGAGGCCAGAGCCCTGCTTGATGACCGGGCAGATCTCTCCGTGGGCGGGGCGCGGGACGTGCGCCCCCTGGTGGACAGGGCTGAGCACAGCGCCATCCTGGCGCCCAGCGAGCTCTTGGATGTCCATAGCTCCCTGGTCAGCGGGCGCAGCCTGCGACGGTCTATCATCCGTCTGCGGAATCAGTTCCCCCTTCTGGCGAGCGCTGCCGGCAGGATCGAGGAGTGCCCTAACGTCGTCGCTGAGATCGCCCGCTGCATCAACGACCGGGCCGAAGTGGTGGACGGGGCGAGTCAGAATCTGGCCCGCGTCCGCCGCGAGCTGAGGCAAGCCCACCAGAGGCTCATGGCCAAGCTGGATAGGATCGTGGCCTCTTCATCTAATGCCGCCTTTCTCCAGGAGGCCTTCGTCACCCAGCGGGGCGGGCGCTACGTCATTCCTCTCAAGTCCGATTGCAAAGGGCGCATACCGGGCATTGTCCACGACCAATCGGCCAGCGGCGCCACGGTCTTCATCGAGCCCATCTCCACCGTCGGGCTGAACAACCGCTGGCGAGAGCTGCAACTTGAGGAAGAGCGGGAGGTGCAGCGCATCCTGGCTGGGCTCTCTAACACGGTGGCCGAGGAAGGCGAGTTCATCAAGCGCACTGTTGAAGCCCTGGCTGAGCTAGACCTGGCTTTCGCTAAGGCCAAATACGCCGAGGAGATCGAAGGGGTTGAGCCCAAGCTGGTGGCCTTCAGGAAAGTGGCCGATCTTGGAAGTGGACACGGCGGTCTGCACCCCGGCTCCAGCATCCAATTGATCAAAGCTCGTCACCCGCTGATTGATCCGGCCACGGTGGTACCCGTTGATGTCTACCTGAGTGACGATTATTTCATCATCATCATCACCGGCCCTAACACCGGCGGCAAAACCGTCTCCCTTAAAACGGTCGGCCTCCTGGCCTTGATGAACCAGTGCGGCCTGGCCATCCCTGCCGATCAGGGCTCCTCCCTCTCTGTCTTCAGCGACATCTATGCCGACATCGGCGACGAGCAGTCCATCGAGCAAAGCCTCTCCACCTTCTCCGCCCACATAACCAACGTCATCAGCATCCTGGATCAGGCCGGAGAGCACTCCCTCGTTCTGCTAGACGACCTGGGAGCCGGCACTGACCCAGGCGAAGGTTCGGCCATCGCCAGGGCCTTGCTCTCTCACTTTCTGCGACGGCGGATCACGTCCTTCATCTCCACCCACTACCCGGATTTAAAGTTCTACGCCCACACTACGCCGGGGGTGGAAAACGCCTGCGTGGAGTTCGACCTGGAGACCCTCTCCCCCACCTACGAGCTGAGCATCGGCCTGCCTGGCCGCAGCAACGCCTTCGCCATCACCAGACGCCTGGGCCTCTGGCCTGAGATCGTGAGCGAGGCCGAGAGCCTGGTCTCGCCTGAGAGCCTGGAAACGGAAGGTTTGCTGGCCGAGATCAAGCAGGCTCACCAGGAGGCCCTGGCCTCTCAGGAGGCAGCAGAGGCCGCCCGGCTCCGGGTGAAGGATCTGGAGGTAGAGCTGCGTCAGGAGTTGGGTGACATCGAGAGAACGAGGCGTGAGATACTGAGTACCGCTCGTGAGGAGGCTCTGCAGAAGCTCGAGGAAGTGCGAGTCGAGTTGAGGAAAATCAGGACCGGGCTAGGGCTGGCTGCCGTCAGCCAGGAGTGGGTGGCCCAGGCCGAGGATAGATTGGCATCGTTGGAGCCTGAGCCCATCGAGCCCGTCGTTCAGCCGCGCTTCATGCCTCAGAAGCCGCTAAGCCGGGGCGACACCGTGTGGGTGGCGGGCCTACAGGCTACTGGCGAGATCACGGAGCTCGCAGGGGATGAGGCCGAGGTGCAGGTGGGCTCTTTCCGCATCAAGGCTGCGGTGGGGGACTTAGAGTTGCGAGGGAGAGCCGCTAAACCTGAAATCACCGAGCGGGCGGTGAGCGTCCCCAGGGTCGCCTCGCCCGGCCTGGAACTGAAGCTGCTGGGGCAGACGACTGAGCAGGTGGTGCCTCGCCTGGACAAGTACCTGAACGATGCCTATCTGGCGGGGCTGCCTCAGGTGCGCATCATCCACGGCAAAGGAACAGGGGCGCTCCGGCGCGCCGTGCGCGACTTTGTAGCAAGCCATCCTCTGGTCGCCTCGTACCGGCCTGGAGACCGGTACGAGGGCGGGGAAGGCGCGACTGTGGTGGAGTTGGCGCCCAGGTAAGGCTGCTTCGGAGACTCGGTCGGAGACCGTGGAGGAGGACTTCCTGCGCCCATCGTGACTTCATTCAGGGGCGTAATCCTCGATCCAGAGAACCCAGGGCAGGTGATTCTTGACTGCGTTATACAGTCGGAGATCGCCTGTCACCAACTTACTCCCTGTTTCTTCGGCCAGAGCCAGGTAAGCCCCATCGTAGGCCGACCGGTCATAAGTGTGGGCCAGCTCTAATGTCTGCAGCCAGGAGACTTCCACCATCGGAATGCTCAGCCCCTCAAAGGCATTAAGGATCTCCCGCCCTTTCTCCGGGCCGATGCGATCGCGCCTTATCGCCTGAAGGACGGCGTTGTTCACCTCGTAGGAGAGCAAGGTAGGGGCTTGGAGTTCGATTTCCCCCTGGGCATAAGCTCGGATCAAGGCCTGAGCTTTCGCATGTCCCTCCTCGTCGGGAAAGAAGCCCCTCAACACCACGCTGGCATCAACAATCATGGCCTGGTCTCCAGTTCTTTTCTGGATGCCTCATACAGTTCGGTGGCTGTTACGCCAACCTCCTTCAGTTCGCGGGAGAGGCGGACCATACTCGAATAGGCCCGTAGTCTCCGCAGGCGCTCATATTCCTCAAAGTGCAGAATCACTGCATCGGGCTCCCCCCGGCGAGTTACGATCACTGGCTCATTCCGTGCGTGCTTGAGCAGTGCGGAGAAACCGCTCTTGGCCTCGGCAATAGAAACTCTCATTGTCATCTTAAGCTCTCCTGTTCTGACCACTTTATATGACCATATTGTATAGCCACTACGCTGATTTGTCAAGTGAGCCGTTCTGTTTCCCCACCACCACGAAGTGCGACAGCCCAAAAGCCCGCAGCGGCGTGCTTTCCAGGGCATAGGTGACCCGACGCAAAAGTCCCCCCATCACTGGACGGCGAGCAGCGATCTTGTCGTAGCCAGGGTAGATTTGGGTGTGAACGATGACCTCAACGTTCAGGCCCTCGAACAGTCGCCGAATATCGCCCTTCGTGTAAGCCCGCGCGTGGGGGCAGAGACGCTGCCGCAGGAAATCTGGCAAGTAGTTGACCAGGGGGATGTTGCCAAAGCGGTACTTTCCTCGCCAAAAGATGCCGTGGGTCTCCAGGGGGTAGAGGCGGTTGGGAGCGAAGATGACGACGCGCCCTCCCCGCTTGATCACCCGATGAGCCTCGCGGACGGTCTGGCGATCGTCCTCGACGTGTTCAATGACCTCGTGGAGGAGCACCACGTCGAAGAAGCCGTCGGGGAAGGGTAGCTTCTCCGCTGGAGCCAGTTGGATATTGGGTAGCGTCTGGCTCGCCTCTGCCACCTTCTCCGGGTCCACGTCCACGCCGTAGACCTCCTGGCTGAAATCCCGCATCTTTTTTACGTACGTCCCCAGCCCGCAGCCCACGTCCAGGATGCGCTGGCCCTCCAGCGGCGCGTACTTACGGATCAGGGCCAGTCTCCGGTCCTGTCCAAAGCGCCAGACGTAGCTGGGGTGGCCGAGGGTGATGGCTTTGTCTTCATATTTCACTGCTTTGATTCCTTCGTTCTCATTGACAGTCTTGCTGTCCCCAAAGCAGCCAGGGCAAAGACCCCCGCCGCGCAGAGGAAGATGTAGCGTATGCCCAGGCCTGCCGCGATGGCCGCGCCGGCCATTGGAGCTATGGCCCTGGCCGCGGAGTTAGCACTGGAGTCCAGGCCATACACTACCCCCTGTCGGCCCTCGGGCGCCAATTGGGCCAGCGTGGCGCTGACCGAGGCCATGATGCCCCCCGTTGCCACTCCCGCCATAGCCTGGAGGATCAACAATTGGGTGGGTGTGACCACCAGGAACTGCGGGGCGTACAGTGCCGCTGCTCCTAGCGCACAAGCCACCAGCACCCGCCGGTGGCCGATGCGATCGCCAATCCGTCCCAGAACCACCGCCCCCAGAGCGCCGGTGGCCGCCCTTGCGCCCGTGATCAGCCCTGTGACGGAAGCCACCCGCTCTCCAGTCGCCATCAAAGACTGCACGAAAAGCGGCAACATCGGCCCCATGATTCTCAAGCCAAAGTTCATCACTATCCTGGTGCCGAACATGATCAACAGCGCCTGCGACCCCAGCACCAAAGCTAATCCCTGCCGGAAGCCCCCGGACGGCGAATCCTTCTTCTGGCTGGAGGGCTCGAAGCGCTCCTCGACCAGGAAGAACACACCCAGGCCCGCTACAAAGAGCAAAGTGGCCGTCACCCAGAAGGCGGCCCGATAGCCAAAGGCGTCGGCTATTAACCCGCCCAGCAGGGGCCCGACCGAGGCTCCGCTGTAGATCGCCATCTGCAACATCCCCAGCGCATAACCGGACCTCTGGCGGGGCACTGAGCTGGCTACCAACGTGGTTGCCGCCGGCACGGTGCCTGTCACGCACCCCTGCAGGGCCCGCAGGATCGCTAGTTGCTGCACGTTGCGCACAAATCCCATAGCGCCGAGCAGCACCGCCCCGCCGAACATTGCCCGAACCACCATCAGCTTGCGCCCGTAGCGGTCGGCCAGGGAGCCCCAGATGGGGGCGAAGATGGCCATGGTGATAGCCTGGCTAGTAAACAGCAAGGCCGACCACATCTCTACCTTTCCCGGGTCGGTCACCCCCAACTCCTGTACGTAGTAGGGCAGGAAGGGGAAAGCCACGCTGAAGCCAGCGATAGCCACCAGCTCCGCCGCCCAGATAACGTATAGGTTGCGCTTCCAACCTCGCGTCAACGAGTTCGCTTCCATATTCACCGGCTGCCTTTTTGCGAAACACGCACCATGGGGATTCAGATGACCTTATCGTAGAATTGCCCTGCCAGCATTTTGCCTCAGCCAGCCAGAGGATCGCTCCGAAAAAGAACGCTGTGCGATGCTACCGCACAGCGTTCTCGGGAACTCGGTCAATTGCTTGATCCGACTAAGCCATTGGCTCGGAACACTGAAGGCTACACATAGCGTAGCTGCATTTGCATTTCGTCAGCAGTAGCATAGCTCAACAAATCAAGTAGTTTGGCAACAGTGATCTCGTCCCGAGACCGGCGCTTGGCTATGACAATACCGTAATGTCTTGCTTCCTCGTCCAAATAGCGACGATGTCGAGCCTCAAAGTCGTGGCGGTTATGAGTTACGAAGGCTCTGCCTTGTGAAACGGCGAACTCCAGTTGGATATCATCGTCCCGTCCTAGCATGGCGACATCACGAGCGCACAGCACATCAAACCCTCGATTACGAAGGTTGTTCACAATATCAACGGATACGTCCTCGTCGAAGTAGAACCTGATGAACAGAGGCCGAAGCTCTTCGTTAGCCCGTTGGCTCATCTTCCACCGGTACCCTGTTTAGCACGATGTATCGCTCGATCTCGTCACGATGATCGTCATAGTAGCTGAGAGCGCCGAAGATATGCGCCAAGCGCAAGTGGGGAAGCTTGCGAGCAATTTCATCTGGGGGATCGCCAAACTTCCAGTGTTCGACGATGGCTCGCACCGGCGTCCGCGTCCCCTTAATCACTGGCTCACCGTTCAGCACATTTGTCTGTCGCTCGATGTAGGGATGCTTAGTTACTTCGCCTACTGGCCGAGCAACGGCTCGAGGTTGGAGCAACTCATGTAGCTCACGGACGGTACCCTCGAGGATATTCAGCCGATGGGCGAGTTGTTGCGTGCCAGGGATTGTCTGACTCATCTGGTATCTCCCGGAAATAGTATAGTTGACTCAGCCCATATTGTACCACACGTGGCCCGGCAAGTAAAGTCTCACCTCATGTGGGCTTACTGGTTGAAACATCATAGGGCATCTCGCTGCCGTGAATGCGTCTCCATACACGCCGAGACAAATCTTCTTGAGATAGATCAGGGCGCCACTGGCGTTCGGTCGTCAATCAGTCTTTGCTTGGCAAGCTCACAATAATTGCTATCAATCTCAACCCCGATCCCTCTCCGTTTTCCCTCAGCACAGGCAACAAGGGTTGACCCACTGCCAAGAAAAGGATCGAGCACTGTATTCCCCACAAAAGTAAACAGCTTTACGCATCTCCGTGGCAGTTCTACGGGAAACGGAGCCGGGTGCCCTATCCTCTTCTTGCTCTCTCCGCTGAAGTTCCACACCCCATTTGTCCACTCCAGAAACT
>CAYWWC010000067.1:0-16306 GCA_964461615.1 uncultured Anaerolineae bacterium
TTGCCAGCCTTTATAGTAGAATCAGGACAGCATGAGTTCAGTGGTTAGTGCTCCGATGGAGGTGGTTTTGAAGATTGGCCAGAAGTTACTTGAACAGACGATAGAGGTGGTGATAGCGAAATGAGAACCCTCACCAGAGTCCTTAAGCCACAAGAGTTGCTGGCCTCTTCCAACTATGAGGCCGTCTATCATCAGGACGGGGTGTGGGTGTTTGAGGTGAGCCAATGAGATTCGTCCTGGTTAGGCCTGAGAACTTCTCACGATTGATGACCGCTCTTTTGTCGGCGCTGCTCCTGTTCGGACTGAGCGGAGCTCAAGCCCAGAAGCGAGGTCTTCCGCCATCGCCCACCTCCCAAATCTACCTACCGCTGATCGTCAAAGCTTACGAATTGGACCGCTTGACGTACCATCCCGCCAACGATCTTCAGCCTACCTTGTCGCCCAACGGCGAGGTGGTGGTGTTCATCAGTGACCGGGACGGCCAGTCGGATGTGTTCAGCATCCCGCTCATGGGAGGCCGACCTATCAGTCTCTCCCGGACGCCTTCTGCCCAGGAGGACACGCCAGTCTTCTCGCCCGATGGCGCAGCCATCGCCTTCGCCTCCGACCGGGACGGCGACTGGAACATCTATTTGATGGACACCGACGGAGCCAACGTTCGACCGGCTTTGAGTGGCTATGCGGGCACGGACGAAGTCCACCCCACCTTCACCCCCGATAGTCTGTCGTTGGCCTTCAGCAGCGACCGCGCTGATGGCAACTGGGACATCTACACCGCCGCCCTACACACTAAAATTGCTACCGAGGGGCGTCCCCGCCCCGTCCTCCCTGGGGAGAGCAGCGATGCCTGGACGCGCCTGACCACCGACCCGGCCGCTGATCGTTTCCCGACCCTGTCGGCCAATGGCCGGACGATTGCCTTCCGCAGCGAGCGGGACGGCAACAGCGAGATCTACCTGATGGACGCCGACGGCTCAAACCTGCGTCCAGTGACAGACGATCCGGCTTTCGATGGCTATCCCTCCATCATCCCGGATGGTAGCGGCCTGGTATTCGTCTCCAATCGGTCCGGTGAGCGGAATGTGTATGTGGTCAATTGGGCAGGGGAGGGAGTGACCGCTTTGGAGCAACGCGCGGGCTGGCAGATGGACACCCCGCATTTGTCAGACGACGGCCGGCTGCTGCTGTATGCCGGCGCACCGACAGGCGACGCCTTTGACATCTACAAGCGCGAATTCGCCAGCCCGCTGATGCTGATCGCGCAGCGAGGCGCGGACAACCTGGGCGATCACTGCGATTGGGAAGCGGGTGTGCTGGCCTACGGCTGGATCCACG
This sequence comes from uncultured Anaerolineae bacterium, assembly GCA_964461615.1. GTDB lineage: Bacteria > Chloroflexota > Anaerolineae > VGOG01 > VGOG01 > CAZVCJ01. The sequence continues at coordinate 1,336 of CAYWWC010000067.1, forward strand.
CCTGGCAGGCCACCCAGGATGACCAATGCCGCCACTGGGCCCAGGAATGGATTGATGCCTGCATCCCCCTCAAAACGGAGATCACCCACGTCAACGATGGGCTGCTGGGTTACGCGGCATTGATCGCCTACGAAACCAGTGGAGGGCCAGAGCAGCTTGCTTTTGCTCAGCGAGTGGCCGACTACCTCATGAACACGGCCCCACGCACAACTGACGGCACGCTAACCCACGACACTGATCGAGTGTGGGTGGACACGCTTCTGGGGACAGTTCCATTTTTGCTGGAAATGAGCCAGGTCAGTGGCGATGACATCTATGCTGATGAGGCGATCTCCCAAGCGATCAAGCACGCCGCCCACTTGCAAAATCCAGCAAGTGGGTTATACTATCATGCCTGGGATGAAGGTGGAAGCAATCCCGCAGGACAGGTTTACTGGGGGCGAGGCAACGGCTGGGCATTGCTGGCCGATGTGCATTGCCTCGCAGTCTTGTCAGCCACAACGCCCACTCACCCCCTGCGCCCAACGATTTTGGACATCGTGCAGAGGCAGGCGGCAGGTCTCAGACCGCTGCAGGATGCAGGCGGCTTGTGGCACACGGCTCTCACCCGACCTGATTCCTACCTGGAAACCTCAGCCTCTGCGTTGATCGGTTATGCTTTCAAACGGGGCATCCAAGAAGAATGGCTGGACGAGGACGCCTACGCAGCAGCTACCCAGGCAGCGATATTGGGGGTGTGGCGTCAGGTTCAGGCCGATGGAACCGTAACCAACGTATCCGGGCCCACCTGGCCCATGCTGACGGAGGGTGAATACAATGCCAGACCCCATGGCTCCCTCCAGTTGTACGGCCAGGGAGTGACTCTGCTGTTGGGAAGTCCGGGAGGTAACGAGGCAACGGGACAATGAGGCGACGAGGGCCTCGTTGACGCATTACTCGTTGATTCGCTAGCTGTTTCTGCAAAGAAGGAGGCAAATTTAATGAAGAATCAGACCCATTTTACTGGACTTGGTTTAGTCGTACTATGCCTACTCTGCGCTGTGGCTTTGGCCGTTGCCATGGCGGGGATGACGGCAAATGCCCAGACATTCAGTGAATTTGAGGATGTGAGGGATACTACTGTGCAGGCCACCAGTGTCTATACAGTGTGCCTCCCCCTGGTTCACAAGCACGGGCCGCCACGCGCCAAACTAGGTGTGGATTTTGGACCTATGGCCACAGACGCCGACGTACTCACTTACGATCTCCCTGTCGCCAAAGAAATGGGAGCGACTTGGGTGCGCGTCTTCTTGGGCTGGCTTGAAATAGAGAGAGCCCCGGGAGAGTACACCTGGGACGAATACGATCCGGTGTTTGAACGCTTTGAGGAACTAGAGATTAGCGCCATGGTCGTGATCTACGGAGCTCCCGACTGGGCCGCCGAGCAGAGCTGCGGCCCCATTTCGGACACACTTGCCTTGGAGAACTTCCTCGACGTCCTTGTGCCTCGGTATGCTGAGGTCGTAGACGCTTGGGAGTTCATTAACGAACCAGATGGAAGAGTGCCACACGTGTATGGGCCGGCGATCGGGTGTTGGGGACTTCATCCCGCCGAGTATGCTCGGCAGCTAGGGATATTCTCCGCGAAGATCAAAACCCTGGATCCTGATGCTTTGGTTTTCTTCGGTGGCCTGGCGTATGATTGTTGGAGATGTGAGGAAGCTCATAATATATTTGAAAGGAGTTTTTTCGAAGAGGCATTGCAGAATGGTGCAGGGTCGTATTTCGATGGCGTTAGTCTTCATTACTACCCCATAAATCCCGAAGATTTCCCCACTATGGCCCACAAAGTGAACGAAATCCGCGACACAATGTCCAGGAATGGGGTCTATTGGAAGAAGATCTGGATAACCGAGACAGGTCAGTGGACTGACCCAAGTGGGAGCTCGGAGAATCAGCGCGATTTTATCGTACGGGAACTCACCCGCGGCTTTGGCGCTGGGGTAGACAACATCTTCTGGTATGATCCGATTGAGCATCCTCTACCAGAGGGTGCCGTCCAGCGGTGGCTGATAAGCTCCAATCATGAACCCATCAACGGTTATTACACTTTCCAAAATCTCGCAAATAAACTTGAGGGGATGCATTGTCTTGGCGCCTACGAGTCTGTTCCTGAGGAGGTTGAGGCGTACAACTTCGCCGGCCCAGAGGGCTCGCTCTACATTTTATGGTCGAATACGATAACCAAGACCGTAAGGCTCCCTGCCGCGGCCGATGCCGTTCTTACCAACCGAGACGGTGATGAATCGAGCGTTCTTCCAGTTCAGATGGGGATGGTAGAGTTTGAGGTAGGAGCGAAGCCCGTGTTCGTCGAGATTGCCGGTTCGGAATAGAGAGGGGAACCCAAGCATGAAAATGATCAGCATCATCATTCCGATGTACAACGAAGAAGAAGCCATTGGTGACGATCTGGATATGATTATCCAGACCATGAGCGTCCCCCCCTCTTTCCCCCCCAACTTTGGGGGGGATGAAAGGGGGGGCGACGTTCCCTGGGAGCTAGTCGTGGTGGACGATGGCTCCACCGATGCCAGCGCAGAGATTGTGCGGCAGAAAGAGGGAGTGAGGCTCATCCAGCACGCACATAATCGCGGCACGGGCGCGGCGCGGACGACGGGTCTCCAGCACGCCAGGGGCGATGTGATTGTGATGACCGACGGCGATGGGACTTATCCCAACCAAGACATCCCCCGCCTCCTGGCTCACATGGGCGAGTGCGATATGGTCATCGGCGCCAGGAGGGCGGAGATGGGCACCCTCAAGTGGCTGCGCTCCCCGGCCAAGCTTTTCATCCGCCTTCTGGCCTCGTACATGACGGGGGTAAAGATCCCCGATCTGAACTCCGGCCTTCGCGCTTTCAAGAAGAGCGTCGCCGAGGAGTTTCTGGACATTCAGCCCACCACTCACTCCTGGGTGGGCACTCAGACCGTCGCTTTCCTCTCCGAGGGTTATGCGGTCGAGTTCATTCCGATAGACTATTACCAGAGAAAGGGGAGCAAGTCTTCCTTCCATCCCATCGCCGATACGTATAATTACATCTCCCTGGTAGTGCGAACCATCATGTACTTCAATCCCCTCAAGGTCTTTTTGCCCGTGGCCCTCGCGCTCATCGTAGTGGGGGCAGTCAAGCTGGTGCGGGACGTCATTTACTATCGCAGCTTCTACGTCCCTGGGGTCACGCTGATGCTGATACTGACGGCGATTCAGGTGGGGGCGATAGGGCTGTTGGCGGATCTAATCGTTAAGAGGGCGCGATGAAGTACGTTTTGATAGGGCCAACCTATCCTTACCGGGGCGGCATCTCTCACTACACCACGATGCTTTACCAACACCTGGGGGCTGCCCACGAGGTGAAGTTGTACTCTTTCAAGAGGCAATATCCGGCCTTTCTGTTTCCCGGCAGGACGGATAAAGATCCCAGTCGTTCCCCCCTGCGGGCCGACTGCGAGTACCTTCTCGATCCCTCGAACCCCCTGACGTGGCTGAACACCTTTCGCCGGATAAAAGGGGATCGCCCGGACGCTTTGATCCTCCAATGGTGGGTGCCGTATTGGGCCTTGACGTTTGCCAGCGTCGCTTTTCTGGTGCGGAAGTTCACGCGCACCAGAGTTCTGTTCATCTGCCATAACGTCATGCCTCACGAGGGAAGCGCAATTGATAGACTCTCAGCTAAACTGGCCTTGGGACAGGGGCGCTGTTTCATCGTTCAATCTCAAAGGGATTGGACGGATCTAAAGGCGCTATTGCCTGACGCCGAGGCCAGGAAGACGGCGCTACCTCTCTACGACGCCTTTCCGTCGGAGGTAATGGAGAGTGACTTGGCGAAGGAACGCCTGGGTCTCGACGGCCCCGTGATGCTGTTCTTTGGTTTCGTTCGCCAGTACAAGGGCCTGGAGTACCTGATCCGAGCGATGCCGGAGGTATTGCGGAACATTCAGGCGAAGCTCCTGATCGTCGGCGAGTTCTGGGAGGACAAGCAGCCGTATCTCAAGATGATAGAGGAGTTAGGGTTACGGGGGAACATAGAGGTCGTGGATCGGTATGTTCCAAACGAAGAGGTGGGCTTGTACTTCTCGGCGGCGGATGTGGTGGTGTTGCCCTACGTTGATGCCACCCAAAGCGCTATCGTTTCATTGGCCTACACTTTCGACAAGCCGGTGATTACCACCAATGTGGGAGGGCTCCCCGAAGTGGTGTGCGACGGAGAGACGGGGTTCATCGTGCCTCCCAGGGACAGTGCTGCCCTGGCCGCAGCGATGGTGAAGTATTTTGAAAGAGGCCTCGCCTCCCGTATGACTGCGAATGTCAAGGTGCAGAAGAATGTCCTGTCCTGGGAAAGACTAGTGCGTATCATAGAGAACTTCTCCTCTTGATTTGAGCTTCACATGAAAATCACCTTTCTCCTTACACAGAGCTTAGAAGACCCCTCAGGGCTGGGGCGCTACTTCCCCCTGGCCAAGGAGCTGGCCAGGCTGGGCCACGAAGTGAGCATCCTGGCTCTGCACCCCAACCTCGGCAGCCTCTCCCAGCGACGGTTACAGGTGAGCGGGGTCACCGTGCATTACGTGGGCCAGATGCACGTGCGAAAGGTGGGCAGTCAGAAGACCTACTTCAGCCCCCTCGGCCTGATGAGAGTGGCCCTGGCTTCGACCTTGCGGATGAGCTTTAGAGCTTTGTTGACCAACGCCGAGGTCATACACTTGGGGAAGCCGCATCCCATCAACGGGGTGGCCGCTCTGGGAACAAGGCTCTTGCGGGGAAAGCGCTTGTACTTGGACTGCGACGATTACGAGGCGGACTCGAATCGCTTCTCTGGCCGATGGCAGCGGGCGGTGGTGGCCCTGTTCGAGGACAACCTGCCTCGTTTCGCCTCAGGTATGACGGTGAACACGCGATTCACCCAGGAGAGGAACGTTGCCCTGGGTTTCCCAGAGGGCAAGATCGTCTACGTGCCCAACGGCGTGGATAGGGACCGCTTTGCGAAGGTTGACCCCGCAAAGGTGCAGGCCCTTCGCCGGAAATTGGGCCTGGAGAGCAAAAAGGTGGTCGCCTACGTGGGGAGCATGAGCCTGGTGAGTCATCCCGTGGACTTACTTTTGGAAGCGTTCGCTGTCGTCAGGAGACGACATAGCGCTGCTGTTCTGGTCCTGGCAGGCGGCGGCGAGGACTACGATTTCTTGCGCAGGCGTGCCGAGGAACTAGACCTTGAGGAAAGCGCCATTTTCGTGGGAAGGGTAAAGCCGAAGACGGTGCCGTATTACCTGGCTATGGCCGATGTCTCCGCTGACCCTGTCCACGACGATTTGACGGCCCGTGCCAGGTCGCCCCTTAAGCTCTTTGAAAGCATGGCCGTTGGGACGCCGGTGGTGACAGGCGACGTCGGTGATCGCCGAAACATCCTCGGCGCCCCCCCTTCGCGAGGTCTTCCGCCGTCCCCCCCAACCCTTCGATCTTGCTCAGGACAGGCTTTGGGAGGGAAGTTCTGCGACGGCGAACCCTTCGACCCCGCTCAGGGCAGGGCTGGCCTGCTGGTAGAAGCTGGCGACGCCCAAGCCCTGGCTGAAGGGATTCTGACGATTCTGGAAGATAGCGATTTAGCTCATGCTATGCAAGAAGCAGCCCTGAGTCTGCGTGCGAGGTACTATTGGGATGTGTTGGTGCGGGATTTTATCAAGGTGTACTATGACTAAAAGCTGAAGACTGGAAGCTGAAAAGGAGGCAAAGTGATGAGGGGTAAACGCATCTATTTCATCGTTGTATCTTTGATCTGTTTAGCGCTTGTCGTGGGCGGGTGCAAGGCATCTACCCGACAAGTGGAATTGACAGTCGAAGTGGCCACCAAGGCAGCACCGACCGCCACCCTTCGACAAGCTCAGGACACCGTTGTTCCTGCTGCCACAATCGAACCGACAGTTGAACCGACAGTTGAACCGACAAAGCCCCCCGGTCCCACTCTGTTGAATCTCACCAACACGGTCGTCGGCCCGAGAAAACGGGCCCCCATGAATTTTGTGGCCGATGCCGAGGGCAACATGCACGTTGCCTGGTATGTCGAGCCGCTGGCAGACTCGCGAGTGCTCTATCAAAAATGGGACGGGGAGTCGTGGGCCGACTCGATAGAGATAGGCGCGGGCCGGGCACCTCTCGTCGCCGCTGGTGACGGCAGCGTCTACTTGCTGGGGGATGATACTGCTGGCGACGGGCAGGGGTTTGTCTACAGCAACTCGACGGACGGGGGCGACTCATGGTCGGATCTGGAGAGCATCTCCACCGACGGCGTGCTGCCCGAAAACGCCGAGCACGGTATTCTGATTGACAGCGCAGGCCACCTTCACATGGCCTGGTCTCAGTTCCGTGGCCCTGGTCACAGCGATCTATTCTATAGCTGGTGGGATGGCGACCTTTGGTCAGAGCCCATCCTCATCTCCGACGGCGGCAAATACGCCAATCGTCCTAGCCTGGCCACTACCCAGACCGGGGGGATACATTTCGTGTGGCTGAACAACGCTGGGGGACAGTATGACGTTTATCACCGTTATTGGGATGGCATAGCCTGGTCCATCGTCACTCGCGTTAACGATGGCAATCGGAATGTGGAGCACTACACTTTGGGCATTGACAGAGGCGGCCATCTCCACTTGGCCTGGTATCAGTTTCACGGGCCTGCCAACAGCGAGGTCTATCATAGTTGGTGGAACGAGGGTGTCTGGGCCAAGCCCATAAACGTCTCTCACGACGAGGAAGCATCCGAAGGTCCGATCTTCTTGATCAATGAGACTGTGCATCTCGTCTGGTTGCAGCCGGCAGGGCTAGAGGGCACGATCAAGTATAGTCAATGGGACGGCAGTGGATGGTCTGAATCAGAAGGCATCATCCATCCAGCCTTCGTCTTGGATATTGACGATGCTGCTATTGGGCAGGAAGAGGATGTTTATCTCTTATGGCGAGCTGGGGGAGAAACCCGAGACGTTCAGCTCTATCACTATAGCCGATGGGACGGAGCATCACCAGCCACCCCAAACGTCTTGGGCGGCATCGGCCAATGGGCCCACCTGGGCCTGATCAGGGACAATCGCGGTAACGTTTACTCGGCGGGATTGAACATCGGGTTCAATCGCCCTGAGATTTCCCGCCTCCAGGAGTGATGCAACGCGATGAGGCATCAAAAGGCTGACCCTACTATAGACTCAAGGTTCGCCGAAGGTCTCCTGCCCGAGCTCCTTTCGCCTCGGTCAGAGACCTTCGGCGAACTAAAAGCTGATCCCACTACAGACTCTCCGCTGATTTACGTTGTAATAGTGAACTGGAATCGGGCCGACGATACGATAGAGTGTTTGAAAACCCTCGCCAGCTTAGACTACTCAAACTATCGCCCGTTGATAGTAGATAATGGCTCTACCGATGGTTCGCTCGGTGTGATCAAGGCAGTTTTTCCTGTGGCGGAGGTGATCGCTAACAAGGACAACCTGGGATTCGCGCGGGCCAACAACATCGGCATTGAGCATGCTTTGCAGCAAGGCGCTGACTATATCCTCTTGTTGAACAATGACACGCTGGTGGATAAGCGCTTGTTGACCGAGTTGGTCGCCGTCGGGGAATCGGATCCTAAGATTGGGATGCTGGCGCCAAAGATCTATTACCACGGCGGAGGGCGGTGTCCTCAGCCTTGTCCTGAGCTCCGTCGAAGGGCTGCTGAAGGGGGACGGCTATGGTCGGCGGGAGCTCAGTGGCGTCGTTTCCCGCCCCGGGTGACCATCATCGGCTTCGGCCGAGAGGACGGGCCGGCTTACAGCTTCCAGCGGGAAGTGGACTACGCCACCGGCTGCGCCATGCTGGTCAAGCGGGAGGTCTTCGAACGGGCAGGAATGTTCGATCCGGCCTTTTTCATGTATCACGAGGACTATGACTTCTCGGCCCGAGTTCGGCGCGGCGGCTACCGCATCGTTTACGTGCCCCAGGCCGTGATGTGGCACAAAGTGTCGGCCAGCACTGGCGAGGAGTCGCCTCTCAAGTGGTACTATCTGGGCAAATACATCGCGCCCTTCTACCTCAAGAACTGTCGGCCGCCGCGCCTGTCGCTGGCTCTCTTTGTCCTTTGGGTGCTGGCCCGCGAGACGGTGAAGGGAAATGCCCGCTACCTGGGCTCGTACCTCAGGGGGCTGCGCGATGGCTGGCGAGAGTTCGCTGCCAAGAACCTCCCCCCCAAAGTGGGGGGGGATTGAGGGGGGGCATTGAGAGTCAAACTAGAAGAGAAGCTGATCTTCTTTTTGAACAGGCTGTTCCAGCGACCTTACGGATCCTTCGGGGAGTTGACGGCAGCTAAAACCGGAGCCCGGGCTTACTTTCAGTGGGAGTTCGATCAGGCAGAGCGCTCCTACTCTGCGTTTCAACCCTACATCAACCTGAAGGGCAAGAACGTGCTAGACGTCGGCTGCGGTCTGGGGGGTAAAGAGCTGTTCTATCTCTTGAAAGGGGCGAGGAGCATGACCGGCCTGGACATCAGCCAGACCAACGTTCAGGTCGCCCGATCCTGCTTTGCGGAACGCGAGCCAGAAAGCGGCCAGCCCCCTGGGCTGGTTGTGGCCGATGCGGCGGCGATGCCTTTTGCAGATGGCAGCTTCGATTTAGCGATCTCCACTTACACCTTCGAGCACCTGGCTAACCCGGCCGGGGTGCTGGGGGAGATTCACAGGGTCGTCAAACCAGGGGGCGAGGTTTTCATTAGCTTCCCCCCTTACTTCAGTCCCTGGGGGGCTCATTTGACGGATTGGATCCATTTTCCCTGGTGTCAGGTGCTGTTTTCGGAGAAGGCGCTGCTCAATGTAGCCAGAGCTGTCGAGGAAACCCAGCACATCCACTCTAGCCTCCCCGACTTTGCCAGAATTGATCTGGTGGGGGCGGTCGAGTTGCCCCACGTGAACAAGCTCACCGTAGGCGGTTTCGAGCGCCTCCTCGAGGCCAACTCGTTGCAGGTCTTGAGCAAGACACATCGTCCAGTGAGGGCGGAGAGGGCTAGAATATTACGCCCCGTTCTGTCCCTGGCTACCAAGATACCTCTCCTGCGCGAGACGTTCACGAGCAGCGTCGTGCTGATTGGTCAAAAGCCGGTCTGATGGAAAAGATTGCCTGCAACGTATGCGAATCCGATAACTACGTCGTCCTGTATGAGGGCCGGGATAGGCTGCACGGATTGGGCGGTTCCTTCAAGTTAGTGAAGTGTCAAGAGTGTGGGCTAGTATATCTCAACCCCCGGCCGGCCAGGGAAGAAATGGGGCGGTATTATCCGCCGGATTATGAGCCATACGCCCAGGACGTCGAACAAACAAAGGGCTTTCTCTCTAGCCTCGACTATCGCTATGGCGTGGCCAAGAGATGCCGGACGATCACAAAAAGGAAAGAGCCAGGGCGCATTCTCGATGTGGGTTGCGGAGCCGGCCATTTCCTGAACGGAATGAAGCTGCGTGGCTGGCAGACCTTCGGAATAGAGGTCAGCGAAGAGGCAGCGACCTATGCCGGAGAGCGGTTCGGCCTGGAAGTCCTGGCCGGGGAGCTGGAAGAAGCTGAATTCCCTGCGGCCTGCTTCGATGCGATCACCCTCTGGCACGTCTTGGAACACCTCCACGACCCGCTTTCTACCTTGATGGAGATCAGTCGGCTGCTAAAGGACGATGGTCTGTTAGTCTTCGCCATCCCCAACTGGGGCAGCGTTGATGCCGGGCTTTTCGGCGAGTTTTGGGTAGGCCTCGATGTGCCACGCCATCTCTACGTCTTCCCTCGCCCTGCTTTAGAGAAGCTTCTGGCTAAGGCCGGCTTCAAGATAGTGGAAACCGAGTGCGTCTTTGGCAGTCATGGTGCATCTGTCCTGAGCGGGCGTTTTTTCTTGGAAGAGAAGATGTCCCAAAGGGATCTGAGGGAATTCTTGATTTGGCTCTTGTATACCAGGTTGGCTCGGTTTATCGCTTCTCCCTACTTCTATCTCGTGGATAAGCTGGGAAGAGGGCCCATTATTACCATGACTTGCGTCAAACTGAAAGCTGAAAACTGAAATCTCATTGGGTGAGGGGAGAGTGGGGAATCTGACGGTTGGGGAAGCTATCAAAAGAGTGAGCCAAAACAGAGGCGTTAAGACCATTGCTGCGCTTATCGCTGCCGGGGGTTCCTTCCTTTTCCTGGGCTTTGGTATTTATCGCAACTGGCAGGAACTTGCCCAGTATGAATGGAACATCGACTATCGCTACCTATTGGCCTCCTCTGCCATCTATCCTGTCTCCTTTCTCTTGATAGCCAGTGTTTGGAGTCTGGTCATTGGCCGCCTGGGTGGATTTTCGGATTACCGTGGAAATCTTCAGATCTACTGCTATTCTGGCCTCGCCAAGTATATCCCCGGCACTTTTTGGTATGTCTTGGGAAGGGCTTACTTTTACGAGAAGAAAGGGGTCGCCAAGTCGCTTACTGCCCTGGGAAGCTTGTGGGAGTTGGCCCTGGCTGCTTTCTCAGGGTTGGTTGTCTATTTGCCCCTGATGATATATTCTCGCCAGGTGTATTCAGGCCCCCTCAATTATTTGCTGTTGCTTCTGGTACCTTTGGGATTCGTGGTACTGTATCCTTCGGGATTCAGTGCTGCCCTTAAGTATGTTTTGAAGAAACAGGCTGATAATATCAGCCTGATCAGGCGCCGAGACTCTTTGGCCTGGATAGCTCTTTATGCTCTCGCCTGGTTGCTCGGCGGGCTTGCCTTCTACCTGCAGGTCAACATGATCTTCCCCGTGCCGTTGGCCCATTTGCCTGCGGTAGCCAGCTTCCTGGTGATTTCCGGAGTGATCAGCCATTTGGCGTTTTTCATCCCTGCCGGCTTGGGCATTCGGGAGGTCTCCCTTTCCCTGTTGTTGAGCACTTTCGTGCCCCTTGGGATAGCGGTGGTCATTGCGCTGATTTTCAGGCTCTGGATGACGTTGAGCGAAGTTTTTTGGACCCTGGTCATACTGCTTGTGTGTCGCTTGGCGTCAGCAAGAAACCAGGTTTTTGACTCAGAAGACGTGACTTCTCGCGCAGCTCAGAGCGCTAGAAGTAGCAGTTCGACCATCAAGTAGTGAAAAACCTGGTTTCTCCCAAGAGTCCGGTAGCGAATAGCCTGAAAGTACTATTGACAATCGGGGATTTGTGTGTTAAACTATTCAGTAGAAGTTCCAAAATACATTTGAGGAGGAAGACTATGAAGAAAAGCATGTTTCTAAAGCTGGCGATGATTGTCGCCCTGATGGTAACTGGCCTGACCCCGGCAGTGGTCTCTGGGGATGGGTCGGATCCTTGGGTGGCAGGTATTCAGGTGGCCAACCTGGACACCCAGCCGGCCACGATCACCATCGAGTTCTTCAACGAAGCCGGCGCATCGGTGCACATCTATACCGACCCCACCACCATTGCCGCAGGGGATGCGAGAACGTACTACGTCCCCACTATCCTGCCCGATAGTGCTGCTACCACATTCAGGGGTTCAGCGGTGGTCAGTTCCGAGCGCAACATCGCAGCCATCGTCAATGAGAACGCCGGCTCCGGCGCGGGCTACGACCAGCCCCCCGGCATCCTGAGGGGCAGCTACACGGGCATCAGGGCCGCCGAGACCGCCTCTACTCTGTATATGCCTGTGGCATTGAAGGCCTACTACGGCTTCAACAGCCAACTGGTCGTGCAGAACGCTGGTGCGGCGGCGGACATCACCTTCGAGTTCTTTGACGCCACTGGCACGTCAGTTGCCACCTACGTAGCTTCCAGTGTGGCGGCCAATGCTTCGGCCATCGTCGAGCTGGATACGCTGACACCCACCACGGGCAGCATCCCCAGCGGGTTCGGCGGCTCGGTGAAGGTCACCTCTGCCTCGAACCTGGCGGGGATGGCCAACAACATGACCTCTTCGGAGCCGGCAGTGCTGCAGACCTACAACGCCTTCTCCGCCAGCGAGGGAGGCACCACTCTGTATGCGCCAGCTCTGTTCAATGACTACTACGGCTATGTCAGCTCTCTCCAGGTGCAGAACGTCGGCTCGGTGTCCACAAACATCACCGTTACCTACAGCGATGGCATCGTGAAGACGGCAAACGGCGTGGGGCCCAATCAGGCTGCTTTGTTCTACCAGCCGAGCGAGGGACATGCTTCCGGCTGGTCCGGGTCCGCCACTGTTAACAGCAGCGCAGCGGACGTGGTGGCTGTGGTCGCTCAGCTTTCGTCTGTCAAGGCCTCCAACTACAATGCTGCTTCGGGTGGGGCGTTGCAGATTGTAGCGCCAGCTTTGTTCAACTCCTTCTACGGATACGACACCGCACTCACAGTGATGAACGTCGGCACAGTGGCGACGAACATCTCGGTAAGCTACTCTGATGGTTTGTCGGCCTCAGCCCTGAACGTACAGCCGGGTGACTCTGCCCCGTTCTACAATTGGACGGAAGGCCATGCCAGTGGCTGGAGCGGTTCAGCCACCGTCACCAGCAGCGCTGCTCTGATCATGGGCGTGGTTAATGAGGAAAACTTGTCCAAGAGCGACGGCGACTGGCAGTACAGCTACAACTGTCTGGCTCCGTAGCGCCAATCCTCACTATTGCTCTGCTAGATCGAAAAGTCCCTGGACCTGGCAAGGTTCAGGGACTTTCTCCATCTGACATTGCTACAGGGGACGTTTCGAGACACTACCGGACGCTTTTCAAAACGGCTGATTCATGGTATGCTCTGGCCCTCATCACAGAGCAAGGAGCATACCATTTGCTACCCCCTACACGGAGGTTCACATGGTGGGGAGCTTGAAGCACGCGCGAGTGACCATCATCGGTCTTGGGCTGATGGGTGGGTCCCTGGCCGGGGCCTTGAAGAAGCGGGGCGCCTGTCGAGAGGTCTGGGGCGTAGCTCGACGAGAAGAGACCATCAAGGAAGCCCTGAGGCGTGGTTTCATTCACGCGGGCACTTGCGATCTGGCTGAGGGGGTGGAGCAGGCTGACCTGGTCGTGCTGGCCACTCCGGTGCGGACTATCTTGGAGCTTATACCCCAGGTGGGAGCCCTTGCTACGAGCGGCTGCCTGCTGATGGATTTGGGCAGCACTAAGGCCAAGATCGTCGAAGCTATGGAATCGCTGCCACCCCGCCTCCAAGCAGTGGGCGGCCACCCCATGTGCGGCAAGGAGGCATCGGGGCTCGATGCCTCGGAGGCCGATCTCTACCAGGGGGTGACCTTCGTGCTTACGCCCTTGCAGCGAACTGGTTCGGAAGCTCTGGCGCTGGCCCAAGAACTGGTCGAGGCCATGGGTGCGCGACCTGTGCTGATGGACGCCGAGCGCCACGACCGCCTGGTGGCCGCGGTCAGTCACCTTCCCTATCTACTGTCGGCTGGCCTGGTGGCCGCCACCGAGGAGGCAGCAGCGGAGGATTCACTGGTCTGGGAACTGGCGGCCAGCGGCTTTCGCGATACCTCACGCCTGGCAGCCAGCGACGTTACCATGATGCTGGACATCCTACTCACCAATCGCCAGGCGGTGAGAGAAACCTTGTCCCGCTTCACCCATCAACTCAACGCCGTCGCCGACTTGCTAGAGGCGGGCGATGAGGGGGGATTGCGAAGCCTGCTGGAGCAAGCACAGAAGAGGCGAGAGAGGATGTTTCTTCGATGAAGCTGACCGTCAAAAAAGCCAGGGGCTTGAGCGGACGGGTCAAAGTCCCCGGCGACAAATCCATTTCCCATCGCGCTCTGCTGCTAGGTGCGATAGCTGAGGGCACGACCAGGATCTGCAATTTCCTGCCAGCGGCCGATTGCCTGGCTACCCTCGCTTGTGTGCGAGCGCTGGGTGTCGAGGTAGAGAGGCTATCCGAGATAGAATTGATCGTGCAGGGACGAGGCTTGCCTGGTTTGATCGAGCCAAGAGATGTCCTGGACTGCGCTGGTTCGGGTACAACCATGCGCCTGCTGGCGGGGATTCTGGCTGGCCAGCCCTTCTACAGTGTGCTGACGGGAAATGAACAACTCCGCCGACGGCCCATGGGCCGCATTGTCGAGCCCCTGAGATGGATGGGGGCAACCGTGTTCGGTCGCGACGATGGGCGCCTACCCCCCTTGACCGTCATGGGCGGAAATCTGCGCAGCATCGAGTACAAGCTGCCCGTAGCCAGTGCCCAGGTGAAGTCAGCTATTCTGCTGGCGGGCCTCTACGCCGATGGCCCAATAGTGATCCACGAGCCAGGCCCAGCCCGCGACCACACCGAGCGGATGCTGGCTGCCATGGGGGCAGACATTGGGGTGGATGGCGCTACCATAACTCTACGGGGTGACACAAAGTTGTCCTCTCTGGACATCGTTGTGCCAGGCGATATCTCCTCGGCAGCTTATTTCATCGCTGCCGCCTGTCTCATCCCCCCCCGTTGGGGGGGGACAGAGGGGGGGGAGGTTATCGTCGCCGATGTCGGCGTCAACCCCACCCGCACAGGCTTCTTGGACGCGCTCAGGAAAATGGGGGCGGACATCCTGGCAGAGAATCAGCGGGAGGTCAGCGGAGAGCCAGTGGCCGACGCCGTTGTGCGGACAGGGGAACTAAGGGGCATAGAAGTGAGGGGTGATCAAGTACCCAGAATGATTGACGAATTCCCCATCTTGGCCGTGGTTGCCAGCCAGGCGCAGGGAACGACAGTGGTGAGTGATGCGGCGGAGCTGCGAGTTAAGGAAACCGATCGCATCGCGAATGTTGCCCTTGAACTGCGCAAACTTGGAGCCCGCATTGAGGAACGGCCCGACGGCTTCGTGGTGGAAGGCCCGACCCCACTGGTGGGAGCCCAGGTCAACAGCCACGGCGATCATCGCTTGGCAATGTCACTGGCCATAGCAGGCTTGCTAGCCGAGGGGGAGACAACCATCGGGGGGGCGGAATGCATCGTAGATTCATTCCCAGGCTTCGAGGAG
>CAYWWC010000068.1:0-16242 GCA_964461615.1 uncultured Anaerolineae bacterium
ACATTTGGGCGTTGATGCCAAGTCGACCCTTGTATGAATTCCACATCAGGCGTATGGTAGAAATTTCTAGTTCGGCTACAGCCATCGTCTGCACCAAGCCCTTCACCTCCGGCCCCAGTTCAGGCATGTATCTCGGCGGGCGTAGCACCTCGAAGTGTACGCTTCGTGGCACGGCCTCCGCCGTCGCCCCATACCAGCCCCAAATGACGATGGTCGCCTTGCGCTTCTCTCCCTCGGCGCGGGCAGCCGCGCTCCCTTCCGCTTCGGTAATTGCCCGCCCCAGGGCCTCAACCTTCACGTCGTCGTACTGCTCCAACGCCTGGCGCAGGCGGGCCAATACTATCTCGGTCACGCGGTACTTCTGCGGCTCCGGCCCATCAAAGTCGGCGATGAGGATGATGACCTTGGTGGGAGGCTGGGCCTGTTGATAGCGGTGGTAAACCACCCCGCCCGCTGTTAGCAGAGGGGTGATGACCAGACCGGCCAGAGCCAGACGGCGCTCCCATTTGCCGTAATATGACACCATTACCTCCCGCGTTTTTTGCCCCCGGTGTCTCACAATGTGGCCAGCATCTCGTTTTCTGGCATGCACGTAAAGACATCCCAACCATCCGCCTCCCACGCCTATCGCCAGCAGCACGATGGTCACCAGGCCCGTGTCACCCTGCACCCACTTGACAAATCCCCCCACCGCCATGACAAAGATGATGAAGCTCGTGATCCAGCCAGGAATTTTTTGAATCAAGTCTGGCCAATTGAATCGGGATGTGTTCTTTTTCATTTTTCATTCCCCCTCGCCTCCGTGATGGATGGAGGACTACTGAATCTCCACCATCGCCAACAGGATCCTATCCCCCTGAACCTGCTCCAACTCGTCCAACACCGGCAGGCGCTGGCCCGACTGGGGAAGGTACATGCCGACCTCGATCACGTATTGCCCCGGCGGAGCATCGGGCTTGACGACTATCTCGTACTCATCGGCCACTACCTCCCCTTCGACCCAGAGGGTGGTGGGGTAAGCGCCCGCCTGAGGGACGTTGTCCTTCTGGCCCCAGGTGCGGCTGTCACTGTCGAGGAGGTGGGTGAAGACGGTGTAGCTCTCGTCCATGGCCTCCATGCCCCGCCAGTAGAGAGTCAGGTGCAAGCTGTCGCCGGGCTTCGCGGAGGTACGGGCCAAGTCATAGCCCAAAAGCTCAACCTCGTTCCCCAGGTTCGCCTCCAGGAAGTGCTGGATGGCAGGGACAGCGAACTGGCGCTCCCAGGCTTCGACCCTCAGATACCCCAAGGAAATAGTGGGGAGGCCGCTGCTAGCGACCAGCGGCTCCTGAGTGGCGCGATTGAGCAGCATAACCTCTAGTCCATAATCACCGGCCGGTACGTCCTGTCCAATGGTCAAGCCATACCGATCCTTGATGACCTCGCCTGCTGTCCAGTTGGTGGTAGGGTAGGCGCCGTGCACCGGGCGGTCGGCCCACAGGGGCCAAACGACGCCTCGTCCTGAGCTGCGTCCTGAGCCTGTCGAAGGGCTCGTCGAAGGGCCGCTCTCTCCTCGCAACCCGATGACCACGCTGTAATCTTCGTCCAGGTCCCGCTGAGCTTGCCAATAGAGGGCCAGGTAGACGCTCTCCCCCGACCGAACTGCGTTACCAGCCCTATCGTAGCCCAGAAACGTGATCCTGCCGCCCAAGTCCTCTTGCCGTAGGTTCTGGATAGCCAGCGACTCAACCGCTGGCGGCTTTTGGGGCTTGCTCAAGCTCACGGGGCCCAGGGTGATGGTGGTGCCGACCACCTTGCCCCCTTGCCCTGAGGTCGCTCCGCTTACGGTCGAAGGGTCTTCGTCAAGTCTGGGCAGGCGGCTGTCCAGAGAGGGCGAATAAACACCCACGAGCAACTCGTATTCCCCCGGCGGCGCCCCTGGCTCCACGTCAATCTCTTTCCTGTTGACGATTATGTCACCTGGGCTCCACTGAGCGGAAGGGTAATCGAAGAAGCCCACCGCCCCCCACCTGAAGCCCCACTGATCGAGCAGGTGGACGAAGATGCTGTAGTCGTCGCGGTTGGCTGGTTGTAGGACGCGCCAGTAAAACGTGAAACGTGAAACGTGAAACGTATTATCATAGCCGAGGAACTCCAGGGTGTTGCCCAGGTTGGTTGACGTGGGGCTTTGAGGTGAGATTGCGGGCAGTTGATCCGGTTGGAATAGGTAGGCGGCGAAGGCGGGCTCGCCGTCAGGGGCCAGGGTTTCCTCGGCTAACGCGTCTGGTGAAAAGAACTCTTCTAACAGAGTTTCGTCTAGTCTGGCCGAGTGGGGGAAAACATACAGGGCCTTCTTATCTGTCCCTGTGGGGAAGACTATGGTTTCCTGACCCACCAGCCACTTGATCTTATCATACGAGTGGGCCAGGAAGGCCAGGGTGGGGTGGCGATAGTGTATGGATGAGACGAATATCTCTTTTGTAAGCGAAGCGGCGTCAGTAAGCGAAGCGGCGTCAGCGGTATCAAGTTGGTTGAGATACCTGGCTGCCTCAACCAGGTCGCCGTCGTTATCATAGTAGACCGGCGCGGCTTTGGCCCAGTGGACAAAATAGTCTCGGAAGGTAGCGAGGCCGGTGAGGCTCAGCACGAGGATCAGAGCGACAACGGACAGGGCGGCTTTTGAGACTGCGGCTGGGATCACCTCCGACAACCAACGGACGGCTATCCACAAGCCTTGCGCGGGCAATAGAAAAAGCAGTGGAATGAGGCCAACTGAACGCAGCACGCTGGGCACTTCTTTGACAGCCAGTATGCTGGGGAGGAGCATCACGGGCAGCCAGATGAGCATGAGAAAGTGGGTTGTTCGCTCTAATGCATTTCGGCCGCGCAGCAGTTTGATCAGGCTGAGAGCCACACCAAGCAGGAGGAAGACCGACAGGGGCCAACTGAAAACAGGCTTGCCTGGTATGTTGAAGCGCCAAAGAGGTTCGCCGCTTATGCTGATCATGCCGATGGCCAGACGGGCCGCCCGCCAGAAGGTTCCCAGTACGTCTCCCTGGTTCAATTGGGGATTGAAGAGCGACAACTGGCCGATGCGTACGGAAAAGGCTTGAGGATGGGTCAGGAAGTAGAAACCCAACGGGGCGAAGACGATTGCAGCAGGAACAACGACAACAGCGATATGGGAGAGGCGGCGATTATCGAAAATGAGCAGCGATAGGAAGACGAGGAACAAAACCACGGGGAAAACCCTACTGGCCAGGTAGGTGTAAGCTGTCGCCCCCAGGAACAACCCTCCCAGGGCCAGCCAGCCGGTGCTCCCCCCCTTCGACAGGCTCAGGGCACCGCGCCGCAACCCTCGCCACAAGCACCACAAGGTCAGGGCTTGCAGAAAGGGTTGGCTTATGGCCCGGAAGCCATACCTGCTCAGGGTGACGTGCCAGTACGAAGTCGCCAGCAACGCCGCGCTGAAGAGGGCCAGCCAGCGCGAGGCTCTGGCTCCCTGATTGGCGAACATCTCCCTGGCTAGTCGGTAGGTGATCAGCACAGTGAGTGTGCCGATCAAGGCCGAAGTTAAGCGCAGGGAGAAGACAGAGGCGCCGAGGAGGCGCATGGAGGCACCCGCCAAGTAGAAAAAGAGCACTTCCTTGCCGGTGTAGGCTTCGATGAACAGGGGGCGGGCCTCGCCCCTGGCGATGTCGGAGGCCAAGATTGCGTTGGCGGCCTCGTCGTAGTGCAGGCCGGGGGGAATGTCATACAGCCTGTAGACCCGCAGAAAGAGCGCGACCAAGAGGATAAGCAGCAGCAAAGCAAGGTGTAAGCGCTTTTGAAAGAGAACAGCGGACCGGCAGGATTTGCGGATCGGTTGCGCTATTGCTAGAGCCATAGGGCTGGGCCTCTGAGCGAGGTTTGTAGGCGATTAGATATTCGAGATTGGAAACTGGACAATCCAACTTCCAATTTCTAACTTCCAGTCAACAACGCCAGCACCAGGCCGCCAGCCATCACGGAAGCGATCTGGCCAGCAGTGTTCGAGCCCATGGCGTGCATCAAGAGGAAATTGGTGAAATCCTCCTCGTGACCCACCTTTTGGACCACGCGGGCCGACATGGGAAAGGCCGAAATCCCAGAGGCCCCGATCAAGGGATTGATCCTCCTCCCGGATAGGACGCACATGATCTTGCCCAATAATAGGCCGGCGGCGGTATCCAGGCTGAAGGCTAATAGCCCCATCACCACGATCATGATCGTTCTCGCGTTGAGGAAGCTTCCCGCTGTCATCGTCGAGCCAATAGTTATCCCCAGCAAGATGGTGACGATGTTCACCAGTTCGTTCTCCGCCCCCTTGGACAGCCTGTCCACAACCCCGCTCTCCCGCATCAGGTTTCCGAACATCAGCATCCCGATGAGGGGGGTGGACATGGGCACTATCAGCCCGCAGATGACGGTGGTGACGACGGGGAAGAGGACGCGGGTGGCCCTGGAGACGGGCCGAGAGGTATAGGGCATCTTGATGAGCCTCTCCTCCCTGGTGGTCAAAAGCTTCATGATGGGCGGCTGGATGATGGGAACCAACGCCATGTAGGAATAAGCGGCCACGGCGATAGGGCCCAGAAGGTGGGGGGCGAGCCTGGACGACACATAAATGGAAGTAGGCCCATCGGCCGAGCCGATGATGCCGATGGAGGCCGCCTCTTTGATGTCGAAGCCCATCAACGTGGCCGCCAGGAGTGTGCCGAAGATGCCGAACTGCGCCGCTGCCCCCAGGAGAACGGTGACGGGGTTCTCCAGGAGGGGGCCGAAATCAGTCATCGCTCCAATGCCGATGAAGATCAGTAAGGGGAAAAGCTCGTTGGCGATCCCCATTTCATAGAGCACCGCGAAAAGTCCGCCTTCTTCGGTCATCCCAGTGGCTGGGATATTAGCCATGATCGCCCCCAGGCCTATGGGCAGCAGCAAGGTCGGCTCGTACTTTTTGGCAATGGCCAAATAGATGAGGATGCCCCCCACTATCATCATGACCACGTTGCCCAAGGTCAAATTGAGGAAACCGCTCAGGAGTTGAAGCAACTCTGTCCAGGCCACTTCTCTCACCTCATTCCATGACGAACAAAACGTCGCCGTACAAGACGTCCTGTCCCTCGGTCACTCTGATCTCCTTGACGCCGCCGCCGGCAGAGGCCATGATCTCGTTCTCCATTTTCATGGCCTCCAGGATACAGAGCACTTCTTTATGTTGTACCCGGTCGCCCTCCCCCACGTTAATGGCCAGAATCTTACCGGGCATAGGAGCGATCACCTCTCCCCCAGCCACCGCCGTGTCCTGGGCTTGTCGAAGGGCCGGCTTCCTCGCTTTTACTGAGGGCTCTGAAACCAGCGCCACCGTATCTTGACTAACACTCTCCACAGCTTTGGTATCTGGAGGCTCATGAGCCAACTCCACTCGATAGAGTTCCCCATCCACCAGCACCGAGATAGGCGATTCCTTCAGGTCTTTTATCTCTATCTCATACCAATTGCCGTTGACGCTCATCTTGAATTTCCTCATTGACGACGCCCCTTTACCGCTCGTGATCTCATCAACTGCGTGTGCCTCCCCGAGAACTTCCAACCGCTCAGCGCTTGCTCTGATGTTTGACGTTTGACGTTTGACGTTTTGCGTTTGCGCTTTAGCGCGATAGCCACCGCGATCGCGGCTGCCAGCTCCTTTTCCCTTTGCGGGAGTGTCTCCTCCTCCTTCTTCTCCTCCTCAAGCTCCTCAAATGTCTTGGGCCTGAACACCCTCTCCAGCCCCATCGCGGCCAACATGAGGATCAACAAAGCGGCGAAGAGGATCGCCATTCCCATCACTGTTATATACACGCCCTGCATTGTCGTGGCCATCTGCTTTCCCCCTCCGCAATGTGGTTTGGATGTTAGAGGTTAGAGATTGGATAATCCAACTTCTAACAGGAGTTACGCGGTCAATAGCGAGCCCGTCGGTTGAGTAGCGCCAGCGTATCGAAACCAGGGCGAGCGGCGATTGCAAGACCCGTTCTTGGCTTCGATACGTCGCCCTGCTCCTACTCAGCCGGCGAACTGCGTAACTCCTGTTCTAACTTCCAACTTCCAACCTCCAGTCCTACAACGGTATATTACCGTGCTTCTTCGGCGGATTCGTACTCTGCTTGTTCTGCAACATCGTCAGAGCTCTTATGAGGCGGGGGCGGGTTTCGTGAGGCTCGATGACATCGTCAATATAGCCCCGGGCGGCGGCCACGTAAGGATCGGCGAACCTGGCCCTGTAATCCCCCACCAGCTCCGCTCGCTTGGCGGCTGGATCCTCGGCTGCCTGAATCTCCTTGCGGGCAATGATGTTCACGGCCCCCTCAGGCCCGAGCACTGCAATCTCAGCGCTGGGCCAGGCAAGGTTAATGTCCGTGCGCAGAGACTTGGAGCTCATCACGATGTAGGCGCCGCCGTAGGCCTTGCGGGTAATGAGGGCCAACTTCGGCACCGTAGCCTCGCAGTAGGCGTAGAGCATCTTGGCCCCGTGACGGATGATGCCCCCGTGTTCCTGAGCTATGCCAGGCAAGAAGCCGGGGGTATCACAAAGGGTGATGAGCGGGACGTTGAAGCAGTCGCAGAACCGTATGAAGCGCGCTCCCTTATCGGCAGCGTTGATGTCAATCACGCCGGCCTTCACATTGGGCTGCTGGGCGATAATGCCAACAGGCCGCCCATCCAGGCGGGCGAAGCCAACGATGAGGTTAGCGGCGTAGTGTTCATGCACATCCATGAAGTCGCCGTCGTCCACCACGCGCAGGATGATCTCTTTCATGTCATAGGGCTTGGCGGGATCGTTGGGCACTACGGTATCCAGCCTCTCATCCATGCGGCCTGGAGCATCAGTGGGTTCCACCCTCGGCGGGTCTTCCATGTTGTTTGGTGGCAGGAAGGACAGCAGCCGTCGCACCATGGCCAGTGTCTGCCGCTCATCGGCAGCCATGAAATGAGCCACTCCGCTGGTGACACTGTGAGTTACGGCCCCGCCCAGGGCTTCGTGGGTCACCTCCTCGCCGGTCGCCGCCCGGATGACGTCCGGGCCGGTGATGAACATGTGGCTGCTCCCCCGCACCATGAACACGAAATCAGTAATGGCCGGAGAATAGACCGCGCTACCGGCGCACGGCCCCAGGATGACTGATACTTGGGGGATAACGCCCGATGCCAGGGTGTTGCGGGTGAAGATCTCCCCGCAGGCCCACAAGGCATCCACCCCCTCCTGGATGCGCGCTCCACCTGAGTCGTTGATGCCGATGAGGGGCGCGCCATTCTGCAGCGCCAGATCCATTACCTTGCAAGTCTTCTCCCCGTGCACCCTGCTCACCGAGCCGCCGAACACTGTGAAATCTTGAGAAAAGACATAGACCAGTTGCCCGTCAATAGTCCCCCAGCCCGTGACCAGGCTGTCTCCGAGGATCTTCTTCTTCTCCATTCCGAAGTCGGTACAGCGGTGGGTGACGAACGTATCGAGCTCCTCGAAGCTGCCCTCGTCCAAGAGCAAATCGAGCCTCTCCCTGGCGGTGAGCTTGCCCTTGTCGTGCTGGCGATCAATGCGTTCCTGACCGCCCCCCAGCCGGGCTTCCCCTTTAAGTTCTCTCAGCTTCTCGATTTTAGGATCGTCGGTCATATAACCTCCCCGGTAACTTTCGTCTTAACTTTGCCTCAATACGATGTCTCCGACCCGGTCGGGATACCTGGCGTGGACCTTGCTGTAAAAGTCTCGGATGATCTCCATGTCGGCCTGAATATCCCCGCACGGAATGATGGTGGGGCCGATTCCCATAACTTTGCGCCTGTAATCGAAAAAGGCAAACCCAATAGGCACCTGGGCCCCTTGAGCGATATGGTAGAAACCCGTCTTCCAATGCGTCACTTTCTTGCGGGTGCCCTCGGGGGCAACCGCCATCGCCAACTTCTCGCGGCTGCGAAAGGCCTGAATGAGCTGTTCCACCGCGTTGTGCCGAGAACTCCGCTCGACTGGTATCCCTCCGATCCATTTCATAAATCGGCCCAAAGGCCCGCGAAACACTTCGGCTTTGCCCATCCACGAGAGCTTGGTCATGGAGAAGCCGTAGGACAAGATTGACCAGCCGGTCAGCCCAACGATGAAATCCCAATTCGATGTATGGGTTGCAATGATGACATATTTTGGAATATCGGGCAACTTGCCTTCGGTGCGCCAGCCGGCAACTTTGAACAGGGATCTTGCAAACCAATATAACAGTCTATTGGCGAGGGGTACTTTTGACAAGGACTCATCCATTTTGTTTTACTCAAGCTCAATTTCTTGGCAAGGTCTCCTGACCGCAGCCGGTGGGCCTTAGGGCTCGGTCGAATGCACTTTTTTCCTGCCACGAATTTCACGAATTAACACGAATAAGCAAAAATTTGTAATGGTCAACGGCACTTTGAACAAAGCCAGCCACCGATTGAAATCGGAGCTGCAGGGCGCTAACGCGCCGGGCGACCATCTACATGGTCGCTACATCCGTCTGCGGAGGCAGACGATCAGCGTCGCAGACGCTCTCCAGGCGCGATTTCAATCGCCAGCCTTTGTCCAAAGTGTGACTGACCGCTACAGAAAAAGCAAAAATTCGTGAAAATTCGTGTAATTCGTGGCAAAAAGCCTTTTGGTTCTGGCTTGTTCAGGTTGGGTGATCTACCGCAGAATCTGGTCGGCGATCACGATGCGCAGTATCTCGCTGGTGCCCTCGTAGAGGCGGGTGATCCGCGCATCGCGGTAGTAGCGCTCCACGGGGTAATCCTTGACGTAGCCGTAGCCGCCGTGGATCTGGATCGCCAGGTCGGTCACCCAACTGGCCGTCTCCGAGGCGTAGAGCTTGGCCATGGCTGCTTCCTTGCTGTAGCGCCCACCGGTCTCCTTGGCCCTGTCCTTGGCCAGAGCAGCGTTGTAGACCAGCAGCCGCGATGCCTCAATGCGAGTGGCCATGTCGGCCAGCATCCACTGGATGCCCTGAAATTTGGCGATGGGCTGGCCAAACTGCTCGCGGGCTTTAGCGTACTCCAGCGCGGCCTCGTAGGCGGCTTCGGCGATGCCTAGCGCCTGCGCGGCAACGCTGATGCGTCCAGCGTCGAGATCGGTCATGGCGATCTTGAAGCCCTGCCCCTCCTCTCCCAGTCGGTTGGCGACAGGCACCCGACAATCCTCAAATACCAGCTCAGAGGTATCCGAGGCGCGGATGCCCAACTTGTTCTCCTCCTTGCCCACCGAGAACCCAGGCGTGCCCTTCTCGACCAAAAGCGCGGTGGTGCCCCGGTACCCCTTGCTTTTGTCCGTCATGCCAAAGAGAAGAATGACATCGGCGAAGCCACCGCTGGTGATGAAGTTTTTAGTGCCGTTGACGACGTACTCGTCGCCATCCAACACCATAGTCGTTTTCTGGGCTGCCGCGTCGCTGCCGGCCTCAGGCTCGGTCAGGGCGAAGGCGCCAATGAGCTTGCCCTGGGCCAGCGGCGCCAGAAATCTCTGCTTCTGATCCTCTGTTCCGAACTTCTCGATCCCGTGGCAGACCAGGGAGTTCTGCACACCCATCACTATCGCCGTAGACGCGCATGCCTTAGAGATTTCCTCGGTGGCTATGCAATAGCTCACCGTGTCCATGCCACCGCCGCCGTACTCCTCAGACACGGTCAGACCCATGAGCCCTAGCTCTCCCATCTTCTTGATGTTCTCGAAGGGCACTTCCGCATTCTCGTCCATCTCTGCCGCGATAGGAGCTACCTCTTTCTCGGCAAACTCCCGGACCATCTTGCGGATCATCTTGTGCTCTTCGGTTAGATTCAGATCCATAGCAAACCTCCTCGTTTGTGGATTTATGCCGGCATTATTATACTACAGCCTGGGATAAATGGGAAGAGCGGCGCCATTGGTAATCAAAAGCCCCGCTCCTCGACTTTGAGAAGCGGGGGTAGGTCAGCAATTCCCGTTATGGGGTTCGTAGTAACGACTTCAGTCGTTTGGGCCGCGTAATCAGCGACTAAAGTCGCCACTACGATGCCATATCACGCGGCGATGATGCTAAAACGGGAATTGCTGACGCCGTACCCAGCGGCCACCTTGGTTAGGGCTGCATCTGCATCCACCGCATAGCTCAGTGCTTGTCGCACGCGCACGTCGTCGAAGGGAGGCAGGGTCACATTGAGTTCCATCAACTTAGGGCGTGTGCCAACAGTGGTCTTGACTGTTATGTCAGGGTTACTGACAAGCTGCGGCACAACGTACGGAGCCAGGCTTTGCATGATGTGCACCGTTCCGTCCTCCTGGGCCGCCAATCGAGCGGAAGCATCCGGCATCATACGAAAGATCACCCGATCCAGATGGGGTGGCCCAACTGGAGGCAGCGAGAAGGCGCCGCCATAGTAATCGTCGAAGCGCTCTAAGACGACCTGCTCGTCCAGCTTTCCTTCGACAAACCTAAAGGGACCGCAACCCACTGGATTCCTGGCAAACGATTCGTCGCCCAGACGGGTCAGATAATCTTTGGGCACGATCTGGGTGTGCACCAGCATTTGGAGGAAGACGGGCCAGGAGCTTTTCAAATTGAAGCGCACGGTGTGATCACCCATCTTCTCGACGCTCTCTACTTCTTTGACAAAGACCCTCCGCGGCGCTCCGATCTCCTGGTTCAGGAGACGCTCAATGGTAAAAACCACGTCCTCCGCTGTGAGATCCTCTCCGTTGTGGAATTTGACGCCCTGCTTGAGATCGAACTCGATGGTTTTGTCCCCCACCCAACGGTAGTCCTTGGCCAACTCCAGAACCACCTGGTTGTCAGTGGTACGAGTCACAAGTCCGTCGAAGATGTTACGGATGACTGTCTCTGTAGCCCGGTCGCTGTGCGATGCCGGATCCAGGGGCATGATGGAACTAACGTCCATGCCCAAAATCAAAGCGCCACCCTGACGTGGAGTGGCCATCCCCGGGGTGACGCCTGCGGTCACCCCGCCGGTCTCTTCGACTACATCTGGTACTGACTGGGCACAGCCGGCGAGGGCCAGGACTATACTCAGGCCAACCAGCAGCACCTGCCAAAGGATACCACGTCCGTTAGTCCATTTTGAGTAGTCCATGATGCCTCCTGTTTGTCCCATCCTAACCAAAAAGCCAGCCTGAAACGCACCTGGGTGCTTTAGGCTGGCGTGGAAGAGGGGGCGTCGGCACCCACGTTTTGAATTTCAAAGCCATTGTAACATTAAACGGAAACTGTGTCAAGCTTGCGTTTTCTTCGCCGCTGGCAAGCGGCCATACCCCTCCATTTCCAGCTTCCAACTAACCCGCCACTCCGATCAGGAGGATGCCCAGGAAGACCAGCACCGAGGCCAAGACCCTGATCCGTCCATAACCCTCCCCCAGCAAGGCGCCCCCCAAGAACGCACCGAACACCACGCTCATCTCTCGCACCGAGCCTACGTAGCTCACGTAGCTGAGTTGCAGGGCCTGCAGCACCAGGTAGTAGATCAGGAGGTCGGCCACTCCCGCGACCAGGATGCCCACTTTGTTGGCGCGCCATTCTGCGGCGATGCTGGCCCTCTTGCCGCTGGCCAGTATGTAAAGGGTAAAAGCGAGAAAGGTCACCACGAGGACGAGATAGATGTAGGTGAAGGGCGACACTTACTTTATCCCCACCTTGTCAATGATCGAATAGACAGAGATGCAGAAGCCGGTAAAGAGAGCCCAACGAGATACGGGGTTCCCCAGTTGACGCAAGGGTTTCCATAAATCCTCCCGTGAGCGAGCATTGATGAGATAGAGCCCGCCCGCTATCAAGAGGATACCCATTAGCCCCCAGGTCGTCAACCGCTCCCTGAGGAACAGCGAGTGATGAAGATCGGCGCCGAGCCTCTGGCCAGGGGATAGGCCACTGATAGGTCTCCCGTTTGATATGTCTTGCCCATGGATGCAAAATAGGCGACTTCGGCCAGGCCGCTGACTAGCACGTAGGCCCAGCCCAGGGGAGGAATAGACAGGGGTCTGGCCACGAAGAGGAAGAGAGAAAAATAGACCGCCACAGTCACCAGCAGCAGACACCAGGCGAAAACCTGCTTGTCCAGGCTTCGTTTGTAGAAAAGGTGATAGGATGCGTGCAGGATAGCGGCTAAGAAGAGCAGGCCAAGCGCAGAAACAGGCACAATAACCTCCACTTGTCAATCTGGCAAAAAAGGCTATAATATAGCTGCCAACGGGGCGTAGCGCAGTCCGGTCAGCGCGCACGGTTCGGGTCCGTGAGGTCGGCGGTTCAAATCCGCCCGCCCCGACAGGGTGAGTGACGAGTCAGCGAGGTTCAAGCCTTGTTGACTCGTTTCTTGTTACCCATCTCCCCCTTCACCTCCTCCCACAGCTCCTCCAGCTCGGCCAGACTCAACTCGCTCAAGTTGAGCTCCCGTTCCCGACGGAGGTGCTCCACCCCAGAAAAGCGTTGGATGAACTGCTCGCAGGCCCCGCGGAGCGCGCTCTCGGCATCAACGTTCAACCAGCGGGCCAGGTTGACCACCGAGAAGAGAAGGTCGCCCAATTCCTCCTCCCGTTCCTTGCTCCCCTGAGCCTCTCTCAGCTCCGCCACTTCCTCGGCTATCTTGGCTACCACCCCCTCGGTGTCCGGCCAGTCGAAGCCCACCCGCGCCACCCGCTTCTGTATGGCTTGAGCTCGGGCCAGGGCCGGCAGCGACCTCGACACCCCGCCCAGCAAAGAGTGCTTCCCTTTCTCCTCCCGCTTGATCTCCTCCCAATTGTATAACAACTCCCCTACACTGGCCACCACGATGTCGCCGAAGACGTGAGGGTGGCGGTGCTTTATCTTGGCGTCAACCCCCTCGATAACCTGGGCCAGGCTAAACTCGCCCGCTTCGACAGCGATCTGAGCATGGAGGACTATTTGCAGAAGCAGGTCTCCCAGCTCCTCCCGCAGGGCGTCTGTGTCGTCGGCATCCAGAGCCGCCAGTGTCTCATAGGTCTCCTCCAGCAGATGGGGTCGTAACGACTGATGCGTCTGCTCCTGATCCCAGGGGCAGCCCCCTGGAGCCCGCAAACGAGCGATAGTATCCTGAAAAGCTTCCAGCGAGCTGGGCCGAGGCAGAGGCGGCACATACAGGGAGGTCAAGTGATCTACAGCGGGCTGGCGGTCCAGTTCATAGAGAGGTGCAGTCAAGACCTGCGCCCGGTCGGCGCCCGCTCCGCGTACCAGCGTGACCGGATGCTCATCGGGATAGAGGTTCATCAAGGTGAGCTTGACATCACTGGCCAGTGACTGGTCATACAACTGAGCGATCAGAGCCGGCAGGTCGGGATTCAACCCTGGATGGTGAAGAGCAGCCAATTCAGTGGCGTCCACCAGTTGCAATCCGGCCAGGGGATCCAGGCCCAGGCAGGTTAGCACCGACTCGATGAAGCTCAGCCCCTCCACCACGCGGACGCCAATGTCCTGCTGGTCGGCTAGATCCAGGATACGCTGCACCGAAGCTTCGCCCACCAGAGGATGGCCGGGCACGGCGTAGACCACGCCTCCGGGCCGTCGTCCTAACTCCATGATCTGGCGAGCTATCTCGTCATAAACCTCGGTGAAGGTTTCCTTCTCCTCGTAGAGATAATCAAAGGAGTGAAGAGATACACCCGGAGGCAAGGAGGACACCGTGGGATGGTGGCAGGTGCGCAAATAGACCTCTCCCGCCTCTTGCAGGACTTGCTGAGCCTCCAGCGTCAATTGCTTTGGATCGCCCGGCCCCAGGCCGACTACGGTTATTCCCTGTTTCATTATCGTTTCACCTCTTGATGCCATTACATTTACCGGGGTGCGGGCACAAGCCCGCAGGCTTGCGCCCTTCGGGCTGAGCGTCAGGACGAAGCCTGCACTCCGCCTTCCAAATTCTCTAGTTCTGATTATAGTGCAAAGCGGCGATTATGCAAGAACAAATCGAGGCTTGACAAAGAGACCGGAACCTACTATAATACGTTTAAGCATACAAGTAAAAGTGAGGTTGAGTATTATGGTAGTGAAAGTGTTGCCTATTACGCCAATCAGCGACTTACGGGCCAGGGCCAAGGAGTTGGTAGCGGCTGCCCGAAAAGAGCCTATGGTGATCACCCAGAGAGGTCGGCCCCAGGTAGTGATGCTCGCTTATGAGAGCTACAACGAGATGGTTGCCAGGCTGGGGCGATTGGAGGACTTAGAGGATATCCGAGACATGCTGGAGAGACAAGGGGAGCCTCACCGTCCTTTTGCAGAGTACCTGGCGGAGCGCCAACAAGGTGTATGACATAGAGATCAGGCGCAGGGCCGAGAAGGAACTGGACGATGTGCCTTCCAAGTATCACCAGAGAATCGTCGCAGCTATTCAGGCCCTGGCCGAGAACCCTCGCCCGCCTGGTTGCATCAAGCTCATAAACGATAGCTATCGCATCCGAGTTGGCCCTTGGCGAGTGATCTATGTGATTCATGATAAGGAGCGATGGATTGACATCGGCAAAATTGCTCGACGACATGAGGCCACCTACAAAGGTATAGAGGCACGTTTCCACAGTTGACAAGGATAACGAGGGATGATGTAATTTGTTCAGATTGTACTTGAGCGCGGGTGTGACGCAGTGGTAGCATATCTGCTTCCCAAGCAGACTGTCGTGGGTTCGAGTCTCATCACCCGCTCCAGCAGAACAGCCTCTCGGATAGAATTCCGAGAGGCTGTTCCTTATTTATAGCAGTTGCACTCTAGCCAGAAAAAGCGTTTTGGGGTATAATGATGTGCGTGAGTGAATTCTTCCAGCGAGTCTACAGGATAGTCGCCCGCATACCCAGGGGCAAGGTTGTCACCTACGGCCAGATCGCCACCGCCTTGGGCGACCCACGGCAGGCCCGCACCGTGGGTTGGGCCTTGCGCAGAACTCCTGCGTGGCTGGACATACCCTGGCATCGGGTTGTCAATAGCTCAGGAGGGATTAGCACCCGCCACATCATTGGCGAGCGGAATATCCAGCGAGAGCTTTTGGAGGACGAGGGGGTTGTCTTCAACGAGGATGGCCGCCTGGATTTGGAGAGGTATCGTTGGAACGGCGCTTGAACGGGGTCATTCGGTTCTGAAAAGCG
The DNA here is from genome assembly GCA_964461615.1 of uncultured Anaerolineae bacterium. GTDB lineage: Bacteria > Chloroflexota > Anaerolineae > VGOG01 > VGOG01 > CAZVCJ01. The sequence continues at coordinate 15,117 of CAYWWC010000068.1, forward strand.
CCGGCTGAGCAGGCTCGTAGTGCAGTGGTTTGGGTTGAGCTTGTCGAAACCAGTTGTATCGAAGCCAAATCGAATTCACCCCGATTAGCACAAGACGCCGCAAAAAGCCTCATGCCTGCTCCACGACGCCACTTCGTCAATAGTGTGAGGAAGTGGCGTCGTGGTCAGGCAGAATGTCCTCGGCGTTGCGCACGACGGGGAAGAGGTAACCGCTCAGACCCGTCAGCGCTGCCAGCACGCCGGTGAAGACGAACAGCAGCCCTATCCCCGCCCCAGTGCCGGTACCCACCAACCAACCGAAAACGGACGCCAGACTGCCCCCTTCCGCCATCGCGGGCTCCAGCACCCGGTCGGCCAGGGGACCCGCCACCAACCGGCTGATGGGCGACACCAGCCAGGCGATGAGGCGGCGTGTGGCAAAGACACGGCCCTGCACATCGGGCGCGACCTTGACTTGCCAGATGGCTTGGTTGGCCCCGTTGATGATGGGTCCGAAGAAGGCCAAGAGGAAGATGCCTGCTGCCCAGATAGGCAATGCCCGCCCCAGACCCAGCACTGTCTGCCCCAACAAGCCCACGCAGAACCAGCCCAGTAACACTCCGTGAACGCGGCGCTTGGGGCCGCCCCACACGCTCATCGCCAAGCCGCCCGCCACACCCCCGATGGCCCCCGCCGACTGCACGCTGCCAAAGATCCGCTCGTCGTTCCCGGTGCGGCCCAGAATCATCGGCGCAAAGACTGCGAAGGCCAAGGCGTTGAAGAAGTTCCCCACCAGAAAGACCGTCTGCAAGCCTAGCAGGCTGGGCCGGGCAAAAATGTAGCGAAAGCCGTAGGCCGCTTCCTTCAGGAAATTTCCCGCTCCCGTGCGGCCGTCCTCGGATCTGGCCGGCTGGGGGATGTGGACGAAGAGCAGCGTACCGATCGCGACCGCAGCAGAGACCAGGTCAATGATCAACAGCCCGACGAGCCCCACAGGCGCTATCAAGGCCCCGGCCAGGAGCGGTGCAAAGACCCTGGATGCGTTCCCGGCCAGTTCCAGCATCCCATTGGCTCGCCCGTAGTGCTCCTTGGGCAGCATCAGCGCGATGGCGGCGGAGTAGGCCGGCCACTGGAAGCCCTGGAAGAT
>CAYWWC010000069.1:0-16014 GCA_964461615.1 uncultured Anaerolineae bacterium
GAGTGGACGAGCGACTGGTTCCAGCCGTATCCAGGCTATCCGGGCGGCGACTCCGAGGCCCAGTACTTCGGCGAGAAATACCGGGTGATCCGGGGGGGCGGCTGGTTCAGCGACCAGAATCTGGTGCGCACCACCGAGCGGAGTGCCAGCTCCATGACCCTGGCCAACGACGACGTCGGCTTCCGCTGTGCACGTTAGCTTATCGCCAAGTGGTAGCCGCTTGGCGATTAAATCCCGATGCCACGCCTCCCTCCTCGACGCCTGGCCTCCCGATATAGGTAGATGACGGTGGCAACTTCGGCCACGGCGGAAACGTTATGCCACATGCCATCTGATGAGAAGGAGAGATTTGAGGATGCTTCCTTGGCGAGAGAAACTCAAACCCTTTAAGCCGGTGGAGTTAGCCATCGTGGTCCTTGTTTTCACGGCAACGGTCGTGTATGCCGCGCCGCCTCCCCCTACCATCTCGCTATTAAGGCAAGCCGACGGCACAGTCTTCGAGGCGTGGGCTTACGGCGATGAGTGGTACAGCGGCGTAGAGACAGTTGATGGTTATACCACCCTCTTTGATGAACGGACTCAGAACTGGGTCTATGCCTGGAAAGGACCCGATGGAGGCCTGAACAAGTCGTCCCTTGTGGTGGGGAAGGACCAACCCGTAGGCATACCCAAGCACCTGCGGCCAGCGCCGGAACTGATCGCCAGCCTGCGACCTGCCTTTCTGACACAACGGGGCCGGCCAGGAGGGGGCGGCAATATCGGGACGCAGCCGATCCTGGTACTCTTAGTGGATTTCACCGATAGAAGCCCCGTGGGCACCACAGTCTATGACTGGAGAGAGAAGATCTTCGGCAACAGCAACAGCGTGACTCACTACTACCAAGAGGTTTCCTATGACAAGCTCAACTTCACTCAGGCCCTAGAGAGCCACGGAACGCCCAACGATGGTATCGTGGGTTGGCTCCATATGCCGTATGCTCATCCGAACAGCGGCTGGACACCCGGAACAGCCGATCAACAACTGGTGAAGGACGCCGTTCTGGCTGCCGACCCGTACGTGGACTTCGGTGCCTTCGACGGCAACGGCGATGACTACATCTCTCGCAATGAATTGCATCTGGTGCTTGTCGCAGCCGGGTACGAAGCTGGCTACTACCAGGCGGGGGCACCGGCCTGCAATCCTTGCATACGAGGAACCGCATGGAGCCTGGATGGCACCGTCCCAGCGCCGGTGGTTGATGGCAAGACGGTAGCTTCCTGGTCAGGCGGAGGGGGCTACACCCAGTTCGGAGAGTGGCACTGCCATTTACTGGACACGCCGGGCCATGTGGCTACCCTCGGTACCATGGTGCATGAGATGGGACACGATCTAGACTGGCCAGATCTCTATGACACCGACTACTCGTCAATGGGAGTAGGCTACTGGAGTGTGATGGGTCATGGAATGTGGCTCTACACTGACTCATACCTGGGCGATTGTCCGGCTCATCCGGATGTCTGGAGCAAGTGGTACCAAGGTTGGTTGACCCCTGTCCAGGTTAGTGGCTCGGTAGAAGGTGCCCCTATCCCCCAAGTAGAGACCAGCCCCATGGCCTATCAACTTCTGGATAACCCCGGCGGAGTTGATTGGGATTTCCACAACCACTCTGGTACGGGTGAGTACTTCCTGGTCGAGAACCGTCAGAGGGTTGGCTATGATGCCGGTCTGCCTGGCTCCGGGTTGTTGATCTGGCATATTGATGAAACGAGGCCCTACGACAATACCGCCAATGCTGATGAGACCCACAAGCTGGTGGACTTGGAAGAGGCAGATGGACTTGACGCACTGGATTACAATGCCAGTTGGGGGGACAGCGGGGATCCCTATCCAGGCGACAGCAACAGCCGAACCTTCAATGACACTTCAACCCCCAACAGCCGCTTGTATAGCGGCATCCCCAGCAACGTCAGCATCACTAACATCAGTGACGCCGGGGCCGCGATGACGGCGGACCTGCTCGCCCCCCCACCGAGGGTGACACCGACACCAACGGCCACGCAGACGGCCACGCTGACTCCTACACCAACGGCCACGCTGACTCCCACACTGACACCAACCAATACGCCCACGCCGACGGTGACTCACCCCCCGACGCCGACCGGCACGCCCACAGTGCTAACATATCAGGTTTTCCTGCCTATCATCATGAAGAATTATGTCCCCTAACTCTGAGGCTGACACGAAAGAAACGACAAACAACCTCCCACCTGAACTCCAACCATTCGCCTCCCTGCTTGACACCCAACCTCCCGAAGTCCAAGAGGCTTTCTAGTTCTTGCTGGCCACCGCCATGCACGAGGCTGGCAAGTTTGAGCCCTTGAATGTTGCAGAGATTGATGGTCGGTGGCACTATGCTTCACAAGTGCCTGCCATATGGCACAACCAGAAGATAGGCGCGCAAAGCCCAAATACGCCCATTTTGAACCAAGCGCGATTGCCGCCAATCCTGTCTAACCAGGAAATGCACTAATGAGGAGGTACAAAATCACTACGACACGCTTTGCCCAAACCATCCGGAGGCGACCGATAGCCCTACGCCTGCTGCTGGTAGTGTCTTTCTTGGCTGTCTTGGGTAGCGCAGCGGGTGTGAACGCAGCCCACCCAGGACATGTGCTGGTGCTTAATTCCTACCACCGAGGGCTGAGTTGGACGGATAGTATCGTTGAGGGGATCGAGTCTGTGTTGGGGGGAGACTCAGACCTTGAGCTGCACATTGAGTATATGGATACCAAACGCCTGTACGATGAGGTGTATCTTCAGAAGCTGTATGAAGTGTACAAGTACAAATTCAGCCAGATGCGGTTCGATGTGGTGATGGTCAGCGACAACAATGCCTTTGAATTCGTGCGCCAGCATCACGACGAGCTATTCCCAGGCACGCCGGTGGTTTTCTGTGGCATCAACAACTTCAGTGACTCCATGCTGGCGGGATACGCTTTGTACACTGGGGTAGTAGAGGTAACCGATATCGAGAGCACGCTCGAAATCGCCCTGGAACTACATCCCAACGTAGCCCAGGTCGCGGTGGTGAACGATCGCACCTCCACAGGCGTTGCCCTGGGAAGCGAGTTGCAAGCGATAGTCCCGCGTTTTGAGGCCTCGACAGAGTTTGTCTTCATCGAAGACCTCGACATGGCGGAGATTCAAGCCCAGGTGAAGACTCTGCCCGCCGACAGCCTCATCCTCTTGCTGGTGGTCAACCGTGACGCGTCGGGGCAGTTCTTCACCTACGAGGAAAGCTTGGCGCGGATCTCCAGTGTGGCCACTGTACCGATCTATGGCTTGTGGGACTTCTATCTGGGTGGCGGTATTGTCGGGGGCAAGCTGACCAGCGGCTTCCATCAGGGCGAGGCGGCGGCCAGGATCGCGCAGCGCATCTTGGGGGGAGAAGCGGTGGAGGATATCCCGGTCGTTAGGGAAAGCCCCAACCGCTACATGTTCGATCATGAGCAAATGCAGCGCTTTGGCCTGGAGACTTCGGCCTTGCCGGCCGATAGCATCGTGATCAACTTACCCGACACGTTCTATGGCCGCTACAAGACGTTGATCTGGGGTTCGCTGGGCATCATCGCCGTACTGAGCCTGGCTATCTCAATCCTGCTGATCAACATCTCCCGGCGCAAGCGGGCGGAGGGGGCGCATTCATAGCAGGCAACAGATGGTGAAGCATACGGTGCCTACGTGAAAAGCGTCTCCCGGCACTTTGTGTTTTTCTGATGACCAGTTTTCAGCGATATTCGTAGAAGGGGGCTTGCTCTGACTGTTCGAAGAGCTTTTTTGCTGGGCAGCGCCCTGGTGATCATCCTTGCTGGGTGCGCTCCGGTGCCCAGCTCTGGGCCAGAGGCGACCCGAGTTGAGTCAGGTATTCCAGCCGTTACCGCCACAATAGGAGCAACGCTAACCAAAACGGCTGTGGCATCCAGCACGGCAACCTGGACTCCCAGACCCACAGATGCGCCAACGTTCACACCAAGGCCAAGTGCAACGCCGACGCCTCAGCCGACGCCTTGCCCAACCCGTGAACCAACGGCCACCCCAACCCGTGAACCAACAGCCACCCCAACACCTGAGCCGACGGCTACACCAACTCGAAAGCCAGCGCCCACACCACCTCCATCCCCTACGAAAACGTTGGTTACGCCGACAACAGTGGCCATGCCGGATATTGACATCATCGTAGACAACCAGCACCCAGCCTTTTCGACAACAGGCACATGGTTCATCGGGGATGGCGGACAAAGCTACAACGGCGACTGCGCCTGGGCGCCGCGCGGTATCCAGAACATCGCCCACGTGCGGCCGGAACTGCCAGTAGCTGGCGCGTACGAAGTTTTCGCTTGGTGGTGTGGCGATCCCAACCATGACCAGGCACAGCGTGCGCTCATCCAGATCAATCCAACCGTGGGGCGACTCGCCCCGCCCCAGGTCTACGTGAACTTTCAGGAAAACGCGGGCCAGTGGAACAGCCTGGGGACGTACTACCTGGAGCGAAATGGCTCCCTGAGCATCAGTGGCTGTCTGGACGGCAACGTCGTGGCGGATGCGTTTCGATTCGTGTATCGTTCGCCGGAGCACATTGTCATCACACCCACCCCAATGCCGACGCCATTCCCGTGGACAGGTCATCCACCCACCCCTCTGGAGCAACTGACGTCTGGCGATCTCTCGACACGCCTCGGCCTGGTGCAGCGCTTCTACCCCCACACGCCGATCACCTCGACAGAGACGGCCTCCTTTGACGATTGCCAGGCCTTCCCACGCGATGGCTGCAGCGGCGCCCGCGAGGGCTGGCGCGTGGAGGTGCAATACCAGGACATGGTTGTGAGGTATCGCGTATCACAGGATTACCGATTTGTGGCCATCGAACCACCGGATGCGTTAGCCAGCCGGCAACTGCTCTACCTGCACGGCACGCAGGACAATCGTCTTTTCCGGGCGGATCATTACCCAGACGATACTTGGCATCTATCTGGGGCGGACTTTGAACACAGTTATACATCTCACCTGCCACTGGACACCGAAACGGTGGAGAGGCTGCGTTCGTTCGTGAGCGCGTACAGCTCGGTGACGTTTCAGACGCCAGATGGAATCGGGCTGAGGTTATATGGCTTGGGTGAGCGCGTGGAGCTTTCCGAGGAGGATCGCAGCAAGTTGACCATGTTGGCAGCCGAATTGGCTGCATCCGTCTGGTAGCGCTGGGATGTCAACGACCCCGGCCAGGTCAGCATCGAGATCCCCGTGGATGGGTTTGGTCCTCGTGATTCGCAGGATTTGGCACCGTGGCCTACTCGGCTCTTTTCCTGATTGACTCCAGCGTGCTGAGACTCAGTAGATCCAATTTTGCTCGGCCTGGATCGCCAGATCCAGGCCAAAGGCGGGGAAGGCAACCGAAGGTTGCACGCAATCCCCTCAGAGCGATTCTGGATCTACTGAGACTACGGAGGCTTCTGTTTGAAAACCTCCGTAGTCTGAATTGCCCTCCAGAATTGCTACCAAGGGGCGTCCTCGCCCCGTCCAAGGACTGTTCCGACGCGAAATCGGGGCGAGGACGCCCCTCTGTAGCAGGGTAGAGTCTGAACTGCCCTCTCTCGCCGGACACGATCCTGGCCAGGAGAAACATCGAGAGGGTAGTGAAGAAAGTCGCCAGAGCGTACATGCGGGCTTCTTGGGAATAGTAAACCTGGAAGGGGGAGATGGCGCAAAGCAGGGCGGCCAGGAGGCCCACCAGTTCGCCGAAGGCCAGCCGCGCCAGACGATAGACCAGCGGCACAGTTAACACCCCCAGGATAAGGGACAGAAACCGCAGGGCGAAGACGCTCGAACCCGTCAGCTTGACCCAGAACCAAAGGAGGAGGTGGTAAAGGGGAGGATTGGTTTCCATACGAGGGGAAACAGCGGAAAACAGGGGAAGTTTACTCAAGTAGGCGCTGTGGGCCTCATCTCCCCAGATCTCCTGATGATCCAGGCGATAGAGCCTGAGGGCGAAGGCTATCAGCAGAAGGAGGATCAGGATGGTGTTTCTGAGCTTGATGGAAGGCGGCAGTTGACTTCTCTCTCACCACAAAGTTCTTGATCCGCTAATCCTGTCAATCCATGTTCTTCCTAAATCTTCTCAAAGAACATCAACACGCCCATCAACACGAACAAGCCTGCCGCGCCCTTGCGCAGGACGTCGGGCGAAACGAAGCGGGTGATGAACTGCCCGGCTACGGTACCAAGCAGGGTGACAGCCACCAGTGCCAATGAAGCGCCCAGAAAGACCGTCCGCGGACAGTCGGTGTTGGCCGATGTGCAGATCACGGCCAACTGAGTCTTATCCCCCAGTTCCGCCACGAACAACAGAGCAAAAGTGCTCCACAGTAGTTTCCAGTCTGTCACAGTGTCGAATCCTTTCATAGTCTCTAATTCCCAATTCCCTGCTCCGGCCAGAAGGGGTGAAACATCATCCACTGCTCCGGGCGAGCACGCACATGCTGTTCCAGAATGTCCACCACCCGGCGGACGTTGGTCATAAGGTCCCGCTTCCGGTCGCCGGTGCGGATCATTTCGAGAGGCCCTGCGACCTTGAGGCCATATCCTTCGTCGGGCTCATAGTAGCAACTGGCCATGATGACCGACGCGCCAGTCATCAGCGCCAGGCGCACCGGCCCGACGGGTAAATAAGCCGGTCGGCCAAAGAACTCGACCAGTTCTCGATCCTCTGGAATAGGGCGATCCACACCGGTCAACACGATGCCGCCGCCCTTCAGCCGCCGGATGGCCGCCCGCAGTGATTCGGGCGTGATGGGCGTAACCTCAAAACCCGACTTGGCCCGCAGGTAGTTCAAAAGGTGAAACCCCGCCCGCGGATTCGCCAGGGAGAGCATTTGGATGGGCAAGCCCTGCGCGCCTATACACAAGCCGAGGAGGTCGAAGTTGCTCATGTGAGCGGCAAGCACCAGTACGCCCCGCCCCCGCGCCGTCTCGGACCGGGCGAAGGCCAGGATCTCATCGGGAATCGGCACCGCCTCAGCGAGCACCTCTTTGGGCTGGCCGATGGCGTGAAAAAAGTCGTAGTAGGTCTGCCCAGCGTGGAAGAAGACCTGATACGTCATTTGGTGTAACGCCAAGGCTTCGGCCTCAGGGCCGATGATCTGGCGCAAATTGGCGCGCACCGTCCAATAAACCTCTGGCCTCCGGCGAGAGATGACGTCAGCGGCAATCCGCGCCAACCCGTATCCCACCCTCGGCGGCATGTACCGGCCGAGAGAGATACCAAGTCGCGTCATCGGCTTGCTGCTGGTAAAATCCTGAAGACGCATTAGAGCTTCACTCCCTGCTCACTCGTTGGAGACAGACGGCGCCGCCACCTGGAACTCAGCAGACCGGAACAGCTTCCGCACTTCTATGAGCACTGGCAACCCTCGTACGATACAGAGCGCCAGGGATATCCAGGTAGCTACCGAAGCAACGCTCCATGCACCGTGCCAGGCTGCGTGCCCCCCCGTCTGTAACCCCAGGGCCAGAGCCAGCAGCGTGAAAGCGACCGCTTTGGCCACGGCGTAGCTGGTACGCATGGTACCCGACTTAACCAGCCACCGCCCCCATGAAGAGCGCATCATACTGTGCGCCGACTCTCCATGTTGCAGCGCCACATTGCGAATGGAATCGGTCAGCGCGCCCCGAATAACAACCGTCAGAGGCACCACCACCGAAATCAATCTGAGATGAGCATACGTCACCCACAAGACGATCTCCACAGCCCGATCGGCAGCGATGTCCAGCGCGCCGCCGATGAGGGTCTGCTCGTTGCGCCGCCGGGCGACGATGCCGTCCAGCGAGTCCATCAAGATCAATGCCACGATGAGCGGCGCGTCAATCAGTTGGCCCACGGTTCCGCCAAAGTAGAGTAACAGCACTATCGCCACCAACAGCGGGAACCGCAGTACCGTGATCAAGTTCGCTACGTTCATTCTATGACCCCTCATTCAATACTCCCTTCATCAAGTTTCCTCTAATTTTACTACAACCCGACCAATGTGGCAAGCTTTTGCTTTTCTCTCCAAAACTGATATAATCCCACCATCCACCGTGTCCTTGTGGGAGGCGTGGGGTTATACTATATGGAAATAGAGACTCGGAAAGGATAGCCAAATCATGAAAAGAGTAGTCAGCGTCAGCCTGGGTAGCTCCAGCCGCGATCACAAAGCCCAGATCACGCTCCTGGGGCAGGACATCAGCCTGGAGCGCATCGGCACCGACGGCGACGAGGAGAAAGCCCGCCAGCTCTACAACGAGCTGGACGGCGAAGTTGACGCCTTCGGGGTGGGAGGCATTGACCTGGCCCTGCGCGTGCGCGACAAGCACTATCCGCTGTACCAGGCCCTCAAGCTGGTGAAGGATGTGAAACACACCCCGGTGGTGGACGGCGGCGGGTTGAAACACACCCTGGAGCGGCGGGTGATGCAGTTCGTGGAGCAGGAGCTTGGCGACGAGATATCGCCCCAGCGGGGAATGCTCACCTCGTCGGTGGATCGCTTCGGGATGGCGCTGTCCTTCGCCGAGGCGGGCTACCAGATGGTCTACGCCGATTTTATGTTCGCCCTGGGCCTGGGCATCCCCCTGCGCACTATCCGCAGCGTGGAGATTCTAGCCGCTGTTCTGTTGCCCATCCTGGGCCGTCTGCCCATCAGCTTCATCTACCCGACGGGGGAGAAGCAGACCGTCAACCAGCCCAGGTGGGAGAAGTATTACCAGTGGGCGTCAGTCGTGGCTGGCGATTTCCTGTACATCAAGCGCCACCTGCCTCGACGTATGAACGGCAAGGTCATCGTGACCAACACCACCACTCAGGAGGACGTGAGGATGCTGACGGAGCGAGGGGTGAAATACCTGGTCACCACCACCCCCCGATTGGAAGGGCGTTCCTTCGGCACCAATGTCATGGAGGGGGCCCTGGTAGCCGCAGCCGGCCAGGGGCGGAAGCTGACTACGAATGAACTGGATGAGTTGATCGAGGAACTGGGTCTCAGACCGACCATTGAGAAGCTGAATTAGCGTTCAAGAAGCACATATACTCTGGAGGAGACAAGTGAGCAAGGTTAAGATCATCGTCAATCCATACGCGGGCCGCTGGAAGGCACAGCGAGCCATCCCGGCTATTGAGCGGGCGTGCGAGAAAATCGGCCTGGACTACGAATTGGTCGTCACCGAGGGGCCAAATCACGGCATCGAACTGGCGCGGGAGGCGGCGCTGGCGGGCTTCTCTTTAGCGACCGCCGGCGGCGATGGGAGCATTAGCGAGGTGGTCAATGGCCTGATGCAGGCCGCCGGCGAGGATGATATAGCTGGCCCGCTGGGCATCATCCCTCTGGGCTCAGCCGACGATTTCGCCGACATGCTCGGCCTGGAGAAGGAGATCGAAGCAGCCTGCCGGCGCATCTTGGCGGGACACACGCGCGTCATTGACGTGGGGTGCGTCAACGGCCGCTACTTCGACAACAACTCGGCGGTCGGGCTGGAGCCGATGGTGACCATCACCCAGATGGCGATGAAGCGGATCCAGGGCACGCCGCGCTACATCCTGGCCGCGCTCAAGACCATCCTCAGTCATAAGCCCTGGCACATGCGGCTGGCCTGGGACGATGGGGAGTACGAGGGGCCGGTCGCGCTTGTCTCGGTGGGCAACACCCGTCGCACGGGGGGCGCGTTCTGGATGACGCCCCGCGCTGAGATGGACGACGGCTACCTGGACTTCGTGTTCGCCGGCGGGCTGGGGCGGCTAAAGCTGCTGCGCCTGCTGCCGACCACCTTCGACGGCAGCCATGTCGAGCGGCCGGAGGTGACCTACCTCCGCACCACCCGCCTGACCATTGAGTGCGACCCGCCCACCCCCATCCAGGCCGACGGTGAACTGTTTGAGCCATCGGCGACTCACATCGAATACACCATCCTGCCGCGCCGGCTGCGGGTGATTGCGCCCTTCACGGAGGGCATGAAATAGATGGGTAGAAGGCCAATCGTATTGGCTGTCTTGAGCCGTCATCAGCCCCTGGATGCCCAACGTGATTGGGCTGCTACCCCTTATGTCAAAATTTCAGAGGGAGAACAAAATGGAAGAGAGGGTTGATGCAGTTATCATGGCCGGTGGAATGCTCGACGAAGCTGATCCTCTGTCGGAGTACGTCCAGGTATCGAAGAAATCGCTGATCAAAATCGCCGGCAAGGAGATGGTACGCTATGTGGCGGAGGCCGCCGCTGGTTCGTCGCGGGTGGGGCGCACCTTCGTCGTTGGGTTGAGCCCTGAGGACGGGGTGGAGTTCGCCACGCCAGTGGAGTACGTGGAAGCCACAGGGGGTATGCTGGACAACATCGTGGCTGGCATAGAACGAGTGATGGAAGTTGACCCTGGTGTAGAGCGAGTTGTTATCATCACGGCTGACCTCCCTCTTCTGACGACGGCAATGGTGGATTATTTCATTGACACCTGCCTGGAAACCGATCATGATTTGCACTACACAGTCGTGGAGAAATCAGCTATCGAGGCCTGTTTCCCAGGATCGCGGAGAAGTTTCGTACCTTTGCGCAGCGGCTCTTTTGCCGGCGGCGACATCAATATGGTCAAGGTCTCCGTCCTCCAGGCCAACCTGCCCCTGGTTCGCCAGGCCATGGGGTTCCGCAAGAATGTCTGGCAGCAGGTCAGGCTGCTCGGCTTCGGGACGCTCATCAAATTCGCTTTCAGAAGGCTCACCATCGCCGATGCGGAACGAGTGGCCGGCCGAGCCCTGGGCTGCCAGGGGAGAGCCATCATCACTCCCTATCCCGAAATGGGCATGGACGTGGACAAGCCGCACCAACTGGACATAGTGCGGGCTATCCTTGAAGGCAGGCCGGCATGAGTTTCACTGGTGAATGGGGTGAGCTTCTGAACCATCTGGTGGCCTGGGACAACAGGCTGAGCGCCCGCCTCACCCTGGGCGAAGAGGCGGGATGGCAGCGAAGGATCGCGGTGGTGGGGGCTCACCTGGGGGATGGGCTGTTGTGGTTTGTCATCGCGGTCATAGCCTTGGGACTGGGCAACGAGGAGACCAGGCACTTCGTCCTGCGGGCCGCCGTCGCCGTTATCGTTGCCGGGGGATTGACCGCTGCACTCAAGTTCCTGATGAGACGAGGCCGGCCACAGGAGAGGGCCGGCTTCTACTCGACCAGGTACGATCACTATTCATTCCCCTCAGGACACGCCACGCGGGCCGCCTGCCTGGCCCTGGTTTTCAGCCACCAGTTTCCCGACTGGGCCGTCGCCTTCTATGCCTCGGCCCTTTTCGTCGCCCTCTGCCGCGTAGCCCTGGGCATCCACTACGTCTCCGATGTCCTGGCAGGACTAGCCGTAGGCTTTTGCACCTCGTGGGTCATCGTCTCCATGCAGTAAAACGTGAAACGTGAAACGTAAGGGTTACGCGACGTAAGATCATCACGTTTCACTTTTCACGCATCCCCATCAGCACTTTCTCCGCCGTGGCTGGCAGTTCTTCAATCCACACCCCCGTCGCGTCGTGGATGGCGGAGATTATGGCCGGGGCAGTGGGCAGGGTGGTCATCTCCCCTACGCCTGTGGCTCCGTACGGGCCGGTCGGATCGGGCGCCTCGATGATGATGGGTACCAACTCGCGGGGCATGTCCAAGACCGTGGGAATGAAGTACTCGCTGAACTTACGGGTCTTGACCACTCCCTCCTGCTGAACGTACTCCTCCATGAGGGCATACCCCTGCCCCATGTGCACCCCGCCGCCAATCTGCCCTTTGATCATCTGGGGATTTACAGCCCGGCCCACATCGTGCGCCGAGTAGAGCTTCAGCACCGCCACCTCCCCCGTTTCGGCGTCAACTTCCACCAGGGCGATTTGAGTGGCGTATCCGTAGCTGATGTGGGGATCGCACGTGCCGGTCTCAGGATCCAACGCCGTGGTCGGCCTGGCGTGGCGGCCGTGGAAGGTGTAGCGGGTCTCAATGCGAGTTTGGCCCTCCTCGGCCCGCAGAGCGGTGTGCCACTTATCCTTAGCCAGTCCACAGGCTGCCATCACCGCGTTGCCGGATAGATAGATGTGGCGGGAGGCGGAGGCACTTCCGGCGTCGGGCGTGTCGACCGTATCCACCAGGGCGATGTCCACTCGCTCCATACCAATCCCCAGTGTCTCGGCCGCGATCTGGGCCAGGGCGGTGTGCACCCCTTGCCCCACTTCCGAAGCTGCGATCTTCACCACTGCCCTTTCCACCTGACCAGACTCGCTCAGGGAAAGCTCGACCACCACCGTGGACTTGTCGTCGAAGCCCATGCTGTAGCCCACGTTCTTGTAGGCGCAGGCCACCCCCAGGCCGCGCAGCTTGTTATCTACTGACGGGAGTGGCTCCGGCCGCACCCAGTGCCCGTCCTCTTTTTTCTTGCGCCAGCCAGCAGCCAGCGCCGCCTGCCGCAGCGTCTCTTTCATGCCCACTCCGGGCGGCATGGGGTTGCCCGTGATGGCGATGGAGCCGTCCTCGAACAGGTTCTTCAGGCGGAGCTCCACCGGATCCATGCCCAGGGCCTCCGCTAGCTTGTCCATCTGCAGCTCGTAGGCCACCGCAACCTGGGTGGCCCCGAATCCTCGCATGGCCATCGTCACGGCGTTATTGGTGTAGGCGGTATAGCCGTCTATCCTGGCGTGGGGCGCCACGTAGGGGCCGGCGGCGAAAGTGACAGCGTTGGCCATCACTATGGTGCTGGTGCTGGCATAGGCCCCGGCGTCGGAGATGAGCTCGATCTCCATGGCCGTCAACTTGCCGTCCCGCGTGGCCCCGGTTCTGTAGCGCATGTAGTACGGATGGCGCTTGCCGGTGCGGCACACTGACTCCTCGCGGCTGAAGACCATCTTCACCGGGCGGCGGAGGCAGTAGGCGCACAGGGCCAGGAGGTGCTGGATGAACATATCCTCCCGCCCGCCGAAGGCCCCGCCGATGGCTGGCACGATCTCGCGCACGCGGTCCTCGGGTAGATCCAGCAGATGGGCGATTTGATGCAGGTCATCCTGGGCCCACTGCGCGGCGGCAATCACAGTGACCCGCCCCTCTTCGTCAATATAGCCCAGGCCAGCTTCAGGCTGCAGGTAGGCGTGCTCCACGTAGGGGGTGACGTAGTAGCCTTCGACGATGACGTCAGAGTCGGCGAAGCCGGCTTCCACGTCCCCTTTGCGAATCTTGAAGCGCTCCAGCACATTGGTGTCCCTCTCCTCGTGGACCAGGGGAGCATCGGCCCCCATCGCCTCCCGCGCATCGTCCACCACGGGCAGCGGCTCGTAGTCCACTTCGACCAGCTTGCGGGCCGCCTCGGCGATGCGCTCGGTCTCGGCCACCACGATGGCGATGCGGTCGCCCACCCAGCGCACCTTGTCTCCCTCGGCCACCAGTACCGGCTGGTCCATGATGTTGATGCCGTACTCGTTGACAGGGACGTCCTTGTAAGTGAGGACGGCGACCACGCCGGGGAAGGCTTCGGCCTTGCTCGTATCAATGCGCCGCACCCTGGCGTGGGGGTGCTCGCTCCATACTACCTTGGCGTGGAGCATCCCTTCCATGTAGAAATCGCCAGGGTATTTGGCCTGGCCCGTGACCTTAGCTTGGGCGTCAATGCGTGGCAGACTCTGACCGATAACACTCATCAGTGAGGTTTTCCGCCTCATGCTTTCACCTCCTCAGCAACCATGTTAAGGCTAACTTGATCTGATAACCACAATGGGCAATTATAACGCAAAAGGCAGCAAAAGACAACTTGCCGCTCCAGGTGAGGTGCATTTCAGTTCTGGGGCAAGTGTCATTGCGAGCGAAGCGAAGCAATCTCCGCTTCTGCATTTGGGGATTGCTTCGTCGCAAGAAGCGCTCCTCGCAATGACAGGCTGGGCCGGCCCTCGGTCTCGCCCCCAAAGTGAAATATACCTCGGAGCGACAGGTGCAGGTCAGTTTGGGGGCAACCTTTGTTGGCAGGCTCACCGGAGCACCCTGAGCTGGTCGAAGGGTGTGGCTCTGCAAGACCCGCATCCTTCGACCGGCTCAGGATGCTAGTCTGTATCCCCTCAAGAGTCAATTCGCCCCAGAACTGACATGCACCTCAGTCAATACCGATTCTTGACCTGGCTGGCGTTGTAGTGTATAATCGTTTTTACGAAGGGAAGGCGAGGGCAGGTCAGCCCTCAGACATTAGCTGTCGTCCATCAAGACATCGTAGAGAATCAGATAGCACTAACAGCATGTTGAACCATCATAACATCGTGGAATCTATTTTGCCGCCCACCTACTGCATCTAGTGGTCGGGGCCCTGATTCACGGCTCTTACCACTACCGTTGGGATAGCTCCCTACGATGCTCTGATGGTTATCAAGTTAATCCCCTCCACGATGTCCTGACGTTTAGCCTGTTAGTCTCTCCACGATGTGCTGATGGACGACAATTAGCTACTACTTAAGGAGGATCAGCCATGAAGAGGAATAGGATCAGACTAGTATCGCTAATCACCGTGTCCATGATGCTGCTCAGCCTGCTGGGGAGCGGAACGTCAATCGCTGGGGAACCAGGGGTGAATCAAGGCCCCATCGCAACCATGAAGATTAAGCCAGGCGTGATCTCCTGGGAGCCACGAGTCAGCAATGGTGGGCTGACGCTCACCATTGCTGGCCCAGGTGACTTCTACTTGAGCCAGGAATACAAACCGGGCGCCCACCCCACCCTCAAACCGGTGGATGGCTGGGGCAAGGCGAGGCCGGAGGGCGTCTACAAGTATGAACTCCTGCTTGTGCCGGCAAAGGCTAGAGTCCGAACCGAGTATGATGACGCGCAGCGGGGCCTTGAACCTTCAGAAGGCGCCGCGCAAGCGCGGGTGCTGTCGGGCAGTTTCTCCATTCTCAACGGCGGCTTTGTGACCCCGCAGGCAGAGGAAGGCGGCGACAAGGGAAAGATTGAGCTGGGCGATGAGCTGAAGGACCAGGTTATCCTGGATGATTTGATCGTGGATGGCAGTCTTTGCGTTGGCATGGACTGCGTGAACGGTGAGTCCTTCGGCTTTGACACCATCAGGCTGAAGGAGAACAACCTGCGGATCAGGTTCCAGGATACCAGCTCTACCTCATCGTTTCCCAGCAACGACTGGCAGATCACGACCAACGACAGCGCCAATGGCGGGGCCAATAAGTTCTCCATTGACGACATAGATGGCGGTAGAACGCCCTTTACCATCGAAGCCGGAGCCCCGAGCAACTCTCTGTATGTTGAGGATTACGGGCGGGTCGGCTTCGGCACCTCCACGCCGGTGGTGGAGTTACACGTCAAAGACTCGGATACGCCGACTCTCCGGCTGGAGCAAGACGGCTCATGGGGATGGTCGCCGCAAACGTGGGACGTGTGCGGCCGCGAGGATCACTTCTTCATCCGCGACGTGACCAACGGCGGGTGGCCCTTCAAGATCGAGCCAGGGGCGCCGAGCGACAGCCTCACCATCAAGTCCGACGGGAAAGTGGGGATTGGGACGTGGTCGCCAGGTTATCCAATTCACCTGCTAACGGATAGCTCTACCGACGCGGTATTTGTAGCTGAGCGCACATTTGGCGCAAAGGCTGAGATTGGCGCAGACGCAGACTCGGTCTACTTTGGCTCTACGTCCGGCTGGGATCCGGTGGAGATCCGTGTCAGCGACATTGGAACTCCGGCCATAACGATAGATACGAATGGCTACGTCGGCATCAGCGCTATCGCTCCTGCTTATCCACTGGACATGGGAACCATCGGCAACAGTGCCCGCTGCACCAGCGGCGGTGTCTGGCAGGACGGCTCCAGCAGAGCGTCCAAGGAGAACATCAGAAGCCTCTCTGTGGAGGAGGCAATGGCGACCTTGAAAGGACTGAGTCCTGTTAGATACAATTAGGCGATGATCTTCGTTTCGGCCATTAGGCTCAAGCGGCAGCCTGGGCCAGATA
>CAYWWC010000070.1:0-7227 GCA_964461615.1 uncultured Anaerolineae bacterium
GGGTTGGCAAGGTGCTTTCCAGGGCATACCTGTTTTGTTATGCTGAAAACGAATATAAGAATCAGTAGATCCAATTTTGCTCGGCCTGGATCGCCAGATCCAGGCCAAAGGCGGGGATTTGGCAATCCCCTCAGAGCGATTCTGGATCTACTGAGAATCGCAACTGCTCACCCCTCCCTCTCAGGGAGGGGATGGGGGAGGGTGAATCTCGGCAAAGTGATTTCCACCCCCACCCTAACCCTCCCCCTACGAGGGGGAGGGCGTGAACGCTTGCAGATACCGCTCGACGCTGGCTACGAAGGCGGCGTGGCTCCAGGTGAGGGGCGAGACCGACAGCGGTGCGCCGGTGTGAGGGTGCAACTGCTCGGCCAGCACGCCGCTGGGCAAGGCGTACTCTGTGCACCACTCGATCCACTTGCGCGCCCCCTCGCGGTCACCGATGGACATCAGCCAGTCGGCCAGCCAGAGGGTGCTGACGAACCAGGTGTTGCCCGGATAGTCGGCACGGTTGCCGCTGATGTGATGATAGTAGTCGTCGCCGTGCCGGGCGATGCCTCCCACTGGCGGGCGGTTCTCCAGGCCGCGCTGCAGGGCGCGCATCATGTTGACCACACGCGGATCGTCGGCTGGAAACAGATCAAAGATGAACACCCCGGCCATGCTGGAATCCAGTAGCGGATCGCGCCGCAATGTGCCGTCTGGATTGGCGTGGAGCATGAAGACGAAGCGGTCCAGGTCGGGGTCGAAGAAGTGCTCGGCCACGCCTGCGCGGATTTCCTCGGCCGCCGCGCGGTAGGTCTGGGCCGGGTCGGCTTCGCCCAACATCTCGGCCAGGTCCGCCGCTGCTGTGAGGGCGGCGAACACCGTGCTGCAAGTGAAAAGAAAGATGCCATACTTCTCTTCCCACAGATCGTGTGAGGGTTGCGGCAGCCCGGTGTCCGGATCGCGGAAGATGAGCATGAAATCCGCGGCGGGCCGTACGAAGTTCCAGTACAGATCGCGGAGCAACTCCACCTCTTTGGTGATGGCGAGGTGCCGGCACAAGCCGTAGACCACCAGCGCGGTCTCGTCCTCCTGGATGGGGAGGCGCAAGCGCCCCTCGCCCACGCTAGGATGCCACGAGGCAGCGACCAGGCCCGTGGGCGTGTAGCGGTGTAGCAGGTAGCCGTTCAGGGCATAGTTGGCCTGGACCAGCAATTTCTGCAGAAAGACGTAGAAGCGCCGTGGGGTCTCGTGATACCCGGCCATGTCCAGCGCTTCGGCCACCAGTGCGGCGTCGCGCGGCCAGACGTAGGAGTAGTGATCCATGCCAAAAGAGGCGACATCCGCGTCGTTGGCGGCGATGATGGCCCCATCGTTGTCAATCTGGGTACGAATGATCAGCAGGCTGCGCCGGTAGAGATCGGCGACGGCCGGCGAGAGGTTGCCGAAATCAGAACGGGCGTGGCCAAGCCAGAAGCGCCAGTAGCGGGCGGTGCGGTCGAGCAGCGCGCCTGCCGCGCTCTGGGCCAGTTCATGCAGTTTAGTCACCTCATCCAAAGCCCGGCCCGCCGCCAGCCACACGAACCCCTCGGCCTCCCCACCGGCCGGCACCTGGAGTTCGAACATCAGGGTGGCGTCCACGAAGCCGCTGGCGATGGCGTTGTTGGAGAGCCGTCCATCTTCGGCGTCGCACCACGTGCCTCGGGCGTGCTCGGCGCCTTTGGTCCCCACCGCGTATTCGCTCATGGTAGGCTGGCTTGCCAGCAGGAAGTAGCGATCCCCTTTGTAGCAGATCAGGGCGTGCCGCTCACCATCGAAATAGGCGGCGTTGGCGAGGGCCGATTCGCCAATGTGCGGGTCGAAGTGCGCGAACAGGCGCACGACGCGCTCGGCCCCGCTCTCGTCGCTTATGGTGAAGCGGCGGATGAGAATGTTCGCTTTGCAGTCCACCGCGTCGTTGGCGGTGAAACGCAGGCGCAGGGCGGGGTGTCGCCCGCGCACATTGGTGACGAGGGTGTCTGGCTGGTAGCGTAGGTCAAGCTCCCAATCGCTCAGCCAGGTGAACTGCCCGTCTACCCACAGCCCCAGGCGGCTCAGGCTGCCCAGGGTGTGGTTCTCCTGCCCCACGTGGGGAAAGTACACGTCGCGGAGATGGTAGTGGGCGTCAAAGTTGACGAGCAGGGAACCGTTTCCAAGAGGTAGGTCGCGAGGCATTGGCGCCTCCCTTCAAAATCCTACGTTTCACGTTTCAGTTCTCTGCCACGAATTACACGAATTTTCACTAATTTTTGTTTTTTTCGTGTTAATTCGTGCAATTCGTGGCGAGTTTCTCCAGCTTGTGAATCACGATCTCAGGGGGGCAGAAGAAGCGAGCAAACACCCCCGGTGAACCCGTGCCCCACGAGGTGTAGCCGGCCATTCCATCGTACTGCCACGGGCCGGCAGTGTAGCGGCGGGGACAGCGGGCATTTGCGTACGGCCCCCAGCCGCCCGGCAGGCAGAACTGCCCCCCGTGGGTGTGGCCAGTCAGGTACAGGCCAAAGCCCCGGCTGCCGGCCTCAGGGATCACCTCTGGGGAGTGGATCAGCAGGATGCGAGGAGCATCGGGTGGAACGTCGCACAGGCCCTTGTCGAAATCGTGTAATCCGTAGAGGTGAGCGTCCTCCAGCCCTACCAGCCACAGCGACGTCCCACCGGTGGTGAGGGCCACTGACTCGTTGAGCAGCATGCGAATCCCCCGCGCTTCGATCATCGGCACCATCTCGATGAAGTCGTGGTTGCCCAGGATGCCATAAACGCCAAAGCGACAGGCGAGGGCCGGGGCCAGGGCATCCAGCTCGGTGGCCAGGGTATGGTACTGGCCGGAACCGAAGAAGCGAAAGTCGCCCGTCAGCACGCAGACGTCGAAATCCAGACCAGAGATGGCGTTGGCGATGTGTTGTCCGAATCCCAGATAGCCGTCCAGGTGGAGATCGGAAAGATGTAGGATACGCAGTCCGTCGAAAGGGGCTGGGAAATCCCGTATCGCTACCTGGTTCTCGCGCACGGTAAGATCCAGGGCGTTGCGCTGGCCTTGCGAATGGAGGCCGGTCACCCGCAAGGCCAGCTTGACGATTTCGATGAAGAAGGGGACATTCTCGAAGTGGAAGCGGGCGCGGCCCTGGCCAAGAATCCGCAATGTCAGATCCACCTGGGCGCGCAAGCGCTGCCCCAGATGCTCGTCGCCGATGCGTTCTCGCAGTTCTAGCAGGCTGTGTTCGTCTATCATTTCCATAGTCAGTTCCTCAGAGGTGCCAGGCACTTACGACAGATCGCCCATAGATAAGCACAAACCGTTTGGAAGACAACCTTCAAGCCGAAGCAGCCATGCAAGTGCCTGGCACCTGACGCCTACGATCAGGCAACGAAAACCCAATTGACAAATAAGGTCGTCAAGACGCCAAGCAGGGTTGCGAAGCTAGTTGTTATAACTCGATTGAAGAGCGTATTCCGGCCCCATTGCCCCAGGATCATGAACACTGGAAAACATGTGAGGACATATCGAATGATACTCTGACTGGCGCTTGACGCCGGCAAGAGCACTAACAACATAGTGTAAATGCCATACCCAGCGCCAAGCCGTTTCCAAACCAAAAGGGATATTGCCAACACCGTTAGCAGCGTTGAGACGTTCAGGAAGCGGGAGATATTTCCTTGATTGAGACCTTGCTCTAGCAGATACCCGATGTCTTTGGCGGCTACTGCCCAGGGCCCAACTTGTTGTCGGGACCAAGTGGTTTGGACAGTCATAAACGCCAGGGGGTCTCCGAAATTGATCTGCAGGAAGGCGACATAGCTTATCAAACCTAACGGGATCACGGCTATGACTAGAACCTGAAACCAATGGCGTCTCAATCCATGCAGTAGATTCATCCAGGTCGCGCGGCGGTGGACTGTTGCCAGTGTCCACCCGTGGACGCGCAGCCATTCCCACATTACAAGCCCCCAGGTCAGCACCCCCACAAACCGCGTCGCTGAGGCCAATATCCCCATCAAGGCGGCCCATGCCCATAGATGCCGCCTGGCAAAGTACACCGCCGCTATTGAGAATAGAAGGAACATGCTCTCGGTATACATGGTGCTGAAGAAGAACGAGGTCGGGAATATGGCAAGGTAGTAAACGGCACGTTGAGCTGTTGGGCGGTCGCCAAACTCTAAGAGAGTGAGTTTGTAAAGGAATACCAGCGTGGCGAAGAAAGTTGCATTGCTCACCACAATCCCCGATAGAATGGCATTGTTTCCGAAGAATGGCATCAGCGTGTTTACTACCAAGGGATAAAGGGGGAAGAAAGCCACATTGCTGCGGAGCTCGGGACGGAGCCAGTACCCCTCTCGTATGATCCAGTTGTACCATTGGCTGTCCCAGCGCGCCCACAGGTTGAGGAATGGGCTATCAGGTGCAGGACTCCAATGCCCTGGAACGGTAGGCAGCATCAAATCGCCAATATATGCTGCACAGAAAACGATCAACCGGGTGGCAAGGAATACCAGCGCGGGATAGACAAGCCAGTGATAGTCCTCTGCCTTCGTTTTCAAGAAGTTGACTGACGCCCTAAGTGATCGAAGCAGTTGTTCCTTCAGTCCAATAGCGTCCAGTTTCTCTCTCATTGACTCCCTCCAACGGTAACTTGGATATCGCTGAAAACAACGGGGCCAGCATAAGAAAGAAGGCCGATCCATCCATCCCGACGCCTCAACTGAATGTCATTGGCGACATTTTCGCCATTGATGAAAAGATCATAAGTGTCATACTGAATACTGACCTTGAGGTTGTAGGTTGTAGAAGCGGCGGCATCGGAGACAGTGGTCCAGCCCTGGCCGATGAACACTTCATTTTCGTCGAAGTAGCCCCAGAAGGCCCCGCCGCTACTACCAACCAGGCGTACCATGTGGGCGTTCTTTTTGCTATCCTGATCGGGCATGTGGAAGATAATCCCACCGCCAACGTTCGCCAATTCGGGATCATCGGGCAATGTAATGGTTGTCTCCAGCGAATACACACCGGCGAAAACCCCTGTGCTCACGATGAAGTCAGCCGTTTCCACGCTGTTTTGCCGAATGGTAGAACCGTCTATTGCCCAGTCACCGCTCACAATCCGTAAATTGCCCAGCAAGTTACTTGTTTCAGTACCTCGAATGGGTTGCTCGGCTTGGCCTCCTAGCGTGAACACTTCGATTGGGCCAAAGGCAGCCGCGCTGTGGGCTGTAAGAAGACCAATGTGCCCGCTATTTCGGACGAGTGGGATATCGCGCGCCACGGGCTGACCATCAACATCAATGGCATAAGACGAGTCGGCGCTAGTGATCTTGAAGGTGTGACCGGCATCTCCTGGCGCCTGGACATTGGCGTAGCCC
Source organism: uncultured Anaerolineae bacterium (assembly GCA_964461615.1). Classification (GTDB taxonomy): domain Bacteria; phylum Chloroflexota; class Anaerolineae; order VGOG01; family VGOG01; genus CAZVCJ01. Next base: position 5,377 of record CAYWWC010000070.1, read on the forward strand.
TGCCCGACAAAATCACCGGTGTCGTCGTAGTATCCCCAGAAGATCGCATCCGCTCCATCCGAATATCGCACCATGTGCGACCCGTTGAGCTGATAGGGCTGGGGCATGTTGAACAGCACTCCCCCGCCGACACCCTCCAAGTGGGCGAGCGATACCTGAAGAGCGTAGGACTGAAACGTATTCCCCTCGTAGCCGATGGCATAGTCGTATCCGGTGGGATCAACCTGGGTGAGCAGACCATCAGCAACTTGCCACTCCCCGCTGATGGGAATCCACCCAGCATCGCTGGACGCGCCAACGAGATCGCCAGTATAGACGAGGTCGGAAGCCACGATGCGCGCGGTTCTGGTTGGGATGGGCTTAGGTTCGATAAAGATAGCGTTGCCAGTTGTGGCCACAGGGGTGTCGCGAACAACTGGCGCTTCACCTGTTTCGGCCCCTAGATCGCTGAGCAGCCCAAACATCTCGACCAGATGATAGCTTACCGCACTCCGCGATGTGATGAGGCCGATGTAGCCGTAATTGCGAACGAGGGGGATGTCCCGGGCAATGATGTGATCATCCAGATAGATGGTGTAAGTCTTAGCGCCGCTGAGGATTCTGAAAGTATGGGCAGAATTGCTTGGCGCCTGGACATTGGCATAGCCCTGTCCAATGAAATCCCCGTTGCTCTCGAAATACCCCCAGAAAACACCGTCCGCCGAATCCGAATATCGCACCATGTGAGCACCCAGGTGTTGATAGGGAGTGGCCATGTTGAAAAGCACGCCCCCGCCACTGCCCTCTATGTGTGACAAAGAAACTTGAAGGGCATACATTTGAAACACTTCGCCTTCATAGCCAATCCCCAGGTCGTATCCGGTGGTGTCGCTCTGGGTGAGCGCCCCATTCTCCACACTCCAAGTTCCGCTGAAGGGAATCCATCCGGTTCCCCCCGACACTCCGGCAAACTGACTGGTGTAGACAAGATCGCCAGCCACGTAATGTCCAGCATCCGACAGACCGCTTTCAACTTCGACGATTTCTACGCTGTAGGCAGCATCCTCTGCGGTCGTTACGCTCACATTGTCGAAGGAAGCCGGGCCACCTGCGGCGTACATACCAAGCAAGCCATCGTGGTAGACCAGGGGCCTTTTCTCCAGCATCGTTTGCCCGTTCAACTGAACGTCGTAAGTGTCCTCATGTACTACGACATCAAGTCTCAGGGTCTGCATCTCCGTGGGTATGGGAACACTCACCTGGCGCTGGAACCCGTCAACCTCGTCCACATATCCGGCGATCAATTCGAGCTGATCGCCATTATTGCGATTACGGACAACAATAGCCCGGTGATGGTTGGAATAGATCCGTGGGTACTGGGCGTTGAAATTCAACCCCGCAGCTTGAGCAGTGTCCGACAGAGAAATCTGCGCGGAATAGCGATATGGCTGCCCCTTCACCAGCCAGTGGGGGATGAAGATTTGTGCGGCCTCGACACTTTCGTCCGACTGCATCAGCGCCTCGTCGCGAATGGCCCAATCGCCACCGCCGGCAAACCAGCGAGTAATGACCACTTCTTCAAAACCCTGACTGTAGGGAAGAGCATATGTGTTAAACGGTTCCGGCGGGTTGAAAACCTTGTGCAGCCCCCAGTTGATAAAGAGGAGCGCGAGGCCGATTAGGCCAAGGGGCAGCACAACGGAGCGCAGGCGTTTTATGCTCTGGAACAGCTTTGAAACCATTGTGATCACCTCTCTTCATTCACCAGCACCGGAAGCTCATCACAACAGAAGTCGCTGTCTGGGGCCACTAGGTACACGTTTTCCGGGAGCTGCAAATCCTGGTAGATCTCTTCTGGGATGACAAGAACAC
>CAYWWC010000070.1:7327-9337 GCA_964461615.1 uncultured Anaerolineae bacterium
ACGTTTTCCGGGAGCTGCAAATCCTGGTAGATCTCTTCTGGGATGACAAGAACACCCTCAACTAGCATTGGGTTATTGTCGTGTTTGTCAAAATACATCGTATGGGTTCCCTTAGAACCATGGACAGTCCCCAAATCAATGTACGCAAATTTGTAATTCACCACCACGATCCTTTTCGGTATCAGCGTTTCGAGCTCTTCAGTTGAATATTGACTTACATCGTAAGGTTCTCGTTCTGGTGAGAAAACGTTTTCTTGCTCGAAGAAAAGAACGTGTGTTTGTGAAGGATCTAGCTGTAGCTGCGTGCGGAGTTCCAACTTTGTTGAGTCAACAGTCAATTCGTTGGCAGTTGACACGCCGCGCAATAGAAGTCGGTATGTGCCTTCTTCTGGGAGCTTAATATCAATGCGAAAAGATGTTGCGTTTGGGACTCCGATGAAAGTACCGGTGACCGTTCCATACATGCCCGGCGTGATCATCTCCAGACGGTTCCACTTGGTGTCCGAAAAGAACTGAAACATGCGGAACATCGGGGCGATGTAGTATGTACTGGGCACGATGTTTTTGTCAAATGGGAAGATACTGCTGTTGGGTCGGAAGAACTGGTCGGTATGGGTTTTGGCATAGACGTCAACAGCGGCTTGCACGGCATCATCGGCAACCACCACCAGGTTCTCATATTCAGCCAGATCGTCCGCTATCATGCCGTACCGCAGGTCGTAGAATTTGCTCAAATCAAGATGCTGGCTTTGAACCCGGATAAAAGTGTTCCAGTCCGTATCAATGAACAGCGGAATCCGTTCGGCGTTGGGCAAGTCAATGAACTCGAATACGGTATAACTCTCATTCTCGAAGATCTTGCGGAAGAAATCATCAAGCTGCTCTATTTGGGGCACAATTGTCTTCTCGATCTCCCTCAGATATTCCGCTCCGCCAACGGTATTTGCCACCAGTTCTTTATTGATGATTATATATTTGACAGAATTGTCGCGCGCTATGTTCACCCACCAGTCCTGTTCATAGTACATGGCCCGCAGCATCAGAAAGAACTCGTGCTTGTTCCGCGTATCCCCGGAAAGGCCATAGTAGTAGCTGGGCAGATCCAAATAATAGATGTGGAATTTGTCAATGAACTTGTGTTCGACTCCCTCGATATCAACGATGCGTTTGGCCGTTTCCGTGGGGGGCAACACAATTGTCTTTCCCCCCGGCAATTCTAGCAGGTATTCTTTCACTTCTTTCAAAGGCCCCACTGGATACGGAGACAGAAAGCCCTTGAAATTGCCGGACAAGAACGTTTCATGGTACTGCCAGTTCATCATCAGGGGCAATAAGAACAATACGGAAAACAGGGGGTTTAGCAAGCGTTGGTGTCTGGAGAGTGAAGAGGATGAACGAATCCATGAGCGGTATTTCTCTTCAATCCAGACTGCTGAAACCGGTATGACGATGCAGGCCATCATGTACAAGACAAGCTGGAAGCGGTGGGGGAAGCGCAGCACCTGCACAACGGCGCCCATCAGCTTCACGACTAGATCCCCTGGGGTAGACCGGGTTGAGTTACCGAAATTGCTGATGGCGGCCATGGTGCGGTGAAATGTCGGTACAAATTCGGGGCCGGAGTAGCCCAGCGTGGCCCAGAATGAAAACGCTAGTATGAGGTAGCTGATGGTGAAGAAAGAGCGCAGTGGCTTCGTGGCGAAAATGGTGCGCTTAACCCTGGGCACGAACAGCGGCATCAACATGGCGATGAAATACGCAACATTCATCAGGCGCGGGTGACTGGTGAGGTAGTCTCCCGCAATGAATTTGTCCATGATCCCGGCGAGATCGAACGAGATCAGATGCAGGAACGAAACCGACGCATCCTTGATGAAGTAGTAGGTCACAGGGATCGTCTCAGACAGATTCCCGATTCCCTTGAGGAAAAAGAATTTAGCCAGCAAGGCGTATGGAATTAAGGTGATCGTGCCCAGCAGGACAAACGCGGCCACGCATCTCACCAGCATG
>CAYWWC010000070.1:9437-15961 GCA_964461615.1 uncultured Anaerolineae bacterium
TGTTTGACCAGTTGCCACAGGCTCGAAGGTCGCACTTTACGGCGAATATCTCCTCCAGCAAGATACAAGCTCGTCTCGATGATCACTGTACCCACAACGGCCAGCGCGGTGAACAGTGCGAACAGGATGATGTAATGCACCGCGGGGTTGAATGTGGACAACAGGCAGCCGATAGCCATGTATCGGTACGGGTGCTTTCTGGTAAACAGCAGGCCATAGCAGAGGAAGAGGGTTGATATCAGAAAGAGGCCAAAGCCGACGATCAGGGTGTAGAAGTGAGTGACTTTTGCGTACGTCATGATCAGATAAACCATCAGTACGGGAGCCGCGGCCGATCTGAAGATGGCCTTCTTCGAGACGTGGGGCATGACCCTTTGCAGAAAGTAGGTGACCGCCAGATAGCTTCCGAAGGCCACGCCGGGTATGACCAGCAAAAGGGCGAAGGGGAGGATTTTGTAATATCGCATCCATGTTGTCAGGATGGAGTACCGGACGCGGAATTCATAACCGTGGGTTAATTCATTGAAGTTCCCCTTGACCTGGTCAATGAATTGGCTATCCGGATTGAAGAACGGCACCAATTCATCCCCATTGATCACCATTTCGCCCCGCATGAGCTCCGGAAGGTGCAGGATGATGTCGCGGAACATGAAGGCATAGACGCTGAAGTACAGAATCCCCACGATGAGACTGATCCGCCACACGCTGGGTCTAAGTGGGGTAGACGATTCTTGTTCAGCTTGATTAGGATTTGCTGGTTGCGGCATTGTACTACGTGACCGCTCTGTCAACGAATGCCTAACGAATAAACGAATAAGATCAGCCAGTAATTCGTTTATTCGTTTCCGTATTCGTTGACAGGAGCATTACCGACCTTCCAATCTCTAACTTCCAACTTCCAGGATTTTCCCATTGATCATTTCGAAGTATTCCCGCGCTTCTTCCCTCAACTCGGACGCGCGGGTTTTCAAGCAGCTCGACACGTGGTCTCGTCGTTCGTGGAGGGCCAGCACGTGGCTGGTTAGCGCGGCATGGTCGAAGTGTTCGTCAATTTCGATGGCGAAATCCTCCGTTCCCAGCAACTTCATCGCCTCGCGGACCTTGACATCATAGACGAGTGGAACGATGGGGATGCCGAGAATCGCCGCCGTGATGAGGGCATGGAGCCTTTCCCCCACCAGCATGTCGCACCGCACCATGATCTCCGCGGCATCTTGAGGCGTTAATGGCTCGTGCAAAACCATGTCTATCTCCGGGATTTTTTCACGAAACGCGGTGAGCGTCACCAGATCGTTCTGCGGATTGAATCGCGACTGCATGGGGAGGGCATGGATTTCAATGGGGCGCTGCTCGTTCACGCTTCTCAGGCCTTTGGCCAGATGGTCAATGAAGTGATCCCAATGGGCGGGGTTTTCGATGTTGTAGTTCAGACTCAGCGCGATTCTCAGCTCTGTGGCGTCCGTGGCGGGCTCTGGCGCCTCTTCGCGATTCACCAGGAAGAAGGAGGCATCTTTGGCAAAAACGGCGTCGGAATCCGGCGTCAGCTTGCGTTGATCAATGCCTAAATCCACACAGGTCTCGTAAGACTTCTGATCCCTCACGGATACGTGAGAGACTTGTCGCAAGATCAGCTTGGCCAGGAAAAGCCCGAACTTCGTTTGAATGGGACCGACTCCAATGTTGCTCATGATGACGGTCTTCCGCGCAACGAGATTAGCAAACGTGACGATCCCCAGCACCATCATCAGAGTAGCATACCGATTTCTCCCCACACTCTGGTACAACTCTTTGAGGATGCTGCCCCCACCAAAGAACAGCAAGTCGCATTGTCGGATGAAGCCCGCGAGTTGCCACCTATCCTGCGTGGTATGAAAAACCTGGACGTTGTATCTGTCCTTCAGTTGCTCAGTCGTGAAGGCAGGATCGTACGAATTGATGAAATACTGGTGCTGATCACCGAGTTCCGACAGGAATGTTTCCAATAGCAACTCGTCGCCGATATTGTATTGTCCATGCGTGCCAAGAAACAGTATCTTCTTCCCGCTCATATCACAATCTCCATCATCAGATCCAAAGTTGCTCTGAGGGGATTGCCAGATCCCCGCTTTTGGCCTGGATCGCCAGATCCAGGCCGAGCGAAAGTGGATCTACTGATCACGCTAAAATGGTGGTGGCAGGACGTTTTTGCTGCCGGATCAGCCACGCATCCCACACGATGAGCGCGATCAGCAACGCAGCCATGAGACACACCTGCACAATCACTACCTGTCGCAGACTGTCATGAAAGACCCACAAGCCGACCACCTGCGCCGCACCAGCCAGCACGGAGAGGACACTGGCTCCACCGCTGCCCAGCGAGAGCCGGTAGTTGACCACCACGTTGGCCAGCGCGTATAGCGCGGTCGCCACGGCGTAGAGCCACAACAGCGGGGCTATGAACGCGTAAGCCTCGCCAAACAGCACTTTCACAATGAGCTCAGGGGCAATCGCCGTTGCTGCAATGATGACGGCTGCGACCGCTGCGACCATCCCCAAAGATAGGGCCAACAGATGCCGATGAGGCTCGCCTTTTTCCTGCTTCTGGGCCACGATGGGGAACATGGCCGCCACCACCGAGCGGGTGGCAAAGAACACGATGCGTCCGACCATCGCCAGGGCCGCGTACTGCCCAGCCAACTCCGAGGTGAAGAAGTGCTTGACGACGAGCACGTCGCTGTTGTTGATGAGGATCTGGCCCAGTTCGGCAACGGCGACCGAGCCGGCGAACATCGCTACCGACCGCCATTCGCTAGTGGAAAGGGCAACATCGCGGGGGAGGCCAGATCCCGCCCGTCGCGCCACCAGCCATGTGGCCGCAAACGAGGCGGTGAGTCCGCCCACTGCTCCGTTCACCGACCAGCCCAGGGCCACCAGGGCCAGGGCTACGATCAGCCGCACCCACATCTCCGCCTGGTAGCTCAACGCCAGCGGCCCGAACCGCATTTGCCCCTGGAGCACGCCGCGATCGACGCCTTGCGCCAGGTACAGCGGTACGCCGATTCCCAGGATCACAAAGGGCCAGACCGACCGGGTGTGAAAGAAGCGCATCCACAAGGGTGAGCCGAGCGCGAAGAGGGCCAGCATCGCTGCTCCCAACGCCCAGGCCCAGCGGCCCAGCCAGCGGCGCGTGCCAGCCAGACGCGGCAGTTCACCAGCGGCAGTGTGAGCGGCAGCGAACTTGGCGGCTGTCTGCTGGAATCCGGCTGCCACGAACGAGACCACCAGAAACAGGGTGACGGCCAGGCTGAAGTCGGCAAAGGCTGCCGGGCCAAGCCAGCGCCCGAGGATCAAGTTGAACAGGTAGTTCCCCGCGTTGACGATGGTCGCGCTGATGAAGAACAGTGCGCCGCCGGTCAGCAGCCCCCGCGCGGGCAACTGAGGGGCCCCGAACGGGTCTGGCACGCTGAAGAGATCGAAGGTGTGGCGGCCGGTGTCGTGCAGCTCGATGACGAGACGCCGGGGGCCATGCACCAGTGTCAGGACAATCTCAATCCGCCCAGCCTCACCGGCGTAGGCGTGATCCACGATGTTGGCGCAGGCTTCCTGCACTGCCAGTTGGACGCTGTAGCTTAGCTCCTCCGGCTCGTCGAGACCCTCTACTTGGGCCAGCATCTGCACGACGCAAGCGCCCAGGACGTTGAGGTATCTGTGAGTGGCTGGCAGATCGAGCCGAACGACCTCCTCGCCTGTCTCCTCCCCCCCAGAGTTGGGGGGGACCGAGGGGGGGCGCAGATTCTTGACCAGCCGCCAGTGGTTGTTGCCCACCTGTGGGTGGTAAGTTACTTCGTCCATCAACTGGCGGATGAGGAACACCCCCATCCCAAGCCTCGAGTCTTGCCTCCGGAGTTCACCCTGCCCCGGCTCCACCGCATCGGGCAGATCGAAACTGCGACGCCAGGTGTCTTTTGGATGTAAGGGGCGTTGTTTGTCCCCTTTATCCGCAAGTTCAACGGTGAGACGGCGAGGCTGGTCGGTGAGCATCAGGCGGACTTCTATCGAATGTTTCCTGTCCGCCTGGTCTCTGCCATCGGCAAGGGCGTGACTCACCACGCTGGCAAAGGCCGCCTGCACATCCGCCACTACCGACTCAGGCACTCCCGTCATCCGTTCCAATGCAGCGGCGATGGCGGTGAAATACGCGCTATTGGCCAGCAGATTAAGCCGAATGACCTCGGGTTGGTTCATGCCTAGCCTTCCAGAACCTCTTCGACCTTGCTCATCAAGTCCAAAGGACTGAACGGCTTGACGAAGTACTCGTCCGCGCCAGCCTCGCGACCGGCCTCCTTGTCCCAGTCCTGCCCTTTGGCGGTGAGCATGATGATGTAGATGCCCTGGGTACGTTCGTCGTCTTTGAGCTTGCGGCAGACTTGCAGCCCGTCCAGGTCGCCAGGCATCATGATATCAAGCAGCATCAGGTCTGGCAATTCCTCTTGGGCTTTGGCCAGCGCCTGATCGCCATTTTCGGCCGTCAGTATCTGATAGGGGCCAATCTCCAGCGTCACGCTGACCAGCTCGCGGACTTCGGCATGGTCGTCTACGATCAGGATCTTTTTCATTTCTCACATCTCCTTTTTAGGTGATCATTCAGGTTGTAGTGCTTGCTGAACAATCTGCTGCAAATCACCGTCGGAAAAGGGCTTGCCAAAAAAGCCCCGCGTGCGCAACGCCCCCCCTCAATCCCCCCCAACTCTGGGGGGGAAAGCAGAGAGAGGTTAGGGCAACAGCGGCAGCCTGATGAAAAAAGTGGAGCCGACGCCAGATTCGCTCTCCGCCCAGATCTTCCCGCCGTGCAGCTCGATGATCAGTTGGCTGATCGCCAACCCCAGGCCGGTGCCGCCGATGGCAGTGTTGGATGCATCAGCGCGATAGAACTTCTCAAACAGGTGTTTCTGTTGTTCGGGCGTCATGCCGAGACCTTCGTCCTGCACGCTGATCTCCAGAAACTCATCTATCACCCTGGAGCGAATTGTGATTGTGCCGCCTGCTGGTGAATACTTGACTGCATTGGAGATGATGTTTTTGCCCACCTGCCCCAGACGGAATGGATCGCCCATGAGCAGTGGATGCTCTCGCAAGCCTTCAATCCGAAACTGGTGGTTGGGGTTGGCTTCGACTAAGGGGGAAACCACCTCGGTCATAAGGCCGGCCATATTGATAGGCTCAGGGGCAATTTCCATGCCACGTCCGGCCTCAAGCCGCGAGATGTCGAGCAGGTCGTCGATGATTTGCGCCAGGTGGGTGGCCTGATCGTTGATCATGGTCATGAAGCGGGTCTGGCGTTCCTTCGCAAGCTGGCGAGTCAGCATGATCTCGCTGAAACCCCGGATGGAGGTCAGGGGAGTGCGCAGTTCGTGGGCAGCGGTGGAGAGAAACTCTGTCTTCAACTGGTTTGTCTCTCGCAATTCACTTAATGCCTGCTCCAGTTTGAGCGTTCTAGTCTTCACCAGGTTCTCCATCTCAGTGCGGTAGGCATCCAGTTCGGTGATGTCCTGGCCGACGCCGACCACGCCGACGATATTGCCGGCGGCGTCGCGGCGGGTGGTGGCATTGAGCAGCACCATCACTCGCTGGCCGTCTTTGGTGTACAGGGGGAACTCATAGTTTTCGGTCTCCTGGCCCATCGAGGCACGATCCAGCACCTTCTTCACGGGCTCTTTGTAGTCATCGGTGATGAAATCCTCCACCAGGTCTCGCCCCAGCACTTCTTCTTTGCCGTATCCCGTGATGCGCACCGCCGTCTGGTTCCACTCGTTGACCAATCCCTGCTTATCGATCCCGAAGATCGGTGCGTTGGCCATGTCGATGAGCTGCGTCAGCTCAGTGGCCACGCGCTCCATCTCCGCCCGATAGGCATCCAGTTCGGTGATGTCCTGGCCGACGCCGACCACGCCCACGATATTGCCGGCGGCGTCGCGGCGGGTGGTGGCATTGAGCAGCACCATCACTCGCTGGCCGTCTTTGGTGTACAGGGGGAACTCATAGTTTTCGGTCTCCTGGCCCATCGAGGCACGATCCAGCACCTTCTTCACGGGCTCTTTGTAGTCATCGGTGATGAAATCCTCCACCAGGTCTCGCCCCAGCACTTCTTCTTTGCCGTATCCCGTGATGCGCACCGCCGTCTGGTTCCACTCGTTGACCAATCCCTGCTTATCGATCCCGAAGATCGGCGCGTTGGCCGTGTCGATGAGTTGCATCAGATCAGCGGCCACACGTTGTGTTTCTCGCTCTGCTCGTTTGCGCTGAATCACCGAGCCCAATTGTGCCGCGACAGAGGAAACCAACTCGACCAGTCGTTCGTCGTCAGCACGGGGTTCAGCCATAAATAAGACGAGCACGGTCACCACCTGACCACCTGCGATTACGGGAACACTCAGTACAGCTCCCAGGCCAGATTGCCTGGCGTGCTCGACACGAACAAAACTTTGTTCTGACACTTAAGTTTTGGCCAAAATTAGGGGGGTGGCACTCAGTGAGCCCCCCCCGAT
>CAYWWC010000071.1:0-15937 GCA_964461615.1 uncultured Anaerolineae bacterium
CCCACTCTGTAGCCAAGCCAGGATGCAGCTCGTTCTCCTGGTCGGCCCAGATAAGCGGGTCGTAGATGTTCATGAGCATCAATTGCTCGTAGACATACCAGCCCCCGGCCGGATCCAGCGTGATCGGTTCGTTGGCTATGCCCATCGTTAGTGTGCCCCCTGTACGAGTCTCAGGGACGGCGGCGGTGGGTTGGGGAGTGGCGGTGACTACCTTCTCGACGACCACTTCCTTTTCCACCTCCACGGTGACCGGAACCTCCTTCTCGACGACCACCTCCTCCCTGATCACCTCAGGGGTGGGCTGGGCGCAGGCGGAAAGCAGCAGCGCCGCCACGACGAGAACGTTGGCTACTAGCATTAGCCGTTTCATGTTCATTCCTCCTTAGAGTTTAGTGATAGGTCGTTAGCGGTTGGATGATCAGTGGGTTGACCGCTAACGAAACAGCGGATACCATTGAGAGTTTGCGATGGAACTACGTTACCATTGGCTCTGATCGATATGCCTCACCTCCTTTCGGGATACGACCTCTCCGCCGATTACGGTCATCTCCACGGGGATGTCTTTGATGTGGCTCGGGTCGGTCTCGAATGGGTCTTTAGCCAGCACAACCAGATCACCCAGCTTGCCCACCTCCAGCGAACCCCGGTCTGCTTCCTGAAAGGCGATGCGGGCGGCATTGATGGTGTAGAGTTCCAGCCCCTCTTGGACGCTCACCCGCTCGGCCGGATTGGAGTGGTTGACGGCCGCATGCACGCCGATCAGCGGCCCCAGCGGCGTGACGGTGCTATCGGAGCCGCCGGCAATCAGCAGTCCTGGACGCACCAGGGTACGCACGGGATCGGCTTTCCAGGCGCGCTCCTCGCCCAGGGTAGGATAGTACTCGGTGTGCGGCCAGTAGTAGTTGAAAGGCGGCTGGATGGCCAGGGCCACCCCCAACCGTTGCGCCCGCTGGATCTGATCCTCCCGAATCACCTCGCAGTGCTCGATGCGGTGGCGGTGGTCGTCACGGGGATAAGTGGCCAGCGCCTTCTCGTAGGCATTGAGGGCTTGCTCCACCGCCGCGTCGCCGACGGCGTGCATGGCCACCTGCAATCCCGCTTGGTGCGCCTTGAGCACGAAGGCGTCAATCTCCTCCTGGGTGTGATACAGCGTGCCGTAGCAATCCGGGTCATCGGCATAAGGCTCGGACAGGGCCGCCGTGTGCGGGCCGATGTCGCCGTCCAAACAGATGCAGCCGCAGCCACCAATACGCGGTAGCCCCAGCTTGATTACCTTGTCTACGTTCATCGTCTGGTAGTAGACCACAAAGCGCAGCGGCAGGCTGGGTATGGCGACCAAGAACTCCTCTACGGCCTCGTCGTTGCTGGTCAGTCCACCCTCCAGCGCGTGCAGGGTGGTGATGCCCACCGCATGGGCCTTTTGTATCGCCCGGCCGATCATCTCAGCCGCCTTTTCGTCCGCGCCAAAATGCTCGCTGAACGTGTCGAACGCCAGGTTATTGGCTTTGTCCGACAGCAGACCATTGGGCCGCCCGGCGGTATCGCACATCACGCCGGGCGTGCCCTCAGGTGCAGCCAAGAGTTCCAGGCCACGGGTGTTCACGGCGGAGGCGTGGCCGGTGACGCCAACGAGGAAAACTGGGTTGTGAGGAAAACTGGGTTGTCTGGAGCGACGGCATCCAGGGCCTCAATGATGGGGCCAAACTTGGCAGTGTCCAGGGCGTACTCGGTGAAGCCCATGCCCAAGATCAGTTCGCCCGGCGGCGTCTCGGCGACGGCCTGGCGGACGATGGACTGCAGGGCCGCGTGATCGTTGGCTGCGCTCACGTCCAGCGCGGCCAGGCTCAGAGCCGTCCAGAGAAAGTGAGCGTGGGTGTCAATGAAACCGGGCAGCACCGTCTTGCCGGCCAGGTCGAGCACCGTCATGCCCTCGGCGTAGGGGGCAATGTCGTCCCACGTCCCCACGGCGACGATGCGCCCATCGCGCACGGCTAGCGCTCCGGCGCGAGGCTGTTCTGGATTCATGGTGATGGCGTTGGCATTGCAAAGTGCTAGATCAGCTCTGAGCATGGACGTCTCCTCTCGGAGGCTTAGATGTAGGCCTCTTTGATAATCTCCAGGTAGATAAACGTCTCTGTGTCACGAATGCCTTCGACTGCACCGAGGCGTTCTGTCAGGAATTCGAGCAAGTGAGTGTTGTCGCGGCAGAATACTTCTACCAGTATGTCGTAGGAGCCGGTGCAGATAATGAGGTACACGACTTCCCCAAAGGAGGCGATTTGGCGGGCGATCTCGCGGAGGCGGTTGCCCTCGGCTCTGACGCCGATGAAGGCCATCATGTTGTAGCCCATAAGGGTGGGGTTGGTGACAGGGACAACCTGCAGAACGCCATCTGCCACAAGCTGAAGATAGCGCTGGCGCACCATACCGGGGGAAACATTGAGGCACTGGGCGATCTGGGCAAAGGGCATCCGCCCGTCTTCCTTCAGCGCCGTGATGATCTGGTGGTCAATTTCGTCAAGCTCGCGCGTGGCCGCAGTGGCGAATCTTGTCATTGCCATCCTCGCTTCCCAAGAACAGTACTCCAATCAGTGTCCAATCAAGTATACCACAAATCGTCAGAGAAGTCAAGTCTCCAGTGATGATTCGTCACTGAGAAAGCCATTTTGCTGCTGAATCGTCCGAGACCTCCCTTGCTTCTTGACGGGCGGTGTTCCTCGTTCGAGATCCAGCGTCTGGCTAGCGAGAAGTGAGACCCTAAAGGTTTAACCAAACCTTTAGGGTCTGCCCAGTCATCCGCCCGGTATAGCTTGGTGTATAGCTGCTGATACTGGGTCTGACACGGGTTGCCGTCGGCCAACCACATAACAGCGGTATTCAGGTCCATGATGATGGAAGCGATCGTGACGTACTGTTCTACTTGCGGAACGTTTGGGCTACGGTGAGAGCAAATCGAATTAGGCAGATCAAAGTGATCGGCCAGCATCTCCTTTAGCGCTGTCACGTTGCAGTCGCCGAGATGTTGTTTGAGGAAGCGCTGCATGCGACGAAGCCGGAATAGGCTACCAGGCCCATTCCAGAGCTCTACATCCTTGAGGTCGAAGCTGGGACAGACAAAATGGTTTGCGTGGCCGTAGACGCCATCCTCTGGGAAGGCTATGAACACTCGCGAATAGTCTCCCGGCGCGGCTTCGACGTTGATGGCTTCCCCGTTGCGATGGGCAATCAGGTAGTTGGCCGACGAGGCCCGCGGATGGTACGTGATGGCGCTCAGCGCGTCGGCCATTGTCTCGGCTTCCAGGATGCCGCGCAGGATAGCGTGGTATGGCACGCCCGGCTTGCCCTTGTCCTGATCCGTCACCAGCGCGTTGGTGACCAAACCGATGCCGGCCGAATTCAGGCCGGTCTTGGCCAAAAGGCCCGCCTCGACCACGGTGACAAAATCGGCTCCCTCAGCAACCTCGGCCTCCAGTATGACGACGGTTTCGGAGGCTGCTGGTTTCCAATCCCAGTTTTGTCCCACGAGGGTATGCCGGTCGGCGGTGGCTTCGGGGAGGGCCACGAAGGCCGTGCACTCGTGGGCTGCGGCGCGGGCCACAGCAGCGAACATGATCTCTGTGCGCACGTTCAGCGCCAGGACGTCGCCAAGAGCCAAGCCGGTGCCCTCGGCGATGCCGCGCATTTCGTCGAGAAAATGCGCGCGGTAGGATTCGATAGCCGGCGCGTAGGTGTACGCGTGCTCGACGACGCTAGGCCAGTCCCATCCGGCATAGTGCTCGAAGATCTCCCGATAGACCTCGACGTTGCGCCTGATACGTTGTGAGGCTTGCGCGCCATATTGCTGACCGCGCTCAAAGGCCCCTCCACTCACTTGAATTCGGGGAAATGATAACTTGGACATGTTGCTTCTCGTTTGCCGGCTGGGCCTACGGCATCTCAAGGAGCGGCCGCACTCTGGGCGCGCTTCTGGATGCGATCTAGTTCCCGCTCGACTTCCTCATCTAGGGGCAGCAGTCGGTGAGTCGCCAGGATGTGGTCCACTTTCTCACGCGCTTCTTCGAGCAACGTAGGCCTGCCAGCGGCCTCCCATGCTTCAAAGGTATCGTGCCAGCCAAGCTGGCCGACGTACCACTCGCCGCCACGGATACCCCTCACCGTAGACCGTTCACCCAGAAAATTGCCGCTCGGCCCGATGCGGTTGATCACGTCCTCCAGCCATTTGTCTTCGTCGGAGGCGATGCCCTGGCAAGCCCGCTTGCACATTCTGAAGACCTCAACGTCAATCAGCAGTTGCTCAAGGCTGAGGATCATCGAGCCGCCCAGCAAACCAGGCCCCACCAGGATATCCGGCCAGGATAGCACCGGCAGCAAGCTGCTCAGCGCCCGCTCGTAGCCGGGCTGGATGCCGGGGACGTAGTGGTCTGTCCCTCCGCCCGAAGCCTCCACCGGCAGGCCGTAGTAACGGGCCATCTCCACGGAGGCAGCGCCCAGCAGTCCGTTCTCGATGGCGCCCGCGCTGTAGCGCCCAGAGCGCGGGTCCATCGTCGCCAGGCTGGGGGCGTAGATGAAGGGCGTGCCCGGCGCGGCAGCCTGTATCAAACACAGCATAGCCAGCACCTCGCAGTTGCCCAGCACGGTGGTGGAGATCAGGCTGCCAGGGGCCGTAGCGCCCATCAGCGGCATGGGCATGGCGGCCACTGGGATGTCCCATCCTAACAGCGCCAGGTAGGCATCGGTATGGGGTCCCTCAATGACCAGCGGCGACAGTGGGCACAGCAAGAACGACAGTGGGTGTTGGCGGCGGATGGTCTCCTTGTCGCCAAAGATCACCTGCAATACTTCCAGAAGCCACGGAGCCTGGTCTGGGCTGCTGATCCCATCCTGCACATGTTTCGAGAAGTTGCTGAAGAGATGCCGCCAGTAAGTGACAAGGTCAGCCATCGTGTCGTCGCTGTCGCCGCACTCAACCATGTTCCAGTAGACGCCGATCTCATCCACGGCATCTATCAGGCGCGTCGCCTCCAGCCAATCGGTGGTCGTACCGGGCCGCCGCTCCCCCGTCTCCCGATCGAGGACAAACATGGCCTCGCCGTCTATGAGGAGCGTACAGTCTCCACTGTTCATGTGCAGGTCCCAGCCCGGCCGGCGCGCTCCCAGGGCGAACTCTTTTGGCGCAAGCCGAAGCGACTCCTCGACCAGGGCCCGCGGGAAGCGCACGATGGCCGAAGACATGGCTTGGGTGCTCTCGTCTATCTCCGCGCCGGCATCCACGAGGATCCGGCGGCCCCAGGCGGTGTCCACTCGCACCCCGGTCTTGGCCAGTATGCTCAACGTGCGCTCGTGCACTTGTGCTCGCTCGTCTTCGGAAAGAACTTGCAGCAGTGTTCTCACAGCTTGCTCCCTGGTTGGTAGACTCGTACACTGGTAGATTCGTGGAATCGTAAATTCGTAGATCCGCAGACCAGTTTACGAACCTACGAGTTTCCGAATTTACGAGCTTACGGATTCATTTCCCGGTCGGCTACCTGGAGGATGCGAGTCAGTTCTGCTCGCTGCGCTTCCTCCAAGGGCTCTGGGTGGTGATTCTCCAGGATCCACTCCGTCTTTTCCCGCGCCACCTCGACGGGGTCCCGGTAGCCGCCACCGGGCTTGGGCTGGTTGAGCAACTCCGAAAGCTGCCACTCGCGCATCTTCTCACGGGTGTGCCGCTGGGTGAGGAAATGCCCGCGCGGCCCCACGGCCTTGATCACATCCAGCGCGAAGTCTTCCGGGCTGACTTCAAGGCCGGCGGCGTAGAATCGCGCTGTTTCGTA
This sequence comes from uncultured Anaerolineae bacterium, assembly GCA_964461615.1. Taxonomy (GTDB): domain Bacteria; phylum Chloroflexota; class Anaerolineae; order VGOG01; family VGOG01; genus CAZVCJ01. Next base: position 5,814 of record CAYWWC010000071.1, read on the forward strand.
GCTTTCGTTATCCAGGACTAGCGCCTCGGGGTAGAGCAAGGTGCAGGTTTCCCGCAGCCCCAGGCCACTGGCCGTCTCCGCTCCACAAAGGGCACACATCAGCATGCTGGAGGCCAGTCCCAAAGCCGAATCCCAGCCCAGTGTCGGGGCCTCTGAGCCAATGCCGGCCAGCGTGGGCACGCCCCATGCATGGGCCAGTTCCACCCCTACTAGATAAAACCACCCCGCATCCCAGTCACCACCTAAGAAGTCTCCCGTCCGGGGGTGCATGATACCCGGCATCATCGAGTGATAGACCGACGCGCCGGGATGGGCCATCTGCATCAGAACCATCGCCGATACCATCTCGGCGTCGGCGACGGCTATCGTCCCGGCAATGGTGGCGGGCGCGGTCGAGCCGGCGGTGGCCATGGACATGAATCCCACTGGCAGGCCCGCCTCGGCGAACACGAGCGACGATTCCAAGCCATCCGCATCCTGTGCTAGCGGGGCGATGGTGCAGACCAGCAAGGATAGCGGCGGGCGCTGGCGCATCGTGGCTTCATTCCCAGCGATGACCCGCGCCATCTCCACGGCATAGCGCCCTGACTTATCGCCCATCACCGTTTCGGATTGCACGTGCTTGATGGTGTTGTTAAAGGAGGCGTCTATTTCGTGCAATGGCGCTGTGGCCGGAAAGTCCTGGGCGCTGACGATGGGCCAGTAGAAGGCCATGGAGGGCAAATAGTCCATTACGCGCGCCATCTTGGCTACGTCGTCTTTTGTGGGAGCGCGCCGCTGTCGAGTCACGAAATCAATCGTCTCCGTGCCGCAGCCATCGGTGGCACAGTACATGGCTGTTCCGTCGAGCTTCAGATCAAATGCGGGAGAGCGCGCGCCCATGGTGTAGTAGCGCGGCGCATGGGACATGGCCTCCAGCACCACGTCGGGCGACAGCTTGACAATCTGGCTCTCAAAATCTACGTTCGCCCCGTGCTCGGCGTAGATTTTCAGTGCCTTCTCCGAAGGACAGTGGATGCCCACCTCCTCCAGAATCTCCAGCGTGGCTGATTTGTACTGCTCCAGTTGCTCATCGCTGAGAATGCTCAGGTGGTAGCTTGGAATGATCGGCTGTAGTTGTGGTGTTTCGCTGTGTGTCATTTCGCCTCCTTGAGATGTGATTATGATTAGCTGAGCTCTCGCTCTGCGGCTTCGAGGATGCGCTTCAGCTCAGCTTGCTTTGCCTCATCCAATGGCTGTGGGTGGTGGTTCTCTAAGATCCAGTCCATCTTTTCCCGCGCCACCTCGATCGGATCTCGATAGCCACCGCCCGCCTTAGGTTGGGCGACCAGGTCGGAGAATTGCCGCTGGCGCATGTGGTCGCGGGTGTGCCGCTGTTTCAGAAAGTGCCCCCGTGGCCCCACTTCTTTGATCACTTCCAGGGCCAGGGCCTCTAGACTGGTGTCCAGGCCGGCGGCGTTAATGCGCACCCGGTGATAGATGTCCGTATCCAGGAGTATCGCCTCGGGGTAGAGCAGGGTGCAGGATTCCAGCAGCCCCATACCGCTGCTGGTCTCCGCTCCGCACAGCGCGCACAGCAACAGGATGGCGCCAGCCTCCGTGGCCGATTGCCAGCCGGGTACCTGGGCGTCGGTGCCAAAGCTGCCAACCAGGGTGGGGACTCCCCATGTATGGGCCAGCTCCACTCCCACCGCGTTGAACACCCCCCCTTCCCAGGCGCTGCCCAGATAAGCGCCTGTGCGCGGGTGCATCATCCCAGGCACGAGTGAGTGATAGACCGGCGCGCTGGGGTAGGCCATCTGGATCAGAACCATGGCCGCCACGATCTCGGCATCGGCGATCACCACCGTGCCGGCGATGGTTGCCGGCGCCGTCGAGCCGGTGTTGGCCATGGACATGAACCCCACCGGCAGTCCTGCCTCGGCGAAGGCCAGCGCCGATTCCATGCCTCCCACGTCCTGCGCCAGCGGGGCGATGGTACAGATCAACGACGAGAGCGGCGGGCGCTGGCGCATGGTCGCTTCATCGCCGGCGACGACCTGAGCCATCTCGACGGCGCAGCGGGCCATCGGCTCGTCCATCACCGTCTCGGTCTGCACGTGCTTGACGGTGTTGTTGAACGAGGCATCCAGTTCGTGCAGCGGCGCTGTGGCTGGATAGTCCTGGGCGCTAACGATGGGCCAATAAAAGCCTAGAGAGGACAGATAATCAGTCACTCGCGCCATCTTGGCCACGTCGTCCTTTGTCGAAGCACGCCGCTGGCGGGTCTCGAAGTCAATCGTCTCCGTCCCAGTGCCATCGGTGGCGCAGTACATGGACGAGCCGTCGAGCTTCAGGTCATGGGCCGCTGAACGCGCGCCCATGGTGTAGTAGCGCGGCGCGTGGGACATGGCGTCCTGAACTACGTCGGGTGGCAGCTTGACGATCTGGCTGCCGAAATCCACCCGCGCCCCGTGCTCGGCATATATGGCCAGGGCCTTCTCTGAAGGGCAATGGATGCCTATCTCCTCCAGGATCTCCAGTGTCCCCGATTTGAGCTGCGCCAATTGCTCATCGCTCAGGATACGCAGGCGGTAGCTGGGGACGATCGGTTGTAGTTGCGGTGTTTCACTGTGCATTGTTTTGTTACCTCCATGGAGTTATTCAAACAAATTGCGCTTGCGAAAGCGCGCGGTGAGGAATCGGCCCATGACCTTCCATCTGGACAGCCAGGAGATGCAGACCCCGTTCTTATCATTGGCGAGCACCTGCTGGGCCAGCCACGGGGTGACGTCTTCAACTCGGTCAGCTAAGATGTTGAACATCCGCTTGGCACGCTCCCAATCTTCTGGTGGGCGATCCTCGAATTGGCGTGTCAGAAAATCAGTGATGACCATGCCCGGCCTGAGCGCGCCTACCAGCACTGGCGTCCCCTGGGTCTCCTTCGCTAGACACTCGTCGAGATACCGCAGGCCAGCTTTGGTGCTGCCGTACAGCGCCAGGCCCTCCACCTTGCGGCCATCGCTGCCCAGGCCCTCCATGTTGTAAAGAGCCCCAGAGCCCTGCTCCAGCATGGCGCTCAGCGCCACTTTTGTGCCGTACATGGCCCCTATCAAGTTGGTGCTGATCACGGCCTGAATCTCGTCGGGTGGAAGTTCCCAGAAATCCATCTGAGGATTCCCCAGTCCGGCATTGTTGATCCAGATATCAATCTTGCCGGAGCGGGCCTGGGCCGCGTTCCATAGGGCCTGCACTTGCTCGAAGTCAGTCACGTCGCAAGGATGTCCAAACACGCGATCAGCTCCGTGCTTAGCGGATAGTTGCGCCACAGCCTTGTCAACAGCCTCTCGAGTGCGGCCGCTGACTGTGACGGCGCAATCCAGGGCGAGGAACGAATCAGCGAGACCGTAGCCGATGCCGCGCGTGCTGCCGGTGATAACGATGACTTTCATGAACCTACCTCCATTCATTTGGTAGTTCGAAACGAGCCTGTTACTGATTCGGATACTGGGTTCTAGTATTCCATGGGACTTGAGGACTTGGCTTCTCCCCCTGCTTCTCCCCCCTCTAACTCCCCCCGCTGGGGGGAGGACTTGACTTCCCCCCCGGCGGGGGGGACTGAGGGGGGGCGAGGTCCTGAGAACGGGATGGTCATCTTTCGTTGTCCAGATACAGTCTGGTTAAGCCGCCGTAGCTATCCACCCTTCTATCACGGAAGGGAAACGATGACTCACTCCTGATTTCTTCAATAAAGGTCCAGATCTACGTTGAATACCAGTATCTCGTCTTCATTCCTCGTTCAACCTGTTGCGATTGCGAATCCGTCAAACTCATAGACCTTGAGTTCTTGATCATATAGCTCTGCGTGCTCATGCTGCGCTTGTCCCTTATTCACTGCCTCAAACGCCTTGGCGACATCATACAGAACCACTGGGTCAGCGAGCGGCTTAGTGTGAGAGCAGTAGAGATAGTCTAGCTCTGGCACGAGTTGGGCGAGTTCTCGCATCGTACGCTCGTAAACCTGAAGGTCCGACTTCCCAGAAGCTTCATCCATGAAAGCGAGCAGCAGATCGGGATAGAATGTGTCTCCCGTGAACAAGCACTTGTTGTCACGATCCAGAAGCATGATGCTGTCAAAGGTGTGCCCTGGGGTGTGTAGAACCTCCAGTCTTCGGTTGCCAAGATCAATGACATCGCCATCATGAAGAAGGTCAATCCTCTCCCTCGCCACAGGTCGAATCTCGTATCTCTTCGGATCGAATCCTTCGGGGTATCCATCTATGAAGGCATCAGGCCGGGCGTCAAATTGGAGTGCCTCATTGGACAGCCCGCTTACCAGGCGTTCAACCGCGAACTCGTTGTCATAGACAAAGATCCTGGGGAAGCGGTGGTCATCCCCGACGTGGTCAAAATGAGCGTGGCTGTTTACGACGATTACCTCGAGCTCGGTCAACTGGCTTACAACCTCCGAGATATCCCTGATTCCCATGCCGGTGTCAAAGAGGACAGCTTTCTGGGAACCTACAATCAGGAAGGAGACGACTTCATGCCAGTGGTGGGGTTCAGCAATGGAGTAGACGTCATTTGGCAATCGTAGTACCTCGAACCAGGATTCGTTTACGTTGATTGTCTCGGCGTTTCTGAGCGCCGCTGTTATGCTGTTGATCATATAGCCTCCTCCCAAGAGACAAGGTGGCCGTGTCATTGCGAGGCGTCTTTTTGCCGAAGCAATCCCGTGTTTGGATTGCCGCAATCTCCCCCTCGCGAATTGGGGATCGCGCCGTTTCCACTTCCAAGTTCGGCGGAAAAGCGCCGCCTCGCGATGACACCTGGAGTTTCTTTCCGAAAGAAGGACGCCGTAGGTGTCCTGGAAACACTACTAATTGGGCAGGCCCCCTCAATCATCCACTCATTGATCAGTTGCGGCAGACCAGTGGCAAGAACACCGGGCAGCCCAAAGCGTGTACAAGATAATGAACCTCGTTGCCAATGTCAGCATCAGACCAGAGAGCGTCAAGAAACCCATCCTGGTCGATGTCAAGAAACGTGAAGTCGTTGTTCAGGGTGTCATATCCATCAGAAGGAATGAACACGTTAGCCAGTGAATGGTAGGTGCCATCGCCGTTATTAAGATAGAACAGGGGCCCTTGTGGGTCCCCCATTGGGACGGCCACGATGTCAAGATGTCCATCCATATCCAGGTCAAGCAAATAGAACCAGATAATCCAGGGATCATTGTTATCGGACTGTGGCAGCCGTGTGGATGTTTCGTCTCTAAAGGTGCCGTCCTGGTTGTTAATCAGTATCTGGATGTACCTGCCCGTTAGGTTCCTATCCTCTTGCCCTTCATATCCTTTGGTGTACACCATAAAGAGGTCCTGATATCCATCACCGTCAATGTCATCTGCGTCAATCTCTAGGGCAACGTCCGTTTCACCAAATGGTTTTGCCGGGATTGCGTTGTCCAGGTGAGAGAAGTGACCTGTACCATCGTTCAACAGTACGAGAGAATCACACACGTCTGGGGGATCGGCACAACCACTGTCCCCAAGTACCAGATCCGGTAACGTGTCGTTATTCACATCGACAAACTCACTTGCCGTGTAGTCACCATAATCCATGTCCTCTATAGGAAAGGGTAGACGCCCTGTAGCCACGGTGAACACGCCGGTACCGTCAACGTTCAACAAGACCTGGGGCGGCGGCCCCAGGTTTCCGATGTAGAGATCAACGTCCTCATCCCCATCAATGTCAGCGGCTGTAGCAGAGTGGGTGAAAGCACTCTGTTGGGGTAGATTGCTGGTGGCATCCACCATCTTGCCGCCGGGTGCTGACAATACCAGTGTGTTTTGATGCCCAGGGAAGGGGGCAGCGTCCATCCCCTGATCGGCAAAGAATATGTCAGGACGGCCATCCCCGTTAAAGTCAGCCAGCACCACTCCGCGCCCTTCCACCACTGAGGGAACCGTCCCTGAAAAGACCTGAGACGTTCCCAACACCAGATTCCCATCCCCATTGTTGAGGAGGATATCCAACTCGAAGGCTTGTCCAGTTTGGAATAATCCCCTCCATAGAACGACATCCGGCCAGCCATCGTCGTTAAAGTCGGCAGAACGCATACCCCATAGACCAGCGGGTGGATACAGGGTAAGAACCTCCTCCGGCTCACTGTAGTGAGGGAGACATGACCAGGAAGAACCCGCTTGTGATAGTACGGTTGCTCCAGACAGCGTGGTTGCTGCAATTGGGGTACCTACCCCTCCGTCCATCAGACCCTCATAAACGCTGTCCGCAACCGCATCGTTTCCCTTGCTGGGATAAGACGAGGCTAGTAGCAGCAAACAAATGCCAAGAGTCAGTATGCTCGATGTCCTATGGCTCATGACTTGGTCTCCCTTGAGAAGGCTTAACTACTGCTTCGGATTTCTCTGCCGCCTACCCCATCCGCTCCGCTTCGCGCTCTGCTACGGCCAAGATGCGGTCCAACTCGGCCAGCACCTCCTGGGGCAGGGGCTTGGGGTGGTACGTCTCGCTGATGCGCTTGAACTCCTCTATCGCTACCTGGCGCGGATCGCGCAGGTTGCCGTCGGGGCCTTTCTGCCCCAGCAACTTGGACAGTCGAAAGTCGCGAATGTGCTGGCGGGTGTGCTTTTGCTTCAGGAAGTGGCCGCGCGGTCCCACCGCCGCAATCACGTCCAGCGCCATGTCCGCTTCGTTGAACTCGAAGCCATGCAGCAGAGCGACAGGCAACCCCCTCCAGCCGCGTCAGTTCCATCGGATGCAGTCTGAGAGTGGCGGGAACGGCCGTTTGCACAATGCCACACTCTACTTATCCGGACCCACCACCAAAGAACCGTTGCGCAAACGCATCCAGCGACGTCAACGCCACGCCATAAGTCGGGGCCGTCTCGCTCATGTCAATGTAGGTCTCACCCATCTCCATGCCGGCCAACATTGCCCCCATTCCTTCTGGGATAAGTGGCACTGGATCACCAGGAGCCACGTAGTTGACCGGCAGTTCTTGACCCAACACCCGGCCAACCGTCTCGACTACTTGCATCCAGGAATGGGAGGCTGGCCCGGCTATCAGGATGCTTGCGTTCCTGGCAGCGGGGTTGTCAACGGCCGCGACCGCGAAAGTAGTCACATCCGCCATCGACACAAACGCCTGCTTGTGATCTCCCTGTCCCACCAGTGTTACCGGTTGCCTGGCCTGCAAAGGCATGCCAACAACGGTCCCAATCCAGACCTCCATGAATACGTGTGGTTTGAGAATGGTGTAATCCATGTCACTGCCCTTGAGGTGTGCTTCACACGTGGCTTTTGCCCTAAACAAAGGACTTGGGTGATTGATATCGCTGCCGGCGAGCGACGTGTAAACGAAGTGCTTGACGCCAGCCGCCTGGGCCGCATCAATCAAGCTCTTGGTACCGTTCAAATCCACACTTTCGAATGTGTTCTCGCCACCGCGCAGCGCGGCAGTGGCTGTGGTGATCACCGTCTCGATGCCGCCACATGCTTTGTCCAGCGAGGGGCGATCCTTCAAATCGCCATAGACCGGTTGGGCGCCGGCATCAATCAGCGATTGTGCCGGCGTGGCCAGGCCTTGCTTGGCCAGTTCTTCTGAGGGGGAATTGTGCCGCACCAAAATGCGCACGTTCTCCCCCTTCTCTAGCAACTGCCGGGTAATCATACCCCCTAATAAGCCTGTGGCTCCAACAACGAGTATCATTTTTGACCTCCTCTTATTGGGTTTCTAAAACCAACCTGTCCTCTGAGCCAACTCGACGGCTTCATTCAATAGAATGTGTGTCGTTTCCGCCTCACCTCCTTCCCAGGCATTGCTCGCGTCTTGTACAACCGCCTCCAATGCTACGGGCATGCGGGCTTGCGAAGATGGAAGCAGCTCGCGGGCATACTCGATGGCTTCCGCATCTTGACCCTGATCTACCGCCACGGCAATCAGCGGCCAGAGGGCAATGAATTTGCCAGGCATCGGTATCTGCCCCCAAATCTCCAGGGCAGCTCGACCATTTGTTTGCGCGTCGGTCAAGTTACCTTCGTACCAGGCCACCCATGCCAGATTCCCTTTCGCTATGCCGACATACGTAGGCATCTTGCCGGCCGTCGCCGCGTCCAGGCTGCGCGCGGCGTAACGCCGGACTTGTTCCACCTGGCCCCGTTTTCGGCAAACGACGGTCAGCCAGGTCAGGCTGAGCACCAGTTGCTCCAGGTCGCCTGTTTGCTCGGCCAGCTTGAGCGAGGCCTGTAAACCTTCTTCGGCTTCATCTAATTCGCCGCGCCACAGGTGACAAAAGGCGGCCGTAAATGTGGAAAAGGTGATCACGCCCATTTCGCCTGACTCCCGGCTCGCGGCCAGTGAGGCTTCGGCATGGGTCAGCGTTTCGTCCGATACCACGTAGCGATCGCGCAGGAAGGCCGCGAGGGCAAGGCTTCTGAAAAATCGGGCGCGTTGTGTCGCGGTTCCATGCTGGTCCACAATGGGTCGGATTTCTTCTGCCAGCTTAGTGATCTCGCTTGCCCGACCCAGTCGATAACGCCCCCAGATGCGGTCAAGCTGGATCTCCAGCCATTCGTGCTGCCATGCCGCTGCTGGCTCGGCCGATGCCGGGCCGAGCGCGGCCTCGGCCGCATCGTAGGCCTGGAACGCCTCTTCGAGCTGGCGCTGTAAGACGACCCAGGTATTGCCTTCCTTGCGATAAAGGCGCGATTGCCAGATGCGGTCATGCTCGTGAACCTGGGATAGCGCATCTTGATAGGCGCTGCGCGCCTCGTCGGACTGCCCTATCAGACTCAAGACATCGCCCAGGTTCTCGTGGATTTGGGCAGCGCGCTCACGCCATGCATCAGGCCGCCTGGATTCGCGCCGTAGATGGTCCACCTGCTCCAGAGCGGCGCGGTAGAAGGCGATGGCCTCGACGTTCGAGTAGGTCTGGCGGGCGCGGTCGGCAGCCTGGGTAAAGTGATGGATGGCCTTGTGGCGCACCTCGGCCCGCTGGTAGTGATAGGCCAGCGTCGCCGAGAGTTCCTCTAACTGGTCGGGGAATAGCGCCTCAATGGCCTCGGCCGTTACGTGATGCAGTTCTTTGCGCCGGGCCATGAGCAGGCCGTGGTACGCCACATCCTGCGTGACGGCATGCTTAAAAATGTACTCCATCTCGACTCGCCAGCGGATCAGCTCGCGTCGCTGCAACTCGCCCAGGCTGGCGTCAAGCGGAGTGCGGGCGTTCTCGCGCTCGAGCAGATAGACCAGCACCGGTTGTTGGAACACCCGGCCAATCACCGAGGCCGATTGCAGCACCCGCTTGTCCCCCGGCGGCAGACGGTCAATGCGGGCCGCGATGACACCCTGCAACGTGTCGGGGACGTGCAGTTCCTCGATAGCATCCACTGCCACCACCCGCGTCCTCCCCGCGCCGTCGCTCTCCAGCAGCACCAGGCCGGCGTCAATCAGCGACCGCAGCAACTCTTCCAGGAAGAACGGGTTACCTTCGGCCTTGTTCAGGATCAATGTTCGCGTCACTTGGGGCAGGCTTTCGATCTTGAGCAGGTTTTCAATCAGTCGCGTGCTGTTGTCGTGGGTCAGTGGCGATAAGTCAATAACCTGATAGCTCTCGTCGCCCGTTGTCATCATCTGCTGATACCAGTCCCTTATGCGCCCTTCCTGGGGACGGAACACAAGCAGCAAGAGCAGAGGCAGCTCGTCGCCCAATGGCAGCAGCGTCTCCAGCAACCCCAACGACGAGGGATCGGCCCAATGCAGGTCTTCCCACACCAGCACCATTGGTTGTGTCCCCGCTGGTGCTGGCCGGCAGCGGGCGCGTAGGTAATCGCCAAATGCGCGCCACATTTCTCTCTGCAAGGCTTCTGGTTTGAGGTGTTTGACACGTTCCTCTATCTCTGCGTCAGGCGTCACCCCGCGCAGGCGGGCAAGGTATGGGTACACATCAGCGATCTTCCCAGCGCACGCCGCCTCAACGTGTGCCTGCAAAGCGGCCTCCACCTCGGCCAGTGGTGTGTCGGCTCTCACGCCCATCAGGCCATCGAGCACACTCCGGGCGATCCAGTAACCACAGATTCCAAAAGTAATTCCGACCTTAACAGCTGAATAGCAATGGGACGAA
>CAYWWC010000072.1:0-15876 GCA_964461615.1 uncultured Anaerolineae bacterium
CCGGTGGCTTACAGTACTCATACCCCAGGTCGGTTCGGATGTTCTCAATGAGGGGCGTCTCGTCATCCTCCATCCAGAGCAGATAGCGGGTGGGCACGCCGAGGTGGTTCCACTCCAGATACCCGTTCTCGTCGGTCACCCCCCAGACATTCGGGTGATCGTAAGCGGTGCCTTGGGAGGGCTCGACATCGAAGCGCAGCTTGATCTCACTCAGGGGGGCGCCACTGTCGTCCAGGACTGTGATGTAGAGCTTCTTCAGCCCAGGACGATTGTCACAGGCGCTCACCCGAGCTGCGGTATTCACCTTCCAGGCCTGATTGGGATTGACCTTCGGCTCCATCAATTCTTCCTCGCTCATATCAATGCTCCTTTGTCAATGTTAGAAAATGAAACTCGTTGTGGCTATCTCGACAATGTCAACTTCTCAGAAACCCGGGTTTTTACGCTCAAAGGCGGAGAGATGTGGTTGTTCCAATCACATTCGCTGGCCAGAATTCTACCTATTCAGAGAAAAACCCGGGTTCTTTGCGGAACACATGTTCAATCCGGAATTGTCGAGTGACTCATGGGGTATTATAGCACATTCAGTGATTTCATGCAAATCCTAGGATTTTCACACAGAGTACGGAGTTGCCCTGCAGCACTTGCGTCGTCCGCGAGAAGATTACCGGGGACATGTCGTTGCGAGCGACCGTGGGGAGCGAGGCAATCCCCTCCGTCGCGAATTAGAGATTGCTTCCCTTCGACAAGCTCAGGGCAGGCGTCGCTCCGCTTCCTGGCAATGACACACAGGAGTTTGGCTGCGGCGATGACTCCCCTCTCGCTATCCGCCCCCCCCGAACTCCAGTTGCGCAAGGGGCACGCTGTGACCCAGCTTAGCCAATCGGTCGTCAAGGACGCCCAGCTTCCGCATGGTGAAGGCATCGTAGACGATCAAACTCAGTCTGAGAGGGCCAGCCTGGGCGCCGACCGGGACGGGCACAAAATGAACATCGGCGATAGACGACCCTCGTATCCATTTCAAAGTGGGGATGGTCCCCAGCGCGGGGACGGTATCGTCCTGGGAGAGAAGTCGCCCAGCCCCATCGGTCAAACGAACGGACACCACGTAATCGCGAAGTAGTGGCTTTTTCGCCACTAGGCGTAGCTCCACCCTCACCGTATCCTCTGGCAGCCTCCGGTATTCAACGCTCGCCAGTATCATCTCCCCCCCTAAGTCCACGTAATGGCTTCGTGGGGGCGGGGTTGGCAGAATCAAGCGGCCTCCCAGTGGCCAGTTCCAGGGACTCAATCGCTGGTTAGCTGCGTCGTCGGCTGAACGCAACTCCAATTGCAGAGGCGTAGCAGCCAGAGGCAAATCGTGGGCCGTGGTGAGATAGGTGTCCAAAGGCGCTTGCGGCAGATGGCTTCTGGTTGCTATGTTATCACCAGCATACAGAAGCACATCGTAGTTACTATCGTCAGCGCGAAAGCGACGCCAATGAAGATAGACCCGCCGGCTTTCCTGCAGGCTGGTATCGTAATCAACCCCGATAAGCGTTACCCCGCTGGCGAAAGGCTGATTTAGAGGGTGCAGGGTAACAGGTCGCAGGGTCGGCGACACCACTTCCATTTCGGCTAGGAGCACACTCTCATCGCCTTCCTCAGTTGTCAGTCTCTGCCAGCCACCTTCAGGAAGAGTGATGTACACACCGGCGATGAGTTGGTAAGACCCCGGTGGAGTCGTGGGTAGCACCTGTATCTCGTAGCGATCAACAGAGACTTCCTCAGTTTTGAAGCCAGCCATATCGTGGGTGACGTCCATTTGCCCCAGAACTCGTCCCCCCTCGCCCACCAGGTGGACAAAAAAGGAGTGGTTGCCGTCCAGCTCGACCATGGGCTGCCAATACAGGTCCAGGTACAGAGAGTGGCCTGAAGGAACCCTGCCTTCCGGCAGACGATAGCCCAGCAACCGAATCTTGCCTTCGAGAGTTGCATTAAGCCTCACAGAGTCGTCTGGAACATCGAATATGGGATCGCTCTGCACCATTAAAGCCTCGCCCAGAGGGACGAAGCGATACGGCGTGGCGCCAAACTCCTGATAATAATTGGTGACGATAAGAGGACGCTCCCTCACATTCTGCTCCATACGCCGCAGCCAAGTGACGGAGATCGGCTCTGCACCCTCCGGATAAACGTATTTCACCTCCACATCCGGACGTACCCCTTCGCTGTATTGCAGATACCAGAGTGGGGTAGCCCAGTGCCAGTTGGCCAAGACCAGCGCGTCTGGGGGAGCATTGGCCATCACATCTTCTGCGTACTGACGTGCAGAGCGATCTTCGCTCAGCCAGGCGAAGCTGGGATAACGATCAACTAACTGGATGGCGCCGAGCAATATGACAAGCGACATCAGGCAGGCATTGGCGTCCTTGAACCTGCTCCAGCGACCCAACGTTGCCGCTCCACAGCCAATGATGATGGCCAAGGGCACATAGGCAGGTATCAAATACTCCACTGTCTCCGGAGCGCGATAGGTAACGGCGACAACGGCTTGAACGGCTATGGCCCCACCGCAGAGGAGCAGAAGCCGCCGGTCTTTGCGCAGCATGATCAGCCCCCCAAAGACAGCAGCAACGAGCAATCCCAGGCCAAACTGGAAGCCCATGATGTTAGCCAGCACCTTGAATCGTTCGAGCAGGAGGCCGGAGCTGGCAAAGTAGAACATATCGCCTCGGAACCCACGGGCCAGGATATGATTCAAGAATCCCGCCAGGGTAGCAATGTCGGGCGGGCCGAAGAGAGTACCCATGATTCCCCTGATGGGAAGGTAGAGAAGCACGACTAACGAGAGGAGGAAAGCGAGGAGCGGCTTCAGAAGAGGCCGAAGCCTGGTAAGCGACAAAGTTTCGAGTTTCGAGTTTCGAGTTTCGAGTTCGGTCGCTAATAGAAAGGCGATGAAGGGGATAATCAGGAAGACCAAGGAACCGTGATGGGTGATCCCTAGTCCAAAAGCTAAAGCGAACAGAATGAGGTAAGCTCCCCTCCATCTGAGGGAGGGGCTGGGGGAGGGTGGGCTTTCCGCGTAAAATCCACCCTCTCCCAGCCTCCCCCTGACAGGGGGAGGGGTTGTGTCGCTCTTCTTAGCATAACTGACGAGCGCGAACAGCATGAGGGCAGTGAAAAAAGCCGTCAGGCTTCGGGTGTTGGCAGTTGTGGCCTGCGCCCAAAAGGTGGTGGATGTACCTAGAGCTAAAGCGCCCGCCACACCTCCCAAAGCCGAGCCGGTGACCCGTCGCACTGTGCGGCTCACCAGGGCCAGTGTCAGAGCAGCGAAAAAGGCTGACATCAGGTTGACCCTGTAGGCTATGTCACCGATAGGAATCAAGGTGAAAAGCTTGCCCAACATAGTGTAGAGCGGATATCCGGGTGGGTGGGCGATGCCCAGAATATCGGCCACGAACTGAAACTCGCCGCTATTCGACGGCAGGATAGTGGGCGCCAAAGTACACACATACAGGCCGAGGCCCAGGGCGAATACGATGGCATCCACAGGGAAAGACTTCTTGCCCTTGATGTTAGCGATGAGCAGGGCGATCACAGCCACGAAAGCTACAGACCAGGCGAGGGCAGGCTCAATGCGAGGGTAGAGAACATAGACGTATAGAATCGTCAAGGGAGCAAGCATCAGGCCATAGCGCTGCCCCAGAGCGGTCAATCCGATTCCGATAATGCTGCACACCATGATCAAAGCCAGCGATGCCAGCCAGGACCAGGTGGCCATGGCCGCCTCGGCGATGACCCGGCTCACATACAGCCCCAGGCCAAAGCCCAGGAAAACAAAGCCCCAACGCTTTACCTTTTGTGAAATCCAGAGATAATCAGGCATTGCTGCCGCCAACCACCTTCCGATAAACGGCCAGGGTCTCCAGCGCGGTTTGCTTCCAACTGAACTTGGCCGCCTGGGCCAAAGCCCTCTGCCGCAGCTCAGCCCTGAGTGCGTCGTCAACCAGGAGCATCTCCATGGCTTCGGCCAGGGCCTCCACGTCCGTGGGTTCGACCAATATGCCTCCTTCGCCTACTACCTCCGGCAGCGACGAACGGTTGGAGGCTATGACGGGAGCGCCGCAAGCCATCGCTTCCAGAGGCGGCAAACCGAACCCCTCATAAAGTGAGGGGAAAACGAAAGCCGTCGCCCCACTTAGAAGAGCGGGCTTGTCCTCCTCAGCCACCCAGCCTGTGAAGGTCACGCTTTCCTCCACTTCTGATTCCATTGCCAAACGGCGGGGATCTGGAAACATGGAGCTATCTCGTCCAGGCAATTTGCCAGCAATAACCAGCCTGGCCAGCGGCTGTCTATTGACCAGCAGGGCAAAGGCCCTGAGCAAAACGGAGAGATTCTTGCGCTGGTCGAAGCCGCCCAAGTAGAGAAAGTAACGCTCTGGCAAGGCATACTTCTGGCGGATCGCAGCCAACAGGGTCTCGTCCTCCACCGGCTGAAATGCCTCTCCTGCGGCTTCGTAGGTAACGTGAACCCGCTCTGGCGGAACGTGTAGGTAACGCACGATGTCCCGCGCTGATGCTTGGGAGACAGTGATGATGGCCTCGGCCTTGCGGGCTGCGGCGGCCACCAAACGAGTGTATAATCGCACCAGGAGTGAGCCGCGATAGGCGGGCAAGAGGAGGGGGATGAGGTCGTGGACGGTGACCACTGTCGGCGCTGTTGGGAAGAGAGGCGAGGCGAAATAGGGAACGTGGGCCAGGTCCAGTCGGCGGCAAGCGCGGGGAAAAGAGACCTGCTCGAACCAGAGCTTGGCTAAGTTAGATAATGGGTATGGGGTACTGGATATTGGGGGCGCTGATCCTGGGCCGAACAGAAGGTACTCGTTCGTTGAGTCTACTTTCGCCAGCGCCTCCAGCAAGTTGCGCGTGTATTGCCCACTGCCCGTCCCGGGGCGACCCAAGAAGAGGGCGTTAATCCCTACCTGCATTTCTGAAATACTCCACCGTCATCCTCATCCCCTCGTCCAACCCGACCCGAGGCGCCCAGTCCAACTCGCGCTGGGCCTTGCTGGCGTCCAGATAGACTTTGAAGACCTCGCCCAACTTTGCAGGGCCGTGGACGGCCTCCTTCGCGTGGCAAGTGATTTCCTTCAGCTTGGCGAAGATCTCATTGATGGAGGTACCAACTCCCCAGCCGATGTTGTAGACCTGGTCATCACCCCTCTCTAGGGCCTTGATGTTAGCCTGCGCGATGTCGCCGACATAAACGAAGTCCCGTTCCTGCTCACCGCTTCCGTTGATCACAGGCTCACCACCCTCAAGCATCTTGAGGGTGAAGATAGCAACCACCCCAGCTTCGCCGTGGGGATCCTGCCTGGGCCCATAGACGTTGGGGTAGCGCAGGATGGTATAGTTCAGGCCGTAGTTGACGCCGTAGAGGTAGAGGTAGTGCTCCACAAAATGCTTGCTGGCCCCATAGGGATCGAGGGGGTTGATGGGGTGGGACTCGTCGGCGGGTAGGTACTCCGGCTCGCCGTAGACAGCCCCGCCAGTGGAAGCATAGATGAATTTGCCAACCCCGTACTTCCGGCTCAGTTCTAGCAGGTTGAGCGAGCCGATAACGTTGACCTCGGCGTAGAGGGTGGGTTTTTCCATAGATTCGCGCACGTTGGCCCGCGCCGCCTGATGGTTGACGATCTCAGGTTGTTCGGCAGCGAAGACCTCCTCTAAATGCTGGGCATCGCGGATGTCGAGATGATAGAACTTCGCTCGTGGATTGAGGTGCTCGCGCTTGCCTGTGGAGAGGTCGTCCACCACGACTACCTCGTGCCCCTCTTCGATCAAAGCATCCACCACATGCGAGCCTATAAAGCCTGCACCTCCAGTAACCAGGATTCGCATTGTCACTCCCCTTTCCAGTTTTATCCCTTGTAGGGTTTCGCGGCTATTATACCCCTTCTCGGCAGATTCTCCAAATCAGAACAGTGGATACAGAATCAATGGGTCAAACAGTTCGGACTAGGTAGAAATCAGCCAATCTTGTGAATCCGTGTTCTAAACCTTTCCCGCACTTGCGCGGGCGAGGCCGTGCCGGTGGCGCCTATCTGCTGGATGGTGATGGAGGCGACGACGTTGCCCAGCAAGGCCGCTTCCTCAGGCTCGGCTCCGCTGCCCAGCGCCGACACGATACCGGCTATCACGCTGTCGCCCGCCCCGACGATGTCTATCTCGCCCTCTACCGGCACGGCTGGAATGTGTTGGCAGCCCTTTTCGGTGAACAGGAGGATACCCTGATGACCAGCGGTGAGGAAGACCGGCTTCTGGTTGCGGCGGAAGAGTTCCGCGCCGCACTCCTGGGCCACCTCCAGGCTGAACTCGCCGTTCCAATCCGGCCGCACGGCCAGGATCGCCTCGTGCTGATTGGGCTTGATGATAACATGACGGAAAAGTCCGATGCGCTGGCGGGAGTCGGCGGCGAAGATTTTGTCGGGATAGCGAAGCGCAAGTCGCCCGATCTCATCGCGCACCCGGTCGGTGATCACGCCCGGGAGGAGATCGGGCAAGCAGTTGTGCTCCTGCACCTGGTCGGCGA
Source organism: uncultured Anaerolineae bacterium (assembly GCA_964461615.1). Classification (GTDB taxonomy): domain Bacteria; phylum Chloroflexota; class Anaerolineae; order VGOG01; family VGOG01; genus CAZVCJ01. The sequence goes on from CAYWWC010000072.1 coordinate 6,575, forward strand.
CGACCACCGCGTCCACTGTGGGTACCTGTGTTCGCAAATTGGCGATGACTTGCTGCTCCGCAGCGGGCGGCAGCGGGGAGTGGTTCTTGATATCGAGTCGCTGGGTCTCGTGCTCATGGCCATCAGGTTCCCGCACTATTGGCTTGGTGTAAGTCGGCGTGAAGAGATCGGTACGTTCAACGAGCGGCTCAATGTCCACCCCCTTCTCTACCAGGCCCCGCTTCAGCTCGTAGCCCTCTCCGTCGTCGCCGATGACGCCTAGCGCTGTGACCCTGACTCCCAACGCCCGCAGATTGGCCGTGACCGTTCCAGCCGCGCCGGGGCTGCACCGCACATCCACGACCTGATACACCTCCAATCCCGTCTCCAGCGAGACCTCGCTCAGCCGCCGGTCAATGATGAGATACTTGTCCAGAAAAAAGTCGCCCACCACCAGCACGTGGAGGTGGGAGAATCGGTCTAGTAATTCGTTGAGTCGTTTTTCATTCATCGCGCATCACGTAGATCCGGGATTGGTGGATTAGCGTGTCAAACTACCCAAGCTTCTCCAGAACCTGGCGATATAAGTTGGGCAATGTGGCTTGATGGTCGCCTCGGATGTAGAAGCTCTCGCCGCCGTCCTGGACAGTGCGCACCAGGAGGGTTTTGTAGGGGCGGAAGTAATAGCGCGCCTCGGACTTGGATGCCTCGGCGTGATAGTTGGAGCCGAGTTGCACCAAGTCGAAGACAGCAGTGGTAAAGCGGTTGATCTGCTGACCCTCCTGATGGGCCACGTTGCGAGACATGGACAGGGCCTTGAGGAAGACCTCCGGGCCCATCACCGCCGTGCCAAAGTTCAGGAGCACTCCGCCCTGAAGTTTGGATACGCTGTGGGTCAGGGCCAGGAAATCGCGGTAGGATGTCTCGCCCAGAGCCGCGCCATCGCAGTTGGGGTGCTCGTGGATGATGTCGTAGCCGATGCCCACGTGCGCCGTCACTGGCACTCGCAGCCGGTAGCCCGCCGCCAGGATGCTCACGTCGCGATGGGGAAATCGCTCCTCCTTCGCGAGGTCTACCGCCATCATCCGCCCGACCGCCTCGCCTAGCCCCAGGCCGTCGCGCGCCCCCTGCCGGATGGCCTCGTTTATACGCCCCGTCTCCTCCCATAGCCCAAACTGCCCTTCTTGGATGTAGCGAGCCACACTCTCGGTGGTCGCTCCGATGAGGGCCAGCTCAAAGTCGTGGATAGGCCCAGCGCCGTTCATGGCGATGTGGGTGACGATACCTCGCTCCATCAGATCAATGACGAAACGCGACAGGCCGCGCTTGATGACGTGCGCGCCCATCATTAGGATCACCTGGTTCCCGGCTCGATGCGCCTGCGCCACACGCTCAACCACTTTTCTCAGGTCAGGGTCATCGAAGGATGGAATATCATCACCTAGGTTCAAGACCTCAGTCAAAACCATGTCATGCACTCGCCCCGACAGAGGTCTGAGCTTCAGTTTGCTGCGGTCGAAGAGGGGGTAAGGCATCGGTCAATCCTCCGCAAACAGATAGGCCGCCAACTGTTCGTGCTGGCGAAAGTCGGGGATGATGACATCGGCCCCGGCCTCGATCAGCCGCTCCCGCTTCCACTCGTCAACTCCCTCGCGCCTGGCCTCATTAGAGGCGACCCCCACCGCGATGCCCCCCGCAGCCTTGGCGTCCTCGATCTCCACGTAGCCATCGCCAAAGGCCACCAGTTCGGGGCCGCTCATACGATTGTCGGTGAGGATACGCTCAATGACCATCTTCTTGGAATAGTTCTGGTAATCGTCCTGCGCGCCGTAGATGCTGGCGAAGTACGGCAACAACCCCAGAGCCGCCGCCTCGTCCAAGACGTAGGCCTCATCAGTGCCAGAAGCCAGATAGCATGACACACCACGGGTGTGCAGGGCATCCAGCATCAGCACTGCCCCGGGCACCATCATCTCTTCTGGCTCGATCTCACCGCTCTTCAGCCCGGCCACGCGCCCCTTGATGCGCTCCCACAGACGATCCAGGTACATCCACTTATACTCCAGAGGCTCCAGAGGCTCCCCCCCGCGCTGGCGAACTTCCTCGCAGAGTTGGATCATCTGGTAGATGGTCTGCTTGCCCGTCAGCCGAGCCACGAACTCGGCAACCACGGCAGACAGTGCTTCCTCGGACTCCTGGTGAGGGGTCTCCAGCAACACCTCGACCATCATGGGAATCATCACCCCCTGCCACCCTTCACGGATGAGCGATACCGTACCGTCGAAATCAAACAGGGCATGACGGATGTGACCACGAGGAATGTGAGGATTAATGACTTCGATGTAAGTGCCTTCAAAGAATGTCATCAGTATTCGTAGCAACTGCCGCCAATGAACTCCCGCAGGAGCGAGTCGGGCGGTATGGCTGAGACGCCCGTAGGCCGGCCATCGTCCTCAACCGGGGTGACGGGCTTCAGGAGATGATACACGCGCTCGGCGCGCGTGAAAGCGTCCTTGCGCAGCGGATCATCCTTGTACTGTTCCACCCACTTCTCGAAGTCATCGAACAGCCTGGCCCGCATGATAGAGAGTTCGTACGGCAGGCCGCTGTTGACGATGTAGTCGGTCGTGTTGACGTAGGGGATGATGTTGCGCATCTCGCTGCTGCGAACATAGTGCCAGTGCTCCAGCGTTTGCTGCGGTTTGTAGGCGCGGTGAGTGGCGTCGCGGACCATGCGGCGCATCAGCCGCAGGTCTGTCCAGCGAACGAATTCCCCATCAGGACCTTTCATCTGAAGCAATGGTTCGATGTACAGTTTGAACTTCAGTTCGTCGTCAACACTCTGCGTCATATCGGCGAACAGGCCGTGCAGGCTGTCAATGAGGATGATGTCGTTAGTTCCGACCCGTAGCGGAGTCTGAGCGTCGTGTCGCTTGCCGGTCTTGAAATCGTAGAAGGGTATCCGCACCTCCTCCCCGGCGATCAGGCGTGCCAGGTGCTCGTTGATCAGTTCCAGGTCGAGAGCCTGGGGCGTCTCAAAGTCATAGTCGCCGTGCTCATCCTTGGGGTGAAGCTCCAGATCGAAGAAATAATGATCCACCGTAAGCGGGACCAGACTGAGACCCATTCTTGACAGCAGGTAGCTAAGCTTGGTGGTCGTGGTAGTCTTGCCGGAGGAGGATGGTCCAGCGATGATGACGATTTTCACGCTATCTCTGCGTTCTCCGATCATCTCGGATGCAGTGGCAATGTCCTCATTATAGGCCCGGTCGGTTTCCCGCACGATCTCAGGGAATTCGCCCTGCTCGATGCGCGCGTTTAAGCGCTCGACGGTGTGGAGGTCGTGATCAACGGCCCAGTTCAACACCTCCCAGATCTTATGCCAGGGGATGTTCTTGGAGGGATGAGCCGAACGCTCGGCTCGCTCCTTCCGACGGCGGGCCCGTTCGTCGCGATAGAGGATGAAGGCCTTGGCCGTTCTGGCGTGGCCGTTCTCGATCAGTACCTTCTCGGCGATATCCTGGATGTCCTCGACGGCGGGGATGTGGCCTGACGGCGTGGTTTCCTCCAGCATAGCCACCACTTGGTCAGCCAGCCCCTCCGCGATGGAGCGGTCGCGCCCTCCCACCGCCACCGCCGCCCGATAGATGGCGTTGGTGATGCGCTCCTTCCTAAAAGGGACCACTGCCCCCGTTCGCTTGACTACCTGCTTGATCTTAGCCATGTCGTATTTCCTTGGCAAATAAGTGTTTTTCTAGGCAAAGGCCGGAATTATCCCTCAGGGAACGAGACTCAAAACCCAATCCAGCAACTCCTTCAAATCATCAGGCGGCTGAATCGGTGCATCGCGGAATCTCTGGAGCCAATCGTCTGCCCCCCTCCCGGAGAACAGGTGGTCCAGGGTTTGGACGACCACCATATTGAAGAACTTCTTGCCATGGATGTAACGCGTGAGTTGCTCATCCGGCGATAATTGCCGGGCTTCTTCAAGTTCTTGACGATATTGGGCAAGTACTTGCTCCGGTGCCAGCCTGGCGTGCCACCCTTCCAAGATCCGGCGGATTTCGGCTTCGTCAGTAACGGGCTCTCTTTCCAGCGCGGTGGGCAGGCGTGTGTCATGGTAAAGTCGACGCAAGACGCGCCACATCGCCCCGTGCGCGGCCCAGTCTGGCAGTTTATCCATGATCGGTGAGGCAAGGGTCTGTGGATTGTTGCCCAAGCGCGCTCGTTGCACGGGCGGTAATGCCGCCCAGAGTTCTGCCGGATGGCAGAAATATGATTCAATGCAGAAGCGCGGCAGTGCGCGTAGGCGCGGTGAACGGGCCACGGCGGCCCGCACATCGGCCGGGCTCCACTCATCCAGGTCTACTATGCCAATCCACTCAGGGCGATGCACAGCAACGCCGACCCTGACACGCCGTTTGCCCCCGGCTGCGGCCAGGTGCAGGCGCAGATCCCAACCGGGCGTGTGCTGATTGAGGAAATGCTCAAAGAGCACGACGTCGTCTTCCCCTTCTACCAACAGCACCGGCTTGCCCAGCGCCAATCGCCCGATATCGGTGATCCACAGTGGCATGTCACTCATAGTTGCACCTCGTTCAAGGGGCCTAACTCCACGCGGTGCGACGGCGTGAAGTCCTGCCAGAGTTCTGGTGCGTGGGAGGCGATGAGCAGTTGACCGTGCTTGTCAGCGACCATCCGCCGCAGGTGGCCCACGAATGCCGTCGTCAACGACGGGTGCAAGTGCAAGTCTGGCTCGTCAATCAGCACAATCCCGCCGGGTCGCAGCCAGCGCGTGATCGTGGCGATCATCAAGAGCACTTGCTTTTCGCCGCTGCTGAAGTCGTCAACAGAATGGGACCCGCCGCCATCTACCTCCACCATCAACTCCCCACGCCGGTTGAACCCCATCAACTGCTTACCGATGAGGAACGCGTTGGCCTGATCTATGATTGCCTGGAAGGTAGCCTCGTCCACCACCTTGAGATTGTAAAGATAGTTGTGCAGGCTGCCTTTACGACTGGTGGTAGGCTCGTAGCGCGCCAGCCAGCGGAACTCTTCGGCCTCTGGCTGTACGCTGAACTTCTCCTCCAGTGGTAGCAGCACGCGTGTCTCGCTTTCCAGGTAGACCACATTGGGCAGATCTGCCCGCTTGCCCAGGATGTTCTCGGTCAGGCGTTGCGCCCAGCGCTGTTGCCATTTGGAAAACTTGCCCATCGCTTGTAGATCAGCACTGCCCGGAGCGGCGTACCAATAGTCTTGAAACTGAGTAGAGGGTGATGCCGGGAAGTGGAATGCTCCAATCCGGTGGCTATCTTGATGCATCTCAACGAAGGGGAGGCAGGCTTCTCGTGCACCCGCGTAGATCCAGACTGGATCGAGTTCTAGCCCCACAATTTCAATAGCCGCCAAATCAGAAAGCCATAGTGTCGTTCCTGCCAGGGGCAAGTCTTCCTCCTCCCGCAAATAGTTTGCCAGAGCTTGCCACAAGTCAGCGATCACGCTTAACAGCGTGGTCTTGCCGCTACCATTCGGCCCGATCAGCAGGAGCGAATCGGGGATGCGCTCGCTCCAGGGATCTTCGAAGGTGCGGTCAAATTCCACAAAGTTGCGGACGTTTCTCAGAATCACCCTTCTGATCTGCATAATCACCCTCCTTCTGGATTGAACGGCTGACATGCCTTGAACCAACTGAATCCGAATTCCTCCATGAGCTTCAGATAGTCATCGTTGCCCTTCGGCATCGCATTGGCACGATAGTGAAGGCCAAAGTACCGCTGCACGGGGGTGATGTGTCCCGTCTCCTTTATCCTTTCGACGCACCTCCTGGCGAATTCCTCCCCGTGAACCTCTCGGCAAACCTCCGAAATCGTTTCTAGTCGTTCTTCGGTGATCTGTACCCTGTGGCCGGGATACTTCTTGTTGAATGCGTCGACGAGTTCCTGATCCGCCATTTCGTGGTAGCGCTCCGCATGGACGATCACGTCCAGGCCGAGCTTTTTTCGTGGTCGCGGCTTAGTCTTGGGATACCCCAGGCAGAGCAGGACGACAGGAAAGACGCCCTTAGGCAACTGAAACATCTCCCGAAGTTCAGGGAAGAACTCCAGGATGGTGCCAATGTAGACCGATCCCAGTCCTAAGGCATCGGCTGCGGTACAGATGTTCTGCGCACAGATCATGGTATCTTGAAAGGATATCCAGAAATGGCGAAAGGAGCTAGTGGCGGTGAATGGGGCCGCCTCAAGGCTGGCCCACCGTTCAATGCGATGCCAATCAATGCAAAACAGAAGCAGGGTAGGGGCCTTGCGTATGAAAGGCTGACCACACCACTCAGCCAGTTGTTGTCGCGTTTCCTCTTGTTCGATCTTGATGATGGAATAGGGTTGCAGGTTTCCGCCCGTAGCGGCATGGACACCCGCCTCAAGGACAAGTTGCAGAACATCCGCAGGGATCCTATCGTCGGAGAAATTGCGACAACTGGCTCGCTCGATGAGCAGCTTCATCGTTTCATTGGGATACACCGAGCCGCCGGTAGGCCGGCCATCTTCAGGGGAGACCTTGACGCCGTGATGGGACGGCATTTCGCTGTTTGCCATTTCAGTCCTTTCGTCAATGCGCTTTCTGGGCTGCCAATGCATCCTTCTCTTCGGCTGAGAGAAAGGCAACGGCCAGGGCGTTGTGCTGGGACTGGTGCGTGTGCTCGGCTGTCAGACCTGCCGCCGGCGCGGCTACCTCGTATTCGTGGCGCAGGTCAATGCCACTTATACCCGGATCATCGGTGTTGATCGTCGCCAACAGCCCCCGCTCTAGAAAGGCTCGCAGCGGATGGCTGGCGTAGTCGGGCACGGTGCTGGTCTGCACGTTGCTGGTCAGGCTCGACTCGATGCCGATCTGACGCTCGGCCATGTAGTCCAGCAACGCTGGGTCCTCAATGGCCCGAACAGCGTGGCCGATGCGCGTGGCCCTCAGATCGAGAATGGCCTGCCAGACGCTCTCCGGCCCAGTGATTTCCCCTGCGTGAATCGTCACCTGCCAGCCCGCATCTCGTGCTCGCTGCAGGTGCTCCACGAACAGGTCTCCTGGCTGGCTCGCCTCATCCCCCGCCAGGTCCAGAGCTACCAGACGATCCCTGTGCTGCAGCAGGGCTTTCAATTCCTTCCAAGCGATGTCCGGCCCGTATGTGCGGCTGAGGATGCCGATCAGGTTCACTTTGACCCCAAAGTCGCGCGCGCCTGCCTCCACGCCATCGGCGACGGCTTCCACCACCCCTGCTGGATCGAGGCCATGGGACTCCGCCATGAACCACGGGCTGAAGCGCAGCTCGACGTAATCAAGGCCATCTCGCTGGGCATCCTCGACGTTCTCGTACGCTACCCGGCGGCAGGCGTCGTAGTCCACCAGTATCGCCATCATCCACTTAAATTTGGCGATAAAGGCCATGACGCCGGGTTGGGGTCCCGTCACCTGGACGTGGGGACGCAGCCCCTCGAGATCCCAGGCGGGCAACGGCAGGTCATACCGACGCCCCAGCTCCAGGATAGTTTCCAGGCGCACGTTGCCATCCAAATGACGATGCAGATCAATCAGTGGGAAGTTGGGGTCAATCATGGTTGCTTTGTCCTTTCAGGTGCGTTGCACTTGGCTAGATCAGGTCTTCTGCCAGGGCGATGGCTCCCCACAGTGGCGCATCGTCGCCCAGCGCGGCGGGTATCACGTCAAAGTGGACTTCTGGCAGGGCTGTTTCGCGAGCGATGCGGCGCACGGCCTCCCAGAAGCGCTCGCCTGCTTTGCTCACGCCGCCGCCCAGCACGAAGCACTCCGGGTTCACCAGATTAGCCGCGTTGCCGATGCCCACGCCCAGCCCCCAGGATGCGATTTCCAGCGCTTCCCAGGCCAGGTCGTCTCCCTGGGCTGCTGCTTGAGCCACCAGTTTGGCAGTGATCGCCCTCAAATCATCCCCAGCCAATTCGCGTAGGATCCGACCCCGGTCTGGGTGCGCCTTCAGCCATTGGCGGGCCCGTTGCGCGATGTACGGTCCCGAGGCCAGCCGCTCGACGCAGCCCCGCTTGCCGCACAGGCAGACCGGGCCAGCCGGGTCCACAACCACGTGCCCGATCTCGCCGGCCATCCCGTCTGCGCCGCGCCAGGGCCGCCCGTTCAGGATCCAGCCCCCGCCGACGCCGGTGCTCACCGTGATGTACATCAGGCTGTCGTAGCCCTGCCCCGCGCCAAAGCGATGCTCGCCCAGGGCTCCCGCGTTGGCGTCGTTGTCCACAAAGGCAGGCACTCCCAACTGCTCCTTCAACCACTCCCTCAGGGGCATCTCCTCCCATCCTGGCACGTGATGTGACAGCCGCACCAGGCCCCGCTCCGCATCCACCGGCCCGCCGAAACTGACCCCCACCGCGGCCAGAGGTGCTTCGGCTTTCCCCCCAGAGTGGGGGGGGACTGAGGGGGGGCTGGCCAGCAGATCTCGCGCCAACCCCATCATGATCTCCAGGTCGCTCTGGGCGTTGCTGCCGGGCGGCGAGGGAACTACCCTGTGAGCCCGCCAGCCGCGCTCGCCGGATGCAGCCAACTCGGAAGTGGAAACGGTGCCCGCCGTCAGCTTTGTGCCGCCGAAGTCTAGAGCCAGCAGAAGCCGTTCCTGCTCCACGTTCACTTCATCTCTTGGCGTATGACGACGAAGATGGTGTGGAGAACCACCCACTGGCCATCCTCAGCGTGCTGCATGGCGTCGGGGTGCCGGGAATCGGCGGGCACGACCACGCACACGTCTACTTTCTCTATGAGCTTACCGCCTTCGAAGGCCGTGATACCAATGGTGGTGAGGCCATGCTCCCGCGCCACGTCCATAGCCCGCAGCACGTTGGGCGAGTTGCCGCTGGAGCTTATGGCTATGGCCACGTCGCCCGGTTCGGCCAGCGAAGCCAGCGGCTCGGCGAAGACAGTCTCGTAGCCAAAGTCGTTGGCGTAAGCGGTCAGCAGCGGGACGTTGTCGTTCAGGGAGATTATCTTGAAGCGCGCCTTCCCCTCCCTCACTGTCCCCTTGCCCAAATCGCAGGCAAAGTGCGAGGCCATGGCCGCGCTGCCACCGTTGCCCATCACGAAGATCCGCTTTCCGTCGATTCGAGCCTGGGTCAGAATGTCAATGGTGCGAGCGATCTCAGCCTGGGGCAGGTCTTTCACCATCTGGCCTATCTCGTTGAGGTAACTCTGGATGTGTTCCAAATTCTACTCCTGTTCAGTTTTATGGATGATGCCTATTATACCATAGACTCCACATAAAAGAAAAGGGACATCGGAAGATGCCCCACTCCCAT
>CAYWWC010000073.1:0-15665 GCA_964461615.1 uncultured Anaerolineae bacterium
GCTCATCGCACAGTACCAATTCTGGACGGGCGGCAAAGGCGCGGGCGATACCTACACGCTGTTTCTCGCCTCCACTCAACTGGCGGGGCAGACGATGGTAGTAGCTCTCGTCGAGCTTGATCGCATTCAGCAACCGGAACACCTCGCCCCTTACCTGATCAGATGGTACGGTCTTGAAGCGTCTCAGCGGACGCCCTATCTGATGCCCAACGGTGAAGGAAGGATTCATGGTAGAATCGGGGTTCTGGAAAATCATTTGGAGTTCCTGGATAAGCTTGATGTCACGCTTCTTTACCGGCACGGAGACATCGAACTCCAGAAACTCTATTTTGCCATCGGTGAGAGGCTCCAGACCGACGATGGTCTTGGCCAGGGTGCTCTTGCCACAACCCGACTCGCCGACAACCCCTAGCGTAGCTCCTCTCGGTACTTCGAGGCTGACGTCATCCACCGCCTTGACGTAGCGTTTCTCACCCAGGCCGATCAAGCTGGCTGCCGAGGTGGCTGCCTGGCGATAGTAGGTTTTGAGGTGTTCGACCTGCAGGATTGGGCCTTCTGCTTTCTTTTCTTGCTGTTCCAACTGCACCAGGTCAGCAGCTATGCTCCCCGGTGGCTGCCATTCCTCGGCGACGATTTCGTCGGCAAAGTGACAGCGGGCCCAATGTCTGAGCCCGACCGAACGAAGTTCGGGTTTTCTAAGACGGCACTCCTCCCGGGCGTAGTCGCAACGCGGCTCAAAGACGCACCCCGGCGGCAGATTCATCGGCGAAGGCACCCGTCCTCGGATGGGATAGAGATAACTTGACTCCTTGCTCGTCCCCAGTTTGGGCACACAACGCATCAGCCCCTGGGTATAGGGATGCATGGGGCGCAGGAAAACATCTTCAACCGAAGCGCGTTCCACCATCTCCCCGGCATACATCACGCCCACCTTATCGCAGACCCGCGCTATCACGCCCAGGTTGTGAGAGATGTACAGGATGGCCGTGTCAATCTTGCTCCGCAGCTCGGCGATCAAGTCCAAAACCGCTGCCTCGACGGTTACGTCGAGGGCGGTGGTCGGCTCGTCCATGATCAGCAATGCCGGGTCGTTGAGCAGAGCCATGGCGATGACCACGCGCTGCTGTTGTCCGCCAGAGAGTTGGTGAGGATAGCGCACCATCACAGCCTCCGGATCGGGCATGTATACGCGCTTGAGCATGGCGATGCACTTTTCGTGCGCGGTCGCTTTGCCGAGGCCCCGGTGGACGGTCAGCACCTCGCTCAACTGGTCGCCGATACGCATCGAGGGGTTGAGGGCCTGCATGGGGTCCTGGTAGACCATAGCGATCTGGTCGCCGCGAAGACGCCGTAGCTCCTCCTCGCTTCGCCCTCGCAACTCCTGTCCCTGAAAGAGGATGCTGCCATCCACGATCCGGCCGTTGCCTAAGAAGTTAACGACGCCAAAGGCCACGGTGCTCTTGCCGCAACCCGATTCGCCAACGATGCCATAAGCCTCCCCGCGATGAATCTCAAAGGAGACATCGCGTACAGCGTTCACATCTCCGCGACGGGTCTCGTACGAGATGGCCAGATTCTCAATCTTCAGAATGGGCGTCTTGACTCGATGGTCCTCTACAACCAATTCCAAATCCACACTCATGTTCTGTTTTCTCCTTCTCCTCCTTCATCCCCCCCAGGGTTGGGGGGGAAAGAGGGGGGGGGCTACTGATATCTCAACGACTCCTCGCGCACGCCATCGGCAAAGAGGTTGAGACCCACCACCAAAGACGAGATGGCCAGAGCCGGCCACAACACGGCCCAGGGGTTAGTCCAGATATACTGCCGCGCGCGGGCGACCATGCTGCCCCAGTCGGGTGAAGGGGGCGGGACGCCCAGGCCCAGGAAACCCAGCGTACCGATGCTGAAGACGGCATAGCCCACGCGCAGCATAGCATCCACGATGATGGGGCCTCGAGCGTTGGGCAGGATCTCCACAAACATCATGTAGAGGGGGGTCTCGCCCCGCAACTCGGCCGCGGCGATGTAGTCGCGGGTACGGATGTCCAGGGACAGGCCGCGCACCAGGCGGGCGATGCCGGGCGTGCCGGCGATGGTGATGGCTAAGACGACGTTCAATGAGGATGGTCCCAGCGCAGCGATGATGATCATGTAGAGCAAGATGGAGGGGAAGGCCATCATGGCATCCAGGACGCGCATGACGATCTCGTCTACCAGACCGCCAAGGTAACCCGCCGCCAGGCCCAACGTGGAGCCAACGAACAGAGCGCAAAAGACCGATAGCGGGGCCAGGGTCAGGATGAGGCGGCTACCGTGCACGATGCGCGCCAGCAGGTCTCGCCCAATGTCATCAGTGCCCAGCAGGTGTTCCGCCGAGGGAGGGGCGTTGACGGCATTGATGTCCTGCGCGAAGGGGTCCAGCGTCGTGACCAACGAGAAGAGCGCGACGGCCACCCAGAAGAGAACCAGGGCCAACCCCACCAGCGCTACTTTGGAGGCCGTGATCACGACCAGGCCCTCGCGCAAACGCTGTATCCGTGATGGACGGGCTACTAGCTTGGGCATAGCTTGTTCACTTACTGCCATAATTCACTCCTTTTGGGGACTGGTAGATTGGTAGCCTGGTAGATTGGGGCGGCTCACCAATTTACCAGTTTCCCAATCTACCAATTTACCAGTTTACCAACTCATGCGTACCGGATACGGGGGTTGATGAAGGTGTAAATGATGTCGGCCACCAACTGTGTCCCCACGGCCAGTATCACCATCACCATCGCCCCGGCCTCGATGGCAAAGACGTCCTTGTATAATGCTGACTGAAGCAAGTAATTGCCGAGGCCTGGGAATCCGAAGATGGCTTCCACCACCACGATGCCACCCATCAGCCAATTGACGTGCAGCATGATGACGGTGATGGGTGCCATCATGGCGTTGCGTACGGCGTGCCTGAAGACGATGCGCCGATATGGCAACCCCTTGAGGAAGGCGGTGCGGACGTAAGCCGCTTTCATCACCTCCACCATGCTGGCCCGAGTGATGCGCAGCACGTACCCCAACTCAATCAGCGTCAACGTGGCCACGGGCAGCACCAGCATCTTGGGTTCCTCGAAGATAGCCGTTGCACTGGTGAACACCGTCGCCCCAGGCAACACCTTTAGCCAGATGCTGAAAACCAGGATCAGGAAAACACCAGTGGCGAAGTTGGGACTGGCGGTGGTCACCAAGCCAAAGATCGAGAAGATGCGGTCAATCGTCTTGCCCTCATTGAGACCTGCGACGACTCCCATTAGCAGGGCCAAAGGCATGACCACGGCAAAGGCCAGGCCCGCCAGGACGGCCGAGTTACGCACCCTCCGCACTAGCTCTTCAGAGACCGGTTGGCGGGTTCGCACGGACTCGCCGGGGTCGCCGCGCAACAGGCCCCGCTGCAAGGGAATGTACTCGACCGCACCGCCGGCCTGCTCCACCCACCAGCCTGCTCCCTTGGCCTTCATCCAAAAGGTGTGTTCCCCGCCCGTCTGCCACATTACGGCGTGGTTGAGGTTATCCACGCCCCAGAAGAACCTGCCAACTCCGGCTTTTTTAGCGGCCTCGTTGCGGGCGATCGCCGGCCCCCTTTCGGTCAAGAACGCGGCAGCCCGCCCGAGGCTCTCGTGGGCCGCGGCCGCCTCTCCGTCTTCCAGGCTCTCGGATGCCTGGGCCAGGTCTTCGGCAAGCTCAGGGATAAGGTCCCTCAACGATCTCGCCGTATCCGCGAACTGGTCAGACATGAGGGCCATCAGTGCTTCGTCTGGTGTGCCAGATGGGTCGAACATGGACTCGATGATGACCGCTGCCTGCTCGTAGTTATCGCCTTCCAGCGCCTGGGCCAGATCAGTCAGGGGCCTGGTCAGGTCACTCAGAGGAGCAATGATCTCTGATAGGGTCGCTTTGGCCTCATCCAGGTTGCGGCCCAGCAGGCTCTTGGAAGCCGCGCGCAATTGCTCGGCCAGTTCGGGTCTGGTCTTGGCCAGCAACGTGGCAGCTTTCCCCAGTCGGTTGGGCACGGTCCTCAGGTATTCCTCGTCTGGAGTCTCTGACATTTCGGTCAGTTCTCGCGCCACGGTGAGGGCCTCCACTGCTTCGTTGTTGAACATCCCCCGGACAGCAGTCTGCAGTGCTGCTCTCTGCCCTGCAGCTTCCGCGTCCTTCATTGCATCCAGGGGTTGCTCCGCGGCCTTGATTTGAGCTGACAACTCTTCTTGCGTCAGGCCTTCACTGCTGAGAATCTCGACCAGACGATCAACTCCCTCTAGTACGGTGTATCGATCCTCAAGGGAGAGTTGTTCATTGAAGATCACCTCTTCACGAAACTCTTTCAGGCGCACTAACTCGGTTGCGACGTCAATGTTCCAGCGATCATTGTCAACGGACTCAACGACTGTGCCATCCGATTGGTGCCGTATGGCGATGAGGTCCTCCTCTTCCAGTCGCCATCGGATCAGGGTGCCATCAGGTTCCTGCGCCCACCACTCGGTGAATCCCGTCTTCTCCGAGGCGGTCTGTCGCAGAGGCATCCCGACCTTTGGCTGAGCCCACAACAGGTCGCTGCCGATCAGCCAGGTGGTGTAGCGCACCCAGGCGGGTCGGTTAATGCCCAACTGCTCTCGCAATGATTCCTCCTGCGCGGGCGTGGCAAATGCGCCCAGCATATGACGCACTATGTCACCGGGCGCCAGCTCCGAGATGGCAAAGACAACCACCGAGACGAACAACATGGTGAAAACCAAGAATACAAAACGACGTACGAGAAACTTAGCCATAACCACTCCCTTCTGACGCCGGGCTCAACAGTCGTAGCCTGCACCTTTCATGAATTGGGCTTTGAGAGGATGGGGCAGGGGGCGGATGTTTTCTATCCGCTCCCTGCCCCACTGGGTTTCCGACAAGGATTGGATGCGATTGGGTGAGGAGCTATGCCTACGTTTCCTTCCAGACCTCGATCCAATTGTCGTTGTAGTTGGTCGGGTGAGCCACCATGCCCTTGACCTTGGGGTTATGGGCGATCCAGGCGTTCATCCAAAAGGGAATGCCGATGGAGCCACGCTCCACCTGGATCCTCTGGATGTCGGCCATGATCTTGCGGCGATCCTCCAGGTCCAGCGTGCCCATGGCCTTGGTCAGCAACGTGTCGAACTCATCGTCGCACCAACGGCTCTCGTTCCACGGCACCGGCGTGCCTTCCTTGTCACAGGTATAGGCCAGCGGCAGCACCATGACTGACAATGCACGGTGCGTCCAGGACGTGATGGCAAAGTCAGCTTCCGTCCATACGTCCCAGTAGGCGCTGTTGGGAATGGCGTTGATGGTGATGCGCAAACCAGCCGCCTCGGCGTCCTGCTTGAGTGTCTCTGCGTAGGAGACGATGTCGGGCCAGCCACTGCCTATGGTAATTGTGACATCCAGCCCATCCGGGTAGCCGGCCTCGGCCAGTAGTGCCTTGGCCTTCTCCGGGTTGTAGGGGGTCGCTTCCATGGGGCTGAACGCGGGGTGCACCGGCGAGACGTGGCAGTCAGGCCCCGTGATACCTTCGCCAAAGAAGGCCAGCTTGAGGATCTTATCCTTGTCCTGGCACAGCTTGACGGCGTTGCGCACTCGCACGTCCGTCCACGGCTCCATGTCCACCCTCATGCGCAACACTTTCGTCTGGGTGGTGGCGATAGCGCCCATAGTGATGTTGGGGTCGTCCTTAAGGGCTTGGAAGCCGGTTACCTTTGGATAAAAGACGTCAAGCTGGCCACCTTTGAGTCCCGAGACACGCGCCGTCTCCTCCTCGCCCGTGTCAACGCAGATGATCTCGTCCAGGTAAGGCAGTGGCTTGCCATCGGCGCCGTTCTTCCAGTAACCCTCCTTGCGGGCCTTGAGTATCGCCCGTTCGCCTACTGACCACTCCTCCAGGGTGAAAGGACCCGTGCCTACGGGGTTCTCGAGCCAGTCGCCCTCAAAGGTACGGTGGTCCAGAATAGACCCTGGATAGTGATGCAAGTGATACGCCACGCCGATCTGCGGCGAGTCCAGGTGCAGCACCACCGTGTGGTCGTCTACCTTCTCGATGCCCGTGGGCTGCAAGTAGTTCATCAACCCCAGAATGGACGAGCCAACGTCCGGGTTCAGCCATTCTTTAATGGTAAAGACCACGTCGTCGGCGTTGAATGGCTCGCCCGTAGTCCAGGTGACCCCCTGGCGCAGGTGCAGCGTCCAGGTCTTCAGATCGTCGCTGGCTTCCCATTTCTCCGCCAGAACGGGTTGAGGGATGTTGTTCTCATCCACGTAGGTGAGGTATTCGATCACAAAGCGGGTGATATCGGCATCGCCCTCGATCCAGGAGTACCGCGCCGGATGGTCAATGCCCATAACGCGGGTGCCATAGGTGAGTGTGCCGCCGCGCGGGGGGCCGGTCGGCTTGGGCGTCGCCGTCGGCTTCGGCTTGGGCGTCGCGGTCGGGGCAGCGATAGCTTTCGGCGTCGCTGTGGGCGCTGCCGCCGGCGAGCAGGAAGCCAAGAAGGCACTGGCGCTGGCCAGAGACACACCCAGCAAGGTCGCGTTCCGCAAGAACTCACGTCGGCTGATCCGGCCCTTTCGGAAAAGGTCCTCTAGCTCTGGGATGTACGCATGTACACCATTGGTTGGTTTCTTCTTGAGAATTTCCATTTTTGAGATATTCCTCCTTCAAATAGTTTGATAAGGTTTCTTACAGTGTAGAGAGCAAGAGAGAGTCGCCAAGATACTCAGCCAACTCTATTCTGCTCCAACACCACCAGTCAAACAAATTCCCTCGTAGCACCTCCTTTCTTCAACTAGGTCGTCCTCTCACGCCGCAAACAACAACTCACGAATCTACCTGGGCGGCACATGAAACTAGCCTGAGCAAATTATACCACACCTAAGCACAATGTCAAACGCGAACTTTGACATCTCCCCGTTGGCTGCGGTCAGGAGGCCCTGCCGAGCTTTTGAGAGCCGTACCTCTGAGAAATGATTGCTGCGCAACTATCTATTTCCAAACCAACCACCACCCTATCCCTTCTTCCTGATAATACACAGCCCTGCCAGCAGCGACGGAGTGGCAAGGATCGGGTCGCAGTCCTGGTGATCGGTCAACACGTTTGCATTCGCCTCTTCCCAGCCGTGCAACAGGTTCACCACGCCCGTGACGATTCCCTCCGTCACCTTGGCCTTGATGTCAATGGAGCCCCGCAAACTCTCGACGACGATCCAGTCCCCATCGCTAACGCCGTACTCTTGCGCCGTCGTGGGATGGATCTCGGCATACGGCTCCGGCTCAATGCGCCGCAGGCTGGGCAGACCGCGATGCCGCGAGTGAGTATAAGCGATCACCCTGCGTCCGGCGTTGAGGATCAATGGGTAGCGTTGCGCAGTTTCCGGCGCGCGGACGTGGCTCTCGGCAGGCTCCTCGTAATGCGGCAAGGGATCGTATCCATACCCCTCCAAAACGTGGGAATAAAGCTCTACCTTTCCAGTGGGCGTCCGAAAGCCCTCCTTCTCGTAACGCCGGTATTTTGGCGGCTCCCCATAGAACATACCAGTCGGGTTGGCCTCCAAGTCCGCAACGCTGATTCCCAGCGGATTGAGCTGGTGATCAATCGCTTCCTTTTCGTCAGCCCAGGGATAATAGTCCCCATATCCCATCCGATGGGCGAGCGCCTTCCAAAACCACCAATCCGACCTCCGTTCGCCGGGATCGGTGATCCGCTTTCGCAGGCTGAGATACCACGTGGGTTTGTCGACGCCAAAAGGAGCGGTGGAAGCAATGAGCTGCGTTTTTTCGAACTGGGAAGCCGCCGGCAACACAATATCCGCCAAGCGGGCCGTCGCAGTCATGTACAGCTCCATGACCACCATGAAATCCAACCGACGGAAGGCCGCTTCAACCCGCTGGCTGTTCGGCCAGGTGAGCGCAGGGTTGCCGCCGCTGAACAACATAGCCTGGATCGGATACGGTTCATCGGTGAGCAAGGTCTCAATCAGCACGTCGCCGGGAATGAATTCACTAAATTCCACAAACAAGGGATACTTCGCTGCCCCCAGCGGCTTGGGGCCAACGGGTCTCTTCTCCCTGAGCTTTACATCCATCAGTGGGAGTCTATCGATCAGGACGTTGCCTCCCGGCACGTCTATGTTTCCCGTTAATGCCTTCAAGATCATCAGGGCGCGCAACGTCTGCGCGGAATTGGAGTGATGCTCCAGGGCATTGCCGGCGTCCATCCAGCCTGGTGTATTTGTGGCATAAGTTTCGGCGATTCGCCGCACATCGTTTGCCGCCACACCCGTGATGGACTCTACCTTTTCAGGCGTGAACGGTTTAACGCGCTCGGCCAACTGATCAAACCCTGTGGTCCACTGTTCCACAAACTTGGCATTGTACAGTTTCTCGGTGATGACGAAATTGATGAGGCCCAGCGCCAGGGCAACGTCGCTGCCGGGTCGAATCGGCGCATAGATGTCGGCCTTTCGTGCAGATTCGCTGAATCGAGGGTCAACAACGATCAGTTTGGCTCCGCGCTTGCGAGCCTGCGTTATGTAACGCCAATGGGTGGCGACATGGCTGGTCACAGGGTTAGCGCCCCAGAGGAGTATGCAGCGCGCGTGCTCTGCTTCGAACCCATCAATCTCTTCGATGCCATAGGTGAGGCGTTCGGCAATGACGGACGGCAAGTAGCACATGTGGTCATTCTTGACCCAGTTGGGTGTGCCGTACAAGTTCATAAATCGCCGCGCCCATCCGTCCCGTATGAACTGCTCAAGAGATGCGCCCTCGTAAACAGCCAATGCCTGCGCGCCATATTCGTCCTTTATTCGGCGCAACTTTTCGGCAATGGTATCAAGAGTCTCGTCCCAGGTAATTCTTTGCCACGCGCCATCCTGGCTTGCCCGCTTCATCGGATAACTCAGTCGGTTGGGGTCATACTCCAGTTCAAGGGTCGCCTGCACTTTGGGACACGTTATACCCTGGTTCACTCGGTGATCCTTCGAGCCTTTGACATTGACAATCTTGCCATCCCTGGAAGTGAACACGGCCTCCAAGTACACGTCAATGCCACAATAGTCTCCACCGCACATACCACAGACCGTTGTAATGACTTCCATCAGTTCGTTGCCTTCCATTCTCACGACATCCGGCTTTTCACCTTGACCAGGGCATCAGGCCGCGGCGCAGTTCACGATCTCGTCAATCCGTGACTTGCCGTTCTTTTGGCCGCCGCCGTCAACTCGCCGCTGGCAACGAGGTCTCGCACAGCCTCAATGTAGGGGTACATCACTGCGTCTTGCTCCAAGAAGGGCACTCGTTGGCGGATCAGCTCATAAGCTGGGGCTGTTCCCTGGCCCAACCTGGCTTCCGGCCCCAACACTTGGCGGCGAAAATCTATCCCCTGCGCAGCGGCCAATAGCTCCAGCGCCAGGATGCGCTCCACGTTGGCGGCGATCTGGCGTGCCTGGCGCGCCGCAGCCGCTCCCATGCTCACGTGATCCTCAATGTTGGCCGAAGTAGGAATGGTATCGGCGCTGGCGGGGTGGGCCAGCACCTTGTTCTCTGAGGCGAGGGAGGCGGCTGTGTACTGGGTCATCATGAAGCCCGAGTTCAAACCGCCATGCTGGATGAGGAAGGCGGGCAGCGTGTTTTGGTTGCTGTCCTCGTCGGTGAGGCGGGTGAGCCGCCGCTCCAACATGTTGCCCAGCTCGGTGAGCGCCAGCGCCAGGTAGTCCATGGCGATGGCGAGCGGCTCGCCGTGGAAGTTGCCGCCAGAGAGCACTGTCGCCTCGCCGGTGTCCTTGTCGAAGAAAATGAGGGGGTTGTCGGTGGCGGCGTTTAGTTCGATGCTCAGCACCCAGCGGGCGTAGAGAATCGCGTCGCGCACCGCGCCATGCACCTGGGGGATGCAGCGCAGAGTGTAGGCATCCTGCACATTTAGCGGGTCGTCAGGTCGGATGAAGGTACTGCCCTCGATGAGTTGGCGAAGAAAAGCGGCGCACTCCACCTGGCGCGGATGGGGTCGGACAGCGTGGATGCGCTCGTCGAAGGCTAGCGGCGTGCCATGCAGCGCTTCCAGGCTCAGGCAACCGGCCACGTCGGCCACACAGGACAGGTTTTCCGCCTGGACAGTGGTCAGCACGCCGACAGCGGCCATAAAAGCTGTGCCGTTGGTGAGAGCCAGGCCTTCTTTGGCCTCCAGCGTCACCGGCGATAGCCCGGCTCGCGCCAATGCCTCAGCGCCTGGCAAGTGTTCTTTTTGGTAGATTGCCTCCCCCAAACCAATGAGGGGCAGCGCCATGTGGGCCAGCGGTGCCAGGTCGCCGCTCGCGCCCAGTGAACCCTGGCTGGGCACCACGGGGTGCACGCCCCGATTGAGCATCTCCAGCAGCAGCCGCAGGGTTTCCCCTCGGATACCGGAGTGCCCTTTGGCCAAGGTGTTGGCGCGGATGACCATCATTGCTCGCGTTGTCGGCTCGTCCAGCGGCTCACCGACGCCCACGGCGTGGCTCATGAGGATGTTGCGCTGAAGCTGCTGCACCTGATCCGGTGGAATAACGCGGTCCTTGAACGCGCCAAAGCCGGTGGTGACGCCGTAGACTATCTGCCCGCGCGCCACAAAGTCCTTTACTGCCCGTTCCGCCCGGCCAACCTTCTCCCATCCATCTTCGGAGAGCACGACCTCGATCTTTGGCGCGGTTGCCACGGCTACTACTTCTTCAAGAGTCAGATGTTCGCCGTCCAACGAGATTTGGTTCATGTGAGCACTCGACCTCTCATGGCTCTCGCTTCATACCATCTCATCATGGCATCATCGGAATCTGCACTTTTCTCTCCTTTGCCACCTCAATGGCCCGCTCGTATCCGGCGTCCACATGGCGGGCGACGCCCGACCCAGGATCTGAGGTCAGCACCCGCTGCAGGCGGACGGCCGCTTCGGGCGTGCCGTCAGCAACGATGACCATGCCGGCGTGCTGGCTGTAGCCGATGCCCACCCCGCCGCCGTGGTGAAAGCTGACCCAGGTCGCGCCGTTAACGGCGTTGATCAGCGCGTTGAGGATCGGCCAGTCCGAGACGGCGTCAGAACCGTCTTTCATGCCCTCGGTTTCGCGGCGAGGCGAGGCCACCGAACCGGCATCCAGGTGATCTCGACCTATGACAATAGGCGCTTTGACCTGGCCGCTGGCTACTAGCTCGTTGAATAGTAAGCCCGCTTTGGCCCGCTCCCCATAGCCCAACCAGCAGATGCGCGAAGGAAGCCCCTGGAACTTGACCTGCTTCTGCGCCATCTTGAGCCAGCGCGCCAAGTGTTCGTCCTCGGGGAATAGCTGCATGATGGCCCGGTCGGTGACGTAGATGTCCTCCGGGTCGCCGGAGAGGGCTACCCAGCGGAAGGGGCCTTTGCCTTCGCAGAAGAGCGGCCGGATGTAAAGCGGCACAAATCCCTGGAAATCAAAGGTGTTTTTCACCCCAGCGTCGTAGGCCCGCTGGCGGATGTTGTTGCCGTAGTCAAAGACGATGCTGCCCTTCGACTGGAAATCCAGCATGGCCTGCACGTGAGCGGCCATCGAGGCCATCGACCGGCGCTTGAAGGCCGCCGGGTCGCGGTCGCGCAATGCCTTGGCCTCTGCAAAACTCATCCCGGCTGGGAAGTAATGCAGCGGATCGTGGGCGCTGGTTTGGTCAGTGACTACGTCTGGGGCAATGCCACGCACGACCAGCTCTGGCAGCACCTCGGCGGCGTTGGCGATGAGACCAACGGAGAGGGGTTCTTCTTTGGACAACGCCTCTTCCACCCAGGTCATCGCCTCCTCCAGGTCATCGCTGACGCGGTCAATCTGATCGAGTTGCAGGCGGCGTTCGGCGCGCCAGCGGTCTACTTCTACGATCAGGCCAACGCCTTGGTTCATGGTGATAGCCAGCGGCTGTGCGCCGCCCATCTCGCCCAGCCCGGCGGTGAGGACGAACTTGCCTTTGAGGCTGGGCCAGCCCTGGGCGCGGGCGCAAGCGCCCAGAGTTTCGTAGGTCCCCTGCAAGATGCCCTGCGTGCCAATGTAGATCCAACTGCCGGCCGTCATCTGGCCGTACATAATCAACCCCAGGCGCTCCAACTCGTCGAAGTAATCCTGGTTGGCCCAGGCGGGCACCAGGTTGGAGTTGGCAATGAGGACACGGGGCGCATCAGGATGGCTCTTGAATACGGCCACCGGCTTGCCACTCTGCACCAGCAGCGTCTCGTCTGGCTCCAGTTTCCGCAAGCTTTCCAGGATGGCGTCAAAGCAGGCCCAGTTGCGGGCCGCCCGCCCGCTGCCGCCGTAGACGATCAGGTTGTCGGGATCGCCAGCCACTTCTGGGTCCAGGTTGTGCTGGATCATGCGGTAGGCTGCTTCGATGAGCCAGTTCTTGCAGGTCAGTTCTGTGCCCGTTGGTGGGTGAATCACTCGTTTGGTCATATAAACCTCCCTGGTTAGGAGATTGGCTCATACTACACGTGCCCATAGTAGTCTCGGTGAACCGTCACTGAGTAGGCATAGTCCAGCAGCGTCCCCCAACTAAAGACCGGAATATCAATCTCCCTCTGGATAGCCCGGGCAAAGGGTTGGAAGCCGGTGCACTCCAACACCATCGCCCCCATGTTGGGATGGGCCCGGTAGAAATCAACAGCGACTTGGACGATATCTTGCTCCGCTTTGTCATAATCCGCCTGTGGTGGATCTGGGCGCTTGGACACAATCCACAGGTTGTCAAACTCCGGGCAGCGTCCGTCATCCATAGCAGCGGCCAGGACATAGTTGCTGCCAGGCTGAACACCGACCGCCTCCAAGTGAGCTGGTGTCATGTACTTTCCCAACGCGACCAGAATACCCACCACCTTTTCCGGTCCAATGAGCTGTTGGGCCCAGGGCACCTGGAGCAGACTAGACATGAACACCGGCACGTCCACATAGCCTGCGATCTCTTTTTGAAAATAGGCGAAGTAGCCACACTCGGCCGCGATGGCTCGGCACCCCATCTTTTCCAGCTTCTTGGCCGCGCGCTGGATGGGCTCCAAACACGGTGACTTGTCCTCTTCAAAAACCAACCTGGGGATATCTACATCCTCGACGATCTCGTACTGAATGGGAAATGGATATGCGCTGGCGTTGCGCACATCGCCGGGGAAACCGGGGTAGACTTCGTCCAGGATGATGATGCCTAAGCCCATCCCATAGCAGCGGTGGTCCTTACGGGCCTTGATATAGTTTATACCCAGGTCTCGATTGCGGTACATTGGAGTGCCTCCTTCCTTCTCTGTTTTGTGTATTGAGTCAAGGTTGGGATTTCGAGTTCAATTCGAGATTCCAACCCCCAACTTCCGAATTCGTTCACGCCACCGCGCGATGGATGCGGAGCAAGTCAGATAGCAGGGCGAAGCCGGTTTCGCGTCCCCCAGCTCCGGGGCCAATGAGCGTCACCTGGCCCAACGTGTCGGTGTCAATCGTCAGCGCGTTTGTCACTCCGCCGACGCCAGCCAAGAAGTCCTCGTTAGCGATTTTCACTGGCTTCACTTCGGCCTTGACCCCATCACCCTCCCTCCAGGCCCGCGCGATCAGCTTCCAGCACTTGTCTTCACTCTTGGTCGCTTCGACGTCCGCGAGGCTGATTCCAGTGATACCCTTCCTCTTGACCTCGTCCACTTTGACGTCGCCCCCCAGCAGGGTATTGGCCAGGATCACGATCTTCGCCAAAGCATCCCAGCCTTCGACATCGGCCTCGGGGTTGGCCTCGGCATAGCCCAAGCGCTGCGCCTCTCTCAGCGCCGCGTCGTAGTCTATGCCCTGTGCCATCTCAGTCAAGATGTAGTTGGTCGTACCGTTCAGAATCCCCCTGACTTCGTTTATCTCGGCTCCAGCCAAAGCCTCCAGGCCCAAGTTGAGGCTGGGCGTCCCGGACATCACTGTGCCCTCGAATCGTAGGCCTACCCCGTTTTCCTTTGCCAACTCCGACAGTTCCCGGTAGGCCAGGGCAATGGGGCCCTTGTTGGTCGTGACCACATGTTTCTTGCTGTTCAAGGCGGCTTTGATGTGGCTGATGGCCGGCTCCCCGGTCTGGATGTCGGTGTAGGTCACTTCGACGATGATGTCGGCGTTGGACTCTCTGATGGCCTTCAGACTACCCCACCCCTTTTCCCCCCTGGGGTACCCCTGGATTCCGCCGGTCTCTCTTACCAAAGAGAGCAATTCACTCAGGTCTAAGCCCTCTGAATCGTAGACCGAGCCTTTCAGGGAATCGGAGATGGCTACCACCGCGTATTCGAAATCGTATTTCTCTTTGAGAAGCTCCTTTTTCTCCAGAAGGAGATTAGCCAGCCCTTGGCCGACTATTCCAAAACCGACGAAAGCGATGTTGTACTTCATCTTTTCCTCCTTATTTTCCAACTTGTGTTCGCGCATCTGGTCCAGCGCATCCTGAAAAGGCTCTGGCTCCCTTCAGCATGTCCAGAGCCTCCGAGTGATGGAATCGGATCCCCGTGCATCTCAGTGCCTCCAGGGCGGCCAAGTGGAGATCTCGGATCTGGGTCTCAGAGAGAATGGCGAATTGGGGCGCTGGGAAGACGACGGAGTTGACCGTTTTCATCACTTCATCTCCTTGAGCAAGTATGCTATAAAGAGCGCTCCAAGGCACTGACCATTACACGTATGAATAGTGACGCCTCCGCTTGAGTCACTCGAGCAGTTTATTGGCGTCAACCTCATAGCCACTTGCCTTCAGCTCCCTGACAAGGTCAAACTGCCAGCGACCAGATATGTCGAACGGAACAAACAAGACCCCAGAGTAGTCAGATGGCATCTCAAAATCCTCATCCTGGGCGTGTAACGCCACTACACAGTCTCGACCAAGTTTGCCCAGGAAATATCCTAACTCCAAGATTACGTTTTGACGCGCTCGGGGCTTCGCACTTTCTGGGTCGGCATTTCGCTGATATGCCATATCGTCAGGAGATAGTAGGACCAAGGCAAACTCAACATTTGAGTAGTCTATGAACTTCTCAATGATCGTCCGCCCACGGTCAGGTTGCTCGTGAAGGATGATAGGTTCTAAGCCAAGCTTCTCCAAGACGCGGGCGACTGACTGCTTCATGGATTCGTCTCGCCCGTGGACAATGAAGACCTTGTCACCTACCTCGACCTGGTCCGGCTGGACCGCAGCAGTGCCAGCCGTCGTGTCGAAAAGTAAAATCTCTTCCTTCATCGTGTTGAAGAGATTCATCATCTCCTTGCCGCCCGAGGACCAAGCCTGGCGCTTGACCTGTTCTCCAACAGGCCCAAACCCTGTATAGAAGCTGATGTTCTGGATATCTTTGAGATACTTGCTGTTCTCCCCATAGAAATTCCGTATCAGCATTTCTGCTCTGCGCCGAATGGCGTCCAAATGTGATGCGTCTCGGTACTCAAGAGTCTCCACATCCTCGATAAGACTTTCGATCAACTCCAGCTTTCTCATTTTCTCTTTCCCTACTTCGGATGGCAAGCCTGGCAACTGGTGCCTGTGGAGCAACTCTTCCACTCGGGCGATGGTCCGCAAGCGGTGTCCTGCCTTGGAATCGGGATAGGGGGACGGGCTAAGCCCGCCCCCCTCCCACACCACCGGACAT
>CAYWWC010000074.1:0-15297 GCA_964461615.1 uncultured Anaerolineae bacterium
GATGACTTTTTGTCACTGGCAGCAGCAGCTACGTCAGGAGAAGGAAAGAATAAAAGGCCACGATCGTCGTTTCGGCCACTCGGCTCTAACTCGGACGCAGATGAACGCAGATTCACGCTGATTCTTGTTTTATCTGCGATAATCTGCGTGAATCTGCGTCCTGTCCCAAAGCGGCGCTTGAGCTTATGGCCGAAACGAAGACCATACCCGAATAAAACTTACGGTTTTGTTCCCTTCCAGGGGGATGCTATTGGTTTTCTGCTGGCTGTACAGGATGTCCGTCTGTACGACTTGAACACTGAGCCACCGGCAGTGGGCTTCGACCATCCAGAGGTGGTGAGTGCTGTGACCTGGATGGTGAGTCTGGCCAATGCTGGAATCATGCCTCCCTATGACGATGGAGGCACACACTCGTTAATGGGCAATCATAGCCAGCGGGAAAGGCTGGTCGTATCGGGCCATGCTGCCCTGTGGACAGATCTTGCGTCGTTGCGTGGTGGTTTTACCGTAGATGAGGAACCCGGCTTTCAGGTGGGTACAGCGCCGCTGCCCCTAGTTGCTGGCCCCTTGCTGAAACCACCCTTTACCAACAGTCTGTACATCTCCCGCCACGCTGCGGATCCTGCCGCCTGCTGGCAGTGGCTCACCTTCTTGTCGGATCAACCGAACGCTTTTCGGGGTGTGCCGGCCCGGCGCTCGGTGACCGAGTCGGAAGCCTGGGAATCGGCGCTGGGCGCCGACGAGGCGCGGGCTTATCGCACAGCCTTATCGCGGCTGGCGCTGGATCACCAGACCAATGCCGCGAGCAAATATCCTTTTTTGCCCATTGACGCCTGGTGGCAAGATGCTCTGGCAGGCGCTTTTGAAGGCGAAGATGTGACCATGGTCCTGGCCGAAGCGCAGCGAAAAGCCGACGACTATTTGGCCTGCCTTACCCTCTCCTCCGATAGCATTGAGGGGCGAAGCATCGCCTGTGCCAAAGAAGCTGACCCCGAGTTCAAGGCGTTTGAAGAGTTGCTCAAGGAGCAGTCGCCGTAGGTAGGGGTGGCTGAACACATCCAGGTTCTCATGCGGACTGGCCTGCTTGTTGTTGACCGACATAGACTTGCGAAACAAAGGAGCAGACTCATGAGACCATCCCTGTCGTTGCCAGGATGGCGTAAAACTGCTGCCATTGTCATGGCCCTCGTGATGGCGCTGGCGGCCTGCAACCCAACGCCGCCCGAACCGGGAAGGCCGGTCGTGACGGTCGGCCAGTCTCCTCCCACTGTTGAAACACCAGGACTTGACGTAGTCACACCCGTTTCCATACCCACGCCAGAGACAACCATCATCACCTTTGCTGCCAGCGACTATCATTTGCCAGCCTACGAGGCCCTGGCCGAAGCTTTCAACGCCACTCACCCTACGGTCCGAGTCATCGTCAAAGATATCAGCCAGATCAAAGGCAACTGGCATCAATTCGCCCCTACCCCAGAAATGTTGCATGAACTGGCCTCTAGCGTGGATACCTTTGAACTTCCCGAGCACGCTCTGGCGATAGGTCTGGCGAACGACATCTTTCTGGATCTGACACCCCTGGCCGAGAGCGATCCAGGCTTTACGCCCGACGACTTCTTCCCTGGCCTGTTGTCCCGCTTCCAACGAGAGGGCAAGCTGCGGGGCTTGCCCGCCAGCGCAGGCCCCGTCCTTATTTTCTACAACAAGAGCCTGTTCGATCAGCCGGGGCTGGGTTATCCCGCCCCGGGCTGGACGTGGGAAGATTTTCTCAGCGCCGCCGTCCAGTTGACGGCCGGGGAAGGGAACTCGAAATGGTTCGGCTTCTTCGATGCCTGGGGTGGCCAGGGCATGTTTGCTTTCATCCAGCAACATGGCGGTGACCTGCTGGATCGAACGGCGCCATACCCCGTTCCAACGCTTGACGATCCCCTCGTCGCCGAGGCGGTGCGCTGGTACGTGGATCTGACCAGGAAGCACGGCGTTTCACCTGAGCGGGGTGCAACGAAATTCATACCTTCCAGCCAGGTAGCTGCAATGTGGACGGATATATTGCTCAATTGGTGGGGAATGTCCAAAGGACCAAAACCGGTCAAAGTGGGCATAGCGCCGTTTCCCGAAGATAGGACGGCCGCCAATCCAATGATCGTGAGAGGCTATTTCGTCAGTGCGGGCACGGCCCATCCCCAGGCCTGTTGGCAGTGGATTTCGTTTATCACCGAACAGCACGTGGGCAGCGCATCTGTAGAACAAATGTCCACCCGCCGCTCCGTTTTCGAGTCGTCCGACCACTTCGACCAGATGGGAGACGACGGCAAAGCGGCGATCGTCTATGCCATGGAACATCCAGACCCGCCGATGACGGCCTATGATCTTATCGTCCGGGGTGCGCTAGTTGAATGCATGGACTCCGTCTGGGAAGGCCAAGCAACAGTCGAGGAGGCACTGACCCAGGCCCAGACCCTGGCCGAGGAACGCATCGCCCAGGCCGTCGCCGAAGCTGCCGCCGCCCCCACCCCACCACCGGTTCGACCAGTCCCCCCCCCACCCCGGAGGTGGCCCCGGTCAAATTGGTTTTCATCATTGGCGACGAGTTAGATGCTGTTCCCTACCAGGTGTTGGCCTACCAATTCCACCAGCGCCATCCCGAGGTGAGCGTGACAATAAAGCGCGCCCCGGCGTTCAACTTCGGCGAAACGGCTGGTTCTACCGATTGCTTCCTGTGGCAGACTTTCGCCCGGCCAGACGACTGGCAGCAGCACGTCGTCCGGCTGCAGCCCTTCATCGAGGAGGCACGAGATTTCCCCCTCGACGATTTCTACCCCCAGGGGTTGGCCGACCTGGGCGGCGCAAGAGACCCCTGGGGCCTGCCGCTCTTGGTGATACCCGACCTGATCTACTTCAACCAAGACCTGTTCGACGCAGCCGGGCTGCCCCATCCGGCCCCTGGCTGGCGTTGGGACGACTTCGTCGCCACGGCCCAGGCGCTGACAGGCGGCGAGGCCGGGCAATACGGCTTTGTGCCCTCGGCTTCTGCCACGCCGGAGGCGATGGCCTTCACCTTGCAGCGCGGGGCCTCTCTGGTGGACAACCCCGACGCGCCCACGGCTCCGACCTTCAACACCCAAGGCGCCGTCGAGGCGCTGCGTTGGCTCGCCGATCTGGCCCATCGCTACCAGGTTATGCCGCCGTTGTGGGCCGAGGACGATCTCTACGCCATTGCACTGGAGCGTGAGTCCCTCATTCGCTCGGGCCAGGTGGCGATGTGGTTCGATAACCCCTGGGCAGGCGATCAAGGATATAAGTTTGCCATTGGTGCTGTGCCACCGCCTGCCGACCGCCAGAAGGCCACCGATTTTGATAGCTGGGCGGCCTACATCTCAGCCTACTCTCCCCATCCCACCCAATGCTGGGACTGGCTGGTCTACCTGAGCGACCATTTGGTCGCCGGGCCAGGCATACCGGCTCGCCGTTCCCTGGCCGAGGGGCCGGACGTGGCCCCGGAGGGCGACAAGGCGGCCGGCCTGGCGTCTATGAACCACCAGGACACCCGTCTCAACCGTTGGCGGGATCGAACGTGCTGGCTGGGTTGGGTCTATCCATGGTTCCAACAGGCGGTGCAGGATGTCCTGTCCGGGCGAGAGCCACCCGCTCAAGCGCTCGGCCAGGTGCAGAGTCAGGCCGAGGCCTTCCTGCGCTGTCTCACCGATCCGGGCGGCCCGCTGGACGAGGCCGAAGCGCGATCGTGTGCCAGGTCGGTAGACCCAGCCTACCCGGTTGAGTAGGTGACGGTGACCCATGACGAGGCATTCCGTGATCATTGCCCCGGCAGAGCGCCAAGTCACTCGGCATTACTTGCAGCAACATTGAAGCCCTCGTGCGGTTGCGGGGGGCTTATGTCTGACCTGACAGCCCGTCTGTGGCATAAACAGAGCCTACGGAGGGAAGCGAACACACAAAGTCAGAAGATATGATATACTTGGACTGTGCTACAGATACTTGACCCGGAGGAGCACGAGATGTTTCAGACAAGCAAATTGGGGTCTGTTGTAACCAGATCAACAACAATCTTGGTTGTCTTGATCGTCGCTGGCCTGCTGACTTCCTGCGCCAAGGTGGCGACTACCCCTCGGCCCGAGGCCAAACAGGTGGTCATTACCTTTGGCTGCCGTTCCGGCCAGGTGACGGCCTACCAGACTCTGGCCGATCAGTTCCAACAGATTCACCCAGAGATCAACGTATATATTCGGGAGACCGATGACATTTTCGAGGCATGGAATCCTTCCCGTCCAGCTGCCACTTTGCAGACGCTGGCCAGCCAGGCCGACACTTTCATCTGGTACAACATGGGACTGGATCAAGCCGCACGCCTGGATATGTTGCTCGACTTGCAGCCCTTACTCGAAGAAAACGATGCGATAAGGAGCGACTTTTTCCCCGGCATCCTCGATACCTTTCGCTACGACGACGCTCTGTGGGGCTTGCCCGCCTACGCTGACCCCCTGGTGATGTTCTACAATCCGGCGGTTTTTGATCAACTCGGTATCGCCTACCCAGAGGCCGGATGGAGTTGGGAGGACTTTGTCGCCTTGGCCGAGCGCCTGACCTTGCACGAGGACGACAGGACGGGCCGGTACGGGTTCGCGGAAATGAGCAATAGCTTTCCTCTAGCGCTCGTTTACCAACACGGGGGCAGCTTGTTGCGCCGCGAGGCCGAGTCTGCGTTGATGAAACCCTTCCTGGAAAACCCCCAGGCGGTCGAAGCGCTGGCCTGGTATGGAGCGCTGGCCACACAACGGGGTGTGATGCCCAGCCCGGTTGAGCGTGATATGGTAGGCTTCTATACCCTCGCCACATCCGGTGGCGCGGCGATGTGGACGACAAGGCTCAGTAACTCGGGGGACTGGCTGGTGTCTGAGGAGCTTCCTTCCATCGGTGTGGCCCCCTTGCCCGAGGACGTCTTGGCAGCCCATCCACTGCGGGTCTGGGGCTACGCAGTCAGCGGGGGCACGTCCCATCCCCAGGCAGCCTGGCGCTGGATCGAGTATCTGACCCGGCAGCCAGCGCCGCCGCTGGCCAGCCAGAGAATGGTGCCAGTTCGCCAGTCGTTGGCCGAGGCGGAATCATATTGGGCGCAACAGGAAGACGCAGCGCCCGCTATCCGCTATGCGCTAACGCACGCCCTCGTCGAGCCAGGGTTCTTGGAGCTCGCGGGAGTTGTCGGTCCCGTAGCGCTGATGCTCCAAGGAGAGCTGTCGGCCGAAGAGCTTCTGGCCGAGGCGCAACAACGAGCAGAGACGTGGCAGGCCGACAGGGCGGCGGTCGAATCACAACCCATCGTCGTGGCTACACCACCGCCCAGGCCACAGACGCCGCAGAAGACGATCACCTTTGGCGTCCAGTCGAGGATGCAACAAGTGCGCCATTACAAGGCCCTGGCGCAGGCTTTTATGGAGAGCCACCCAGACATACAGGTGGAGGTCAAGGACGTCACGGCCGGACACAAGATAGTCGACCTCGGCCTGATGGTGGACAGCGCCGATGTCTTTCTGTGGAGTTTTCCTACTTTCGTTCACTCAAATCCGGGCAGTCCGTCGGTGCTCGATCTGACACCCCTCATCGAAGCGGATGATGGGTTCACAAGGGAGGATTATGTGCCCTGGTTGCTCTGGCCAGAGAGAGGTGGACAGACAGCGGGGCTGCCCGTTGCCCTGGATGTGCAAGTCATCTACTATGACAAAACAGTCTTTGAGGAGGCCGGTATTGTCCATCCTGACCCGGATTGGTCGTGGGATGACTTGCTCACTTACGCGGCGCAACTGACAACGGGCGAGGAGCCAGACAAACGATATGGCTTTTTGAGCTATAACTGGCATAGCCTGAACGTCTACCTGTATCTCGAGTCCTATAACGTCCATCTTGTGCAGCAACAGGATGAGGAAACAGTCGTAAATCTCGATTCCGATGCCGTCAAGCAGGCGATTCAATGGTGGATTGACCTGGACCAAGTATATGGGGTAATGCCACCGCTTGTGAACGCGCCAGGGGAGAGGGATTATAACTTGTTGCGTGCCCGGCGGGTGGCGATGTGGAGTGACTGGGCCAGCAACCGGGACGCGGCCTGGCTCTACGAGGCCGACCGTCGACTCGGTGTCCTGCCCATTCCTCGGGGTGAGCGTTCAGTAGCCTACACCGAGTTATGGTTTGCCTATATCTCTCCCCACACTGAACAGCCAGAGGGGTGCTGGCAGTGGATTCGTCACCTGAGCGAGCACCTGCCACCTGGACACCTGGCACCGGTGCGCACCTCTCTGCTCAACTCACCAGCGTTTCGGCAACAGGTTGGTGCAGAGATGGCTGTTGCCTACCAGAAGGCGTTAGAAGCTGATGCTCCCTTTGTTCTGGCGTTCGAAGATTGGTCAGGACCGCTCCTTGCCTGGTTGCGAGAAGCTTGGACGGAAGTAGCCAAAGGAACCGATGTAGAAGTTGCATTGGAAGAGGCCCAGCAAAAGGCTCAAGAGTATCTGGAAGGGAGGATCCCTTGAAGCCTCAAGGGGTCAACTTTTTCGTACGGCAGTCTCCACAGAGCGGCGGCCTGCCTGCCCGCCGTTCTGGGGCCAAAGAGAGATCCCCTTGTTGGCCCATGCCTACATAGGTGGAATCGACATTTGCATCATGGCTCATGCCGTTAAACATTTTCTCCGCCCCTCCCCACCCCTATCCTCACACCCATTATGCTAGAGAGGCCCATCTATATCGTTCAGCGAGGCACGGTGGTCCGTTAACTCCAGTTCAACGTCTGGGTGGCGCGATTGAAGGAAGACGCCCTCGAACCAGACCTGTAATACTCTGCTCCCGCCAACGTATTTACTGATAGCCCCCCCCGAATCCGACTTCTGGACAAACCCTCCATTCTGTGTTAGAATACCATCAA
The DNA here is from genome assembly GCA_964461615.1 of uncultured Anaerolineae bacterium. Lineage (GTDB taxonomy): Bacteria > Chloroflexota > Anaerolineae > VGOG01 > VGOG01 > CAZVCJ01. Next base: position 6,932 of record CAYWWC010000074.1, read on the forward strand.
ACAAGCGTATTGCGTGGTGCGTGTTCCGTCATCACCACGCAACACGCATCACGCATCACGGGGTCGTAAAGATGCTCAATTATCATAGAAAACTCACCATGCTGTTAGTTCTGGTCACCATCCTCACTGGCTGCCAGGGCCTCTTTGGTCGTCCCATCGAGGAAGAAGCTCCCACCCCCACTCCCATCCCCACGCCCATCGTCCCCGACAAGCCAACCTACATCGTCCAGCGGGGCAAAATAACAAAGCAACTCGAATTCACTGGTCGGGTCTCACCGGTGGAGGAGACGGAGCTTTACTTCAAGACCGGCGGCTACGTCAAGCGAGTCCTCGTCGAGCGGGACGACCAGGTGCAGGCCGGCGACCTGCTGGCCGAACTGGAGATTGACGACCTGCTCAAGCAGATGGCCCAGGCGGAGGTCACCCTCAACACAGCACAACTGCGGCTGAACGAGGCGGAGAAGGCGCTGGAGCGGCAAGTCGCCCAGGCGAAACTGGACCTGAACGCCGCTCAGGCCCGGCTGACCCAGGCCCAGGACGCCAATGCCGACGCGGTCGCCCAGGCGGAGCTAGACCTGGACGCGGTTCAGGCCCAGTTGACCCAGGCCCAGGACGCCAACGCCGACGCAGTCGCCCAGGCGAAACTAGACCTGGACGCCGTTCAGGCCCAGTTGACCCAGGCCCAGAAGGCCAACGCCGATGCGGTCGCCCAGGCGGGATGGACGCTCCGGATTGCCCAGGTTAACGTGGAAGAAGCCCAAAAAGCGAACGAGCGGCAGTTGGCCGAGGTGCAGCGGACGCTAGAAGTGGCCCAGATTCGCCTGGCCCAATTGCAGGAGGAGCCGGATTCGGTTGAAATCGAATTGCTGCGCCTGAGCTGGGAGCGGGCCAAGAACAACCTGTGGAATGCTCAGTTGGAGCGGGACGCGGTGACAGGCCAAGCGGGGACGCCTGGATACGTTCGAGACCAGGTGGACATCGCCGTGAGCAACGCCGAGATCGCCGTTCGCGAGGCCGAACTCCGCTATCAACAGGCCCTCCAACCGACAGTGACCGAAGACGACATCCGGCTGCAGCAGATCGACGTAGAAGGGGCCAAGGCAACCCTGGAACAGTTGCAAGAGGGCGTGGACGCCTTGCTGGCCATCGAAGTGCAGTGGGCGCAGCAGATATTAGATAGGCTGAAGGAGGGTGTGAGTCCCTTGCTGGCCATCGAAGTGCAGCGGGCGCAGCAGAAATTGGGTAGGCTGAAGGAGGGTGTGGGCTCCTTGCTGACCCTCGAAGTGCAGTGGGCGCAGCAGAAACTGGACAAGCTGAAGGAGGAGGGCGTGGACCCTTTGCTGGCCATCGAGGTGCAGCGAGCGCAGCAGCAACTGGCCTGGCTGAAAGAGGGCGTTGACCCGGTGCTGGTCAACGGCGTGAACCAGGCCCAACTATCTCTGGAGCGCCTCCAGGCCCAGGTGGCCGACGCCCAGATCGTGGCCCCGATGGACGGCCAGGTGCTCTCCCTCTCACTATACGCTGGTCGCCCCACCGAGGCGTTCAGACCCGGCATCGTCGTCGCCGACCCGTTGGCCATCGAAGTGAGCGCCGATCTTTCGGCCAGCCAGTTGCACGACATGATTGAGGGACAAGAGGCGGTCGTCACACTGAGAGCCTATCCCGGCCAGACGTGGCAGGGTACCGTCCGCCGCTTGCCTTATCCTTACGGCACCGGTGGCAGCACCGAGGACCTGGCCGGCGTGGACAAATCGACCAGGATCAGTCTGGAAGGCGACCTGGGCGATCTCGAACTGGGCGACCTGGCCCGCGTGATCATCGTCTTGGAAGAAAAAGACGATGCGCTCTGGCTACCACCGGCGGCGATTCGCACCTTCCAGGGTCGCAAGTTCGTCATCGTCCAAGACGTGGACCGGCAGCGCCGCGTGGATGTGACAATCGGCATTGGAAGTGATGACCGCGTGGAGGTCCTGGAAGGTCTTGAAGAAGGACAGATTGTGGTGGGGCAGTGAGGGCTAAAAGTTGCGGGGTCAAAGGGCAGAGGGGAATTCCCGTTCCAGGAACTCTCGAACGGTCACGATGCTCACACCGTCGTGTTCCTCTAAATCCAGGAGATGCCTATCGCCACTGATCAGATACTTCACGCCAGCAGTAAGAGCACAGGCGATGAACTTGTCATCGTCGGGATCTGCTTGCACGATCCTGACCGGCGGCGGTGCCGGGTACAAGGCTGCCAGGCGGAGCACACCTTGCATGATCTCCTCCACTGTGGTGAGCCGATCCTGTATCTTGCTCGCGAATTTGGGCCTGGAAAGCACCTCTCGAAACTCCTGCAGGATCTCTCCGCTCACACAGATCGTGATGTCTCCGGCCTCAGCCAACTCGATGAGACGATGAGGAAGGCCGGTCCAGAGTACGCCAGAGATGAGCACGCTGGTGTCAACTACGACCAGCATTTCGCTTCTCTCGTCGGGAGCGATGTACTTCGGCAACGATCTCTTCCAGGGGCATTTCCTCATCCGACGCACGGGCAGCGATCTCGGAGAGGCTGGGGGCACGCATTTTCTTCAGGATTAAGGTATCGCCTTCTATGAACAAGGAAAGCTCACCAGCAGCACCAATCCAGTTCGCCACAAGGGGTGGCAGGGTGATTTTGCCATTGATTACTTTTACTGCTTCCATTGCTCCTACTCCTTCACTGCAACTTTCTCTGAAGCTACTGCAATCAGTATAGCATCATAGAGCTAAAAAGGCAAACGGGTTTTGAACATCTTATCCAACCTTCTCTCCATCCTACTCATCGCCGCCAAACGGTTGTGGGCCAACAAGGGGCTGACCCTCAGCCTGCTGCTGGGGTGGACGGCTGCCGTGGGGCTCAGTCTCAGCGTGCCCCTCTACGCCGACGCGGTGAACCACCGCCTGTTGCGCGAAGAACTGGAGACGACCCGCGAGGGAACGCCGCCGTTCGCTTTTCGCTTCCGCTACATTGGCGCCTGGTACGGTGCGATGGACTGGGAGGACCTGCAGCAGACCGACACCTACCTGCAGGGGCCGGTCGCCGCCGACATCGGCCTGCCACTGGAGAGCGTGGTTCGTTATTTCAAGACCGACAACTTCCGCCTCTTTCCCACCTCCGAAGTGGCCTACGCCGACGTCCGTGACGCGCTGGCGTGGGTTTCCGTCGGCTTTCTCACCGACCTGAGCGAGCACATCACTCTGCTGGAGGGGGCTTTTCCTGCCCCGACCTCGCCCACCGATCAGGCGACGGAAGTGCTGCTCCACCACAAGTTGGCCGATGAGCTGGGACTGCAAGTAGGTGAGGAATACGTCCTCTTTGGCAGCCAGGAATCAGGCGCCCGGGATAGTAAGCCGGTGCAGATTCCGGTGCGCATCGCTGGCGTTTGGCAGCCGATCAATCCAGAAGAGGCTTACTGGTTCTACCAACCCGCCGCCTTCGACCAGGTGCTGGTGGTGCCCGAGAGTTCGTTCCATCAGCGAATCGCGCCGCTGCTGACTGGTGAGATCTACGTGGGCGTGTGGTCTCTGCTGCTGGACGGGTCGGCGGTCTACACTGAGGATGTCCCGTTGCTGCTGGGGCGCATCGCTGCTGCCCAGACCCGTGCTGCCTCGCTCCTGCCCAATACCAAGCTGTACGTCTCGCCCGCCGGGGCAATGGAGAAGTACCGTTTTCAGGCCTATCTGCTTACCATTCTCCTGTCCGTGTTCGCCGTGCCGGTGCTGGGGTTGATTCTCTACTTCGTGGCACTGACGGCCAGCATGGCCGTGCGCCGCCAGCAGACCGAGATCTCCGTCCTGCGCAGCCGGGGCGCCTCGCGCTGGCAGGTGCTGGGTGTGTACCTGCTGGAGGGTCTGGCGCTGGGCGCGGCGGCCCTGGGACTAGGGATACTCCTCGGTCAGGGGATCGCCCTGGCGATGGGCCAGGTCCGCTCCTTCCTGACGTTGGTGCACCGTCCGCCGCTGTCGGTACGGCTCTCTGCCAGCAGCCTGCGCGTCGCCCTCGGTGCAGTGGCACTGGCCATGCTGAGCACCCTGCTGCCAGCGCTGTCCGCCGCTGGACACACCATCGTCACTCACAAGCAAGAGCAGGCCCGCGCGCTGCGACGACCCTTTTGGCAGCGCTATTTCCTCGATCTCATCCTGCTGGCCCCGCCCCTCTACGGCTACTACCTGCTGCAGCAGCGGGGCACGATTTCGGTCAACCTGGGCGGCGGCGCTACCTCCGACCCATTTCAGAACCCCCTGCTGTTCCTGGTGCCAACGCTCTTCATTTTCGCCTTGGCCTTGTTATTCATCCGCCTTTTCCCGCTGCTGATGTTGGCCCTGGCCTGGCTGGCCGACTGGCTTCCCGGTACATCGTCGGTACTGGCCCTGCGCCACCTGGCCCGCTCGTCGCGGCACTACACCGGCCCACTACTTCTTCTCATCCTCACCTTGGGCTTGGCTGCTTTTACTGCCTCCATGGCCCTGACGCTTGACGGCCACCTGATACACCGGATCTACTACCAGGTTGGCGGAGACCTTCACCTGGTGGAGACCGGCGAGAGCACCGAGGCGTCAATGAACCCCTTTGGACCCCAAGAGCTTCAGTCAGATGAGGAGGAAGAGCCAGGCCCCAAGTGGCTCTTTCTGCCGGTGAGCGACCACTCGCTGGCCGAGGGCGTGGAGGCCGCGGCCCGCGTCGGTGAGTACACAGCACGTTCGGCGCTGGGTAGCCGCGAGGAAGGAACCTTCGTCGGCGTGGATCGGGTGGATTTCCCCGGCGTCACTTTTTTCCGGCGCGATTTTGCGCCTGATTCGCTGGGCGGCCTGATGAACCTGTTGGCGCTGGATTCCCGCGCGCTGCTGGTCCAGAGAGGCTTTCTGGCCCGCAACAGCCTGAACGTCGGCGATCCGCTCCGGCTGGAACTGGCCATGGGCGTTGAGCGGCGGACGGTGGAATTCGTCGTCACCGGCGTGCTGAACCTGTTTCCCACCCAATATCCGGAGGACGGCCCATTCTTCGTCGGTAACCTGGACTATGCTTTCCAGCAGATGGGCGACGAGTATCCATACCACGTGTGGCTGGCGACCGACGATGCCGCTTCGCTTACGGCCGAAGCGATTGTGGCCGATTTGCAGGAGATCGGCTTTCGGATCATGGACTACGACGACGCTCGCCAGATAATCCTGCAAGAGCAGATGCAACCAGCGCGGCAGGGATTGTTCGGCGTGCTGTCGGTAGGCTTCCTGGCGGCGGCAGGACTGACGGTGCTAGGCTTTCTGCTCTACGCCGTCTTTTCCTTCCGTCAGCGATCTATCGAACTGGGCGTGCTGCGGGCCATCGGCCTGTCGGTGGGACAAATGGCCGCCTTCCTGGCCGGCGAGCAACTGGCACTTATCGTCACTGGCGCGGCGGTCGGCACTGGCCTGGGGGTCTGGGCCAGCCGGCTCTTCATCCCGTTCCTGCAGGTTCGCGGCGGCCAGCACCCTCACACGCCCCCCTTCGTCGTCCAGGTGGCTTGGGCCGACGTTTTCCGGGTTTACGCTGTCTTTGGAGCGATGCTCCTGGTCGCCATGGCGGTCATGCTGGTGCTGCTGATTCGGATGCGGGTGTTCGAAGCCATCAAGCTGGGTGAGGTAGCTTAGTTCGTAGACTCGTAGTTCGTGGATGCGTAAATCCGTAGACTCGTAGATTCGTAAACTCGTGGATTCGGGGGGCACGAGTGTACGAATCCCGAATGTGCGAGTGTACGAATCCCGATTGAGAGAACAAGATGCCAAACGCAAACAACACCCTCATTACCTGTGACAACCTCGTGAAGATCTACAAGATCGCCGAACTGGAAGTCGTGGCCTTGCAGGGACTGGACCTGACGGTGGAACGGGGCGAGGTGCTGGGCATCGTCGGTGCGTCGGGGTCGGGCAAGTCAACACTGCTCAACATCCTGGGCGGGCTGGACCGGCCCTCGGCAGGACGGGTGACGGTGGACGGACAAGACTTGCTCAAACTGTCCGACGCGGGGCTGAACCGCTACCGCCGGAAGAAAGTGGGCTTTGTCTGGCAGCAGACCTCGCGCAACCTGATCCCCTATCTGACGGCGCAGGAGAACGTGGAACTGCCCATGATGGTTGCCGGAATGAGCCGTGGTGAGAAGCGCGCCTGGGCCAGGGAGCTCTTGGAGGCGGTGGGTCTCTACGAAAGGCGGCGGCACCGGCTAGCGCAGCTCTCCGGGGGAGAGCAGCAGCGGGTAGCCATTGCCGTGGCGCTGGCTAACAAGCCGGCCCTCCTGCTGGCCGGCGAGCCTACCGGCGAGGTGGACTCGGCCACAGCGCAGACCATCCTGGACACGTTCCGCCGCCTGAACGAGACCTTGGGCCTGACGACCATCATCGTCACCCACGAGCCACGCATCGTCGGGCAGGTGGACCGCGTAGTGGCCATCCGCGACGGCAAGACCAGCAGCGAGACCATCCGGCAGGTGGGTCAGTTGGAGCGGGCCATGGTCGGCGAGCATCCGTTGGAGGAGGGAGCAGCGGAAGAAGAAGTGACGTATCATGAGTACGCGGTGCTCGATTCGGCGGGGCGGCTGCAAGTGCCGAGGGACTACCTGGAGCAGCTTGACATCGGCGACCGGGCCACGCTGGAGATGACCGACGAGGGCATCCTGATCCGCCCCGCGGCCGGCCGCCAGGCGGCTGCGCCACTGCTGCCCGGCCTGGAGGAAGAGGGGCCGCCAGTCCGCCGCCGGAGGGGACTTCGCGGGTTGTGGGCGCGGGTGAGAAAAAGGTAGATTTCCCGTTTGCCGAAGGTCTCCGACCGAGGCAGGGTGTGCACGGACTGCCGTTTGCCGAAGGTCTCTGACCGAGGCGGGAGGGGCTCGGTCAGAGACCTTCGCCCATCGTAGGGAGACCTTCGGCCATCGTAGGGAGACCTTTGCCTAACACTAGTCGGGTGAGAAAAAGATAGGGGAAGACAACATGGCGACAGACAAGGTTGACGACAAGGCTGACCATGAGACTTCATCCCCCGTTCGCACCGAGGCGCTGACGCGCATCTACCGCGTTGGGGCGCGAGAGGTGCACGCCTTACAAGGCGTCAACCTGGAGGTAGAGCAGGGCGAGTTCGTGGCGCTGCGGGGCCGCTCAGGGTCCGGCAAGACCACGCTCCTCAACTGCATCGGCGGGCTGGACCGACCCACGACCGGCGAGGTGTACCTCTTCGGCCAGCTTTTAGCGGGGCTTTCGGAGCGGGCACGCACCCGGCTGCGTCGCCGGCGGATCGGCTTCGTCTTCCAGTCGTTTGCCCTGCTCCCCACCTTCTCCGCCTTCGAGAACGTGGAGTTGCCACTGCGGATGGATGGCGTGGGGAGGCGGGCACGTCGGGAGCGAACTCAGGCCTGTCTGGAGTTGGTGGGGCTTACCCGTTGGGCTGACCATCGGTCCCACGAGCTTTCTGGTGGACAGCAGCAGCGGGTGGGGATCGCCCGGGCGCTGGCCAACCACCCGGACCTGATTCTGGCCGACGAGCCGACGGGGGAACTGGACAGCGCCACCGGCCGTCAGATCCTGGCCCTGTTCCAACGGGTGGCTCAGCAGGAGGGGGTGACGGTGTTGGTCGCCACCCATGATCCGATGGCGGACGACTACACTGATCAAGTGTACCATCTGCAGGACGGGCGGGTCGTGAGCCTGTGACCCGGCCCTGCGAGGATTCCGCAGCAATTGAGGAGGTGGAAAGTGAGGAGATTGCTAAACGGTCGCTTGCTTATGGCGATCCTGGTGGTGCTGCTGGCAGGTGGGGGGTGTGCGCGGGCAGGCCCTACACCTACGCTCGCTGTGCCTCCTACTGCGACGCCATCTGGCGCGCCAGTCGTCGCACCAAGCCCCACGGGTAAGATCTCGAAGGATGTATTGAGAGATAAGATCAAAGGTGCCTGGGCGGCTCAGACAATCGGCGTTACTTTTGGTGCGCCAGTCGAGTTCAGGTATAACAGTACCATGATACCAGATTCTGTCTCGATCCCCTGGTATGACGGCTATTTGAAGTCAAAGTATGAGAGTGAGCCAGGGCTATATGACGACATCTACATGGATCTCACGTTTGTACAAGTCATAGAGAACGAAGGACTTGATGCTCCGGCTGAATCCTTTGCCAAAGCTTTTGCCCAAGCCGATTATGATCTGTGGTTTGCCAATCAAACGGCCCGATACAATATCTTGCATGGTATCGAGCCACCGGAATCTGGGCATTGGCTGAACAACCCCTGTGCCGATGATATTGATTTTCAGATCGAAGCAGATTTTGCCGGGATTATGTTTCCGGGTATGGTGAATTCTGCCTCCGAAATATGCGACAAAATCGGGCA
>CAYWWC010000075.1:0-15176 GCA_964461615.1 uncultured Anaerolineae bacterium
GCCGCTCAGATTATTCAATCTCGATTTGTCTGAAAGAAATGAGCGAACCCAGAGTGAAGAGCCAACACTTTTAAGCTTCGCCTATCACACTTGAGTAGGATGGTGTAGATTCCAGCCGACTACTGCAAGGGCGCCAGACTGCGCTTGAGCATCCGCAGCGCGCGCTCTGGGTCAATGCGGCCGTAGAGCCCACCGACGATGGAGACCATGTAGGCCGCGTCGAGAAGCACCTCGCCCTGGGGCCGCAGGAGCCAACTTTCATCCTCGTTGTACTGCGTGCCGGCGGCCATGAGCTTCAAGTCGCGCCCGAAATCGCCGCCCTCGGCTGCCGCCGTGACGTCATTCATGTGATGAAACGGCTTGCACTTGTGATAGATTGTGCCGCCGATGAGCAGGGTAGTGCAAGGCTGGCTGAAGAAATTGACCCCATACTGCAGAAAGTAGGTGTCAGTCTCTTTGACGTAGCCCAGGTTGCGCCCAGTGGTGGCGGCCATGATCTCTTTGGCCAGGAAGGAACGCACAGCGTTCTCCTCGTCTCTGGTGGGCAAGGCGTGAGGATTGGCCGTCAGCCAACTCAGGTAGCGATCCAGGTCAAAGTCCAGACACGCCCCCCCTTCATCCCCCCCAACTTTGGGGGGGAAAGAGGGGGGGCGCTGCACAAAGCCCCCAAACTCATCGTCGCCCAGACGAAAATCAGGATACTCCTGCAGCAGGAATTCTTCCAGATCGCGCTTCATGGCCCCGCTCTGGAATCTCTCCAACTCTTTCACGTTCTCGGCATCGTAGGCCAGACCGTATTTGCCCTCCACCCGCCGATAGGCCAGCGGGGTGTTGGGCGTCTTGAGGATGGTGCGTTTCACCTTTCGTCGCGGATCGTCGCCCGGATACGCGTAGAGGGGGTTGTCGCTGACGTTGGAGTAAAAGTCGGTCGTCGCCCCGCCGATGTCCAGGGCCATGATGTTGCCCAGCCCCGCCTCATCACCATACCCTTTGGCCAGCAGGTTGATCCCACGGAAGGCCGCGCGCGGCGTGGGGATGAACGGCGCGCTCATGTACTCCTCTACCACGTCGAAGCCCTTGCCACGAATGATGATGGTCTGGAACACCTCGCGTATGACCTCGTTGACCACCTCGATACGAAAGGTGTTGACCTCCGGCATGACGTTGGGCGTGAGGCGAATGTCTACCCCCTCGGCCTGGTAGATGCGTTCTATCTCGTGGCAGATGTCCTGGTTGCCGGCATAGATCACCGGCACGCCGTAGAGGGCATAGGCGGCCGCTTTGGAGAACCTGGCCAGCAGGCGAGCGTTGTGCAATTGCGTTTCGATATCCCCGCCGAAATCCACCCCACCAGCCTGAAGGATGATCTCCGGCTGGTCTCGCTCGTAAATGGCCAGCGCCTGTTCCTCGGTGAGCATCCCTTGGTAGCTGTTCAGCAGCTTGGCCCCAGCGGTGAGGGCAGCCAGGTCGGCGGCAAAGCCGCTCTCCTCTTTGACCAGGGCCACGGTGACCATTTTGAGGCCCCCTTTGGCGCTGGAGCAGGGCAGCTTGATGTCGAACTGGGCCATCTCCCGCACCAGGGGCTCCCAGTCGCCCCGCCGCTCACATTCTTCTTTGATGCCCAGCCCGTCGGCCAACGAGAGGCGCAGGTCTTCGACGATGGTAGGCACGTATTGCATGGCGAATTCCTCCGTCGCCGTGTCAAAGACGCCGATCTTACTAAAGGTGCTGCCAAAGTCCACCACCAGCACCTTTTTGTTCTCCAGGTCCGCCTCACTGAGGATGCCCATCTCCCGCCGCGTCTGAGCCACGACGTCTTCGTCCATCGCCTCGGCCGTTTCGGTGATGTACAGGTCTTCGTCGGCCTGGCTGATGTTCTTATCGAAGAACCACGGGCTGCGCTGGCGAACCAGATCCACTCGCTCGATCTCGTCCTCTACTTTGACCCCGTCGAACTCGTCAATCACGCAGCCGCCGTCCACGATCTTGGTGCGGCATTTGCCCACCATCTCGTAGCGCTTGTCCAGCACGGTGATCTGGGGAGCCTGGTACAGCCCCACCTGCAGGGCCAGGTCCAGCGTATCGGCGCTGACCATGCCGCATTGCCCGGTGGAATAGTTGGCCTCATCCACAAAGCTGAGCAGCATCGCTTCGTAGTTGCGCCTCCACTGGCGGGGATGATCGCGCTTGCACGCCTCGTCCGACGAAACAGCCCACTCGAAAAAGTTATCCAGCGTGACCGGCCCCTCGTAGCCGCCCAGCAGCGCCAGGTGCAGGATGTTGTACATCGCCCCCCACTTGAGCGTCTTTTTGCGGGCCATCAGCCTGGGGTCGGCCCAGATGTCGGGCTGATCACCCTTGTAGAAATCCTCGAACACCTGCTTGACGATGTCGCAACTCTCGATGACGTCCTGGGCCTTGGCCTCGTGGTGGGCTTCGGAGAAGCTGACCACGTGGACGATGTCGGGCTCGACGTGCATCTGCCAGTAGGTGGAAGTGGCCAGGTGACCTTTGGCCCGGTCCAGGTTGGGCGGAAAACTGGAAAGCCCACCGCGCGTCTCTTTAATGATGTCGAAGTTGAAGTGACGGGTCAGCGGCTCGATCAGTTCGTAAGCCCCCTGGAACTTGGCCAGGTCGTTCAGTCCCGACGCGCCCGGTGGCAGGTCATACATCATCTGCATCACGTAGTGCTTGACGCCCATCTTGAGCGCCACCACGCCAGCCACGACGTGATCTGTAACCAGCAAGTCGTCGGTGCTGTTGCGCAGTTGCCACTGATGCGGATCGTTGATCTCGACGGCTTTATCGCGGGCCGCCCACCAGCGCATCACCTCGAAGTGCTCGTCAAAGCTATCGCGGATGGAGATGGGACCGCGGCCATCCAGTTTGTTGTAAAAGAAAATCGGCACCGCCGGGAAGGGCATGCGGAACTCGCCCTCGAAGAGCTTGGCCAGCTCGACCAGCTCGTCGGTGCCGGAATAGATGCGCGTCATGGGATAGTTGCCCCGCTGCGTGGCCTTCTTAAGCCGCCGCAGGTCTTCTTTGCTGCGGATGGGCACGCCGCCTTGGCCTTTGAGATATTTATCGGGATCTTCTTCGCCGCGCACAAACTTGGCCAGGTACTCCTGGGCCGGCTGATCGGGCGCCAGCGAGACGATCTCCAGACATTCGGCGTCGGCCATCCTTTCGACGGCCTCCACCGTCGGCTCGATGCTGTCAGCGGCGACGCCGATGTGGGCGCGGATGATGGGCCGGTTTTCCAGCTCGCGCACCTGGTGAACCCGCTCCAGCAGTGTATCGGCCCATATCGTCTCTTCCTCTGTCGCAGTGACAGTCCTGCCCTGGGCGAACGCTTCCAGTTCTTCCATGGTGATAAAGTCGTCCACCACCAGGCCAAAGAAACCCCGGAAGGCGTCAATGTCGCCGTAGTTGTCGGCGATCTCGTCCAGGTCGAAGTGGCGATCCTCCGGCGGCGAGAACTTGTCCTCCTGCACCAGCAGGCCGGTCATGGCCCGCACCAAGTTGGCCGCCGGGCGCAGCCCACCAAAGGCGTAGCGGATGCCGCTCTCGCGGGGCAGTAGATGGTACTCTGCCGCCTTTTCGATGAACTCGGCGATGAGCTTGTCCACGTGCAGGTCGCCCAGACGCATGGAGATGGCCACCATCTCTGGCCGCGACTCGCGGATCTTGTTGATCACGTCCTCGATGGGCACGGCCGGGCCTAGCTTGACGGCCATGTAACCCTGGCCCCGGTCTTCCATCCACTCGGCAAAAGTCTCCACTCCCAGCGAGTGGACGCAATCGCCGATGGAACCGGCCAGCACGCGGCGCTTTTTGGTCGGTGTTTCTGTGTCAGTACTCATGGTACTCCTCCTTAAAAAAAGTAAAATGTGAAGCGTAAAACGTAAAGTGCAAAGCGCAAGTTATAGGGTGGGGAGGGGGATGTTTTACGCTTTACGCTTCAGTCGCAAAAGCAATCAACTGCTCCAAATCCCCCAACCCATACTTCTGCGGGATACGAGCCTCACTGGTGTCTTTGCCCAACTGCGCGCCGGCCCAGGCGATCACCTCGTCCATAGTGGGTGTCTCCACGCCGGCCAGCCCGGCGATGGCCCGGCTGACGGCCAGGCCAAAGGGCACGTCTTCGGCCAGGTAGCGGGCGCGAAAATCGGGCACGAATTGCCCCGGTGACACCTCGCGCACGGGGGCCTTGAGGCCGGCGTAGGCCCGGTTGGTGACGAAGGCCCTCCGCAAGCTGGCCGGATCGGTTACCGCATCGCCATAGGAACGCAGCAGCCACGCTTTCAATGGATGCACCGCGGAAAGGTCCAGGGCAGGCTCCAACCGGGTGCGGATGGCTTGCACGTCGTCGCTCAGGCCGGCCAGCGTTTGCGCCCCCTCCTCGCTGAGGCCCTGGTAGAACAGCGGGACATCGTCGGCGCCGAAGGGCGTGCCATCCCAACCAGCAAAGTGGGCGTACATGATGCCCGGATGGATGAGTTGCCCCGTGTTGGCCAGGGTCATGGCGAGCATGTTGGCCGCCGCGCCGATGGGCAGGCCCAGCATCCGTTCCAGCAATGGCGCGATTTGCTCCCCCCCTTTCGTCCCCCCCAAAGTTGGGGGGGAAAGAGGGGGGGGCGCGGGCCGGCTGGCCGCGTCCACCACGTCCTTGACACCCAGGACATGGACAACCCGGCCGTACTCGCGGATGCGGCAGGCCCAGGGCAGTGTTTGCAGGCCAAAAAGCCCCACGTCGTGCCGACCACGTTCGGCCAGGATTTGCGCGGCGCAATAGTCAAAGCCGCCTCGCGCAGGCATGGCTCCCACCCACGCGCCCTCGTCCAGGAAGAGGACGATCTGGCGCAAGGTGCTCTCGTGGGCAAAGGCGGGCAGCACCAGCACGACCACGTCCGAGCCGGGAATCACCTCGGCGGGGTCGGCGCTGATCCGGCGAGGCTGGGCCTTGCCCTGCACCGCGCCGGTGACCTCGAGGCCGCCGTGAGCGGCGACCCCATCGCGCAGCCGCTCCGCTTCGTCGGCGAAGGGCGCGTAAATGTCCACGGGACATCCCAGATTGTGGGCAGCGATGGGCACTAGGGTTTGCGCGCCGTTCCCCCCGCCGCAGACAGTGATTTTGTGTACCTTCATCGTCTCCAAGTCTCCAATTCAGTCGAGTACAAAGTCATCGTAGTGGCCCTGACAGGGCAGCCCATGGCAGAACAGCATCGTCCGCTGCGCGGGCAAAAATATGCTCGTCGAGTTAGTAGCAGAATCTTTGTCCGCCACCGCGTGGCGACAGATGGAAGCCAACGGGCCATCGTGGCTGGCCATCAACCGCTGGGCAAAGGGCGCGTCAATCTGGCCGAACGCAGCGTTCAATTCACGGGTCACTCTTTCGTAGCGGTGGAACGAGTTGCCTCTCTTCGGCGGCGGATTGGCGTCCACAAAGCAATCCCGCAGTTCGGGGCTGACAAAATGGTTGGTGTTCACCAGGGCGCCATCATGGGTCTCGAACAACCCGTAGTTGCGGTGGCCAATCTCAAAGACGGCCAGATGGCCTCGGACATCGGCCAGGATGAGGTTGTTCCGCCCCTGGCGAGGCGCCGAGCGCAGATAGTCCACCGCCGAAGCCACGCTGTCGTGCGATTCCAGGATGTGCATCATCAGCGAGTAGTCAGGCAGGCCAGGGCCGAGGTCGGTGGAGCAGACGTGGGTATCGGCGACGGCCAGCCCGGCCTGGTTGATCCCCGCACAGAAAACGCCCGGACTGCCGGCGCTGCCGCTACAGACGTAGCGATAGCCGGCCTCGGGCGTGGCGTGGATCACGATTTGTAGAGGCAACCGCTCCTGGCGATTGTCTCGGTTCTTGACCAGGATGGGCTGTCCACCGGCAGGGGCCGACTCTGTGGCGGCCCAGGTGGTACAGCCCTCACTACTCGGAGACTTGTGGGTCACCAAATAGTCGAGCAGGTAGGTCACCAGGTCGTAGCGCAGCAGCGTGTCGAACTCGAATTCCAGCGCCTCGGCCTGCCCCCGGATCATGGCCAACAGCGGGGCGTCAATCTCTTCAAGCAACTCGCGGGTCTCTCGCAGCAGGGCCTCAAAGCGCGCGTCGGGACCATACTGCTCGATCTGGCTAAAGCGTGCTTCGATGGCCTCAACGATCAGCGGGCGCAACCTCCTGACCTGATGGCCGTGCTGCCGCCCCATGGTGTAATGGTCGCCTTGCAGAGTGAGAGTGACGTATTTGGGCATGGATCGGTTTACTGGCATAGATGGCAGGCCACGCGGTGATTTTCGCCCACGGCGGTGAAAACCGGCTCCTGCTCCTTGCAGATTTCACCGATCTTGGCAAAGCAGCGCGTGTGAAAGCGGCAGCCGCTGGGCGGGTCAATGGGGCTAGGCACGGTTCCTTCCAAGATAATCCGCTTCCGGCGGGCAGTCTTGTCCACTATCGGCACGGCAGCCATCAATGCCTGGGTGTATGGATGCACTGGGTGCACAAAAATCTCGTCGGTTGGACCCTCTTCAACGATCTTGCCCAGGTACATGATCGCCACCCGGTCGCTGACGTAATGAACGACGCTCAGATCATGGGCGATGAACAGGTAGGTCAGATTGAATTCCTCTTGCAGCTCGTCCAGCAAGTTGATCACCTGGGCCTGGATGGACACGTCCAGGGCCGAGACCGGCTCGTCGCAGACGATGAACTTGGGGCGCATGGCCAACGCGCGGGCAATGCCGATGCGCTGGCGCTGGCCGCCGCTGAACTGGTGCGGATAGGCATCCATGCGGCGCTCCGGGATACCCACCCGCCGCAGCAGGTGAGCGACCTCTTCCTCGACGGCCTTGAAGTCCTTGATCCCCCGGTTCTTCAGCGGCACGGAGACGATCTGCCGCACCGTTTTACGCGGGTTCAATGAAGAGTAAGGGTTCTGGAAGATCATCTGGGTCGTTTGGTAAAAGCTCAGACGACCCAACAACTGGCTTCCCGGAACCCTCCGCCCGTCGTCAAAGACCATGACCTCTCGACTGGCGTTCTCGGCGCTGATAGGATGTCCCTGGAACAGCACCCGGCCGGCAGTAGGCTCGTAGAGGCGCGTCAGCACCCGGCCAAAGGTGGTCTTGCCACAACCCGACTCGCCTACCAATCCCACCGTCTTGCCCGGATAGATCTTGAGATCCACCCCATCCACGGCTTTCACCCATTGATCCGTCCGTCCAGCCAGGAGTTTGACCAGCAGACTGTGCCGGATGGGAAAGTGCATTTTGACGCCCTGAGCCTCGACCAATGGTTGTTCTGACAAATCGGCCCTCCTGAGTGGCGGGTTGCGGATGCAGTTGTGTCCACTTAAGACTTCGGAGGTTTCCGGCTGTGCCTCTACTGGCAAAGCTGCTTTGATTATCTAGTTGGTTTGCTGGCGAAATCGCGTCAGAAAACCTCCGAAGTCTGGCTCGCTCTATTGAGTTGACACTTATGATTGCGCACGTGTCCTGCCCTTGGTCCCTGGGCCCAAGGACCAGGGGTACGGACAGTACAGGGGATGGCGCATGGTTGGCGCTAGTGGAGCAGGCAGCGAACCAGCCGACCGTCCGGCAGTTCTCTCAGCGGGATGGCTTCGAGTTGCGAACATTCGGGCATGGCCACATCGCAGCGTGGAGAGAAAGGGCAGCCCGGCGGCAGGTCGGCCAGGTCGGGCACCAGGCCGGGTATGGGCGAGATTCTCTCCCGTCGAGCGCCGATCCTGGGCAGGCAGCATAACAGGCCGCGTGTGTAGGGATGCATCGGATCCTCAATGATCTGATCAATCTGTCCTTTTTCCATCAACTGACCGGCATACATAACGATGATGCTCTGACAAAACTCGGCCACCACCCCCAGGTTGTGGGTCACCAAAACGATAGCCGTGCCGTGCTCTTGATTGATCTTGTCCAACAGGGTCAAGATCTGGGCCTGGATAGTCACGTCGAGGGCGGTGGTCGGTTCGTCGGCCAGCAGAACGTGAGGCTCACAGGCCAGCGCGATGGCCGTCAGGGCGCGTTGCTGCATCCCGCCACTGAACTGGTGTGGATAGCGACGCGCGCTCTGGCGGGGCACAGGGATGCCCACGTCGGCCATCGCCTCCCAGACGCGATGGTATTCAGCGGCCTTGCGCCTCCGGTCGAACAAGCGGGAAAAGGGACTGTTAGAACGGGGCACGATGCTGTGAATCCGCAGCGACTCGCGAATTTGCTCGCCCACCAGAAAAGCCGGGTTAAGGGTGGTCATCGGATCTTGAAAGATCATAGCCATGTCTTTGCCCCGGATCTGCCGCATCTCCCTGGCAGATTTGGTCAGAAGATTCTGGCCCCGGAAGCGCACCTCCCCGTTGATGGTCTCACCCGGACGAGGCACTAGCCGCAGGATAGAGAGCAAGGTGACGCTCTTGCCCGACCCTGATTCGCCCACGATGCCCAGTTTTTCCCCCTCGCGCAGCTGAAAGCTCAGGCCATCCACGGCGCGCACCAGGCCCCGGCGGGTGGGAAAGACCGTGGTCAGGTTCTCCAGTTCTAACAGCAGTGGAGGCGTGGCGCCCTTTGGTCGCTTTTCCACTTGAATGTACCTCCTTACATCTCGGCCGCTTTTACAATTTTATCGAGTTGCGCTGTGACGCCATCCGCCAGCGGCGGTGGGTGATGCTCCGCCAGGATGCGGCGAGCTTTCTCCCGGGCGCGTGTTCGCATATCCGGCGCGCCAGCCGCTTGCCACGACTCGCGGGTCTCACGGCCAATCAGGTCTGGAATCAGCAACTCGTCCCGGAAGTGACGAAGGGTGTGGGCCGTGGTCATAAAAGCGCCCCCCGGCCCGATCTCGTGGATCAGGTCGAGGGCCAGGGCCTCGTCGTCCACGGTGATTCCCCGCAGGTAGCGTTCGATGACGCTCAAAATTGTATCGTCTATGACCAGTTGCTCTAGGCTGAAGGACATCTTGGTGTCCAATGTGGTCAGGTTGACCAAGTCAATGCCGGCCAACGCCGGGGGCAGCAGAGTCATCAGCCGTTCCATTGTGGCCTGGACGCCCGGCGCATGAGCATCGACGCCGCTGCTCATGACGCTGGGCAGCCCGCAACGCCTGGACAATTGCGCCACCGCTGCACCCATCAGCCCGATCTCCACCGCTCCGGACAGATTATTCCCGCTGCGCATATCCGGCGCCGACGACGACATGCCATAGACCGCCGGCGCGCCCGGTCGGATCAACTGAGCGATGGTCACCAGGGCCAGGATTTCGGCATGGGTAATGACCAGTTCGCCAGCCAGCGTCACCGGCGAAGTGAAGCCGGCCATGGGGTGGGCGTGGAGCATGAGCGGCAGCCCCCGCGAGGCAAAAGCCTTCAGCACGGCCAACTGGCTCGACACCAACTGCAATGGCGAGGTGGACTCGGCCAGGGCGGTGATGATGGGCCGCTCCTGCAAAGCGTCCTCTCCCCCTGTCGCCACTGCCGCCATCTCCAGAACCGGTTCAATGAGCCGTTCGTTGAGGCAGACGTAGCCCAGTGGCTTGACGGTGTTGGTCAGGGCGATTCTCACCGTGTGTACGTCCACGACCGCCACTGGCACGTCGGCCGGCTGCACCGCCATGGTGCTCACGCCGTGGACGTGAGGGAGGGCGTCGGCCAGGCGTACGGCATCGGCAGCATCCTGGCAGGTAGGCTCACGTCGCCGCCCGCTGTCCAGGTCGAGAATGCCCGTTGCCCCGCTGGAAGTGCGCGCATAAAAGGGGCCGGCGCCCAGGGCCATCACCTGCTCCCCCAGCCGGTTGTAGAGAGTGACCACCGGCGGGGCCGTGGCTACAGCATTCTCTATCACCTGCACTGGGACGCGGACGTGGCGGGCCTCGTGGTCAACCCGACAGCCTGCTTCATCCAGCAGGGTCAGCACGGCCTCGTCGTGGATGGTTAAGCCTGTCCGCGCCAGGGTCTGGAGCGCACCATCATGGATCCGCTCGATCTCATTCTCGGTGAGGGTACAGAGCCGTGCCCGGTTGCGGCCAGGGTTATTTATGCTCATCGGCTACTACCTCGACTCACTCGACTTTCAGGCGGGGGTCCAGGATGTCTCGCAGGCCCTCGCCAAAGAGATTGATGCTCAACACCAGAACCAGAATGGCCAGTCCCGGCAGGGTGGCGATCCACCAGCTAGTGACTAAATAGTCCCGGCCACTGGCAACCATCGAGCCCCAGGCTGGCGTGGGCGGTTGAATACCCAGGCCCAGGAAACTCAGGCTGGCTTCGGTGATGATCAGCGAGCCCATGCGCAGCGTGCCCAGCACCAAAATCGAGTGAAAGATGTTGGGCAAAATCTCACTGATGATAATGGCCGGGTTGGATTGACCCACCACCTTGGCCGCCTCGACGTATTCGGCTGTCTTTTCGGCCATGACCGCGCCCCGGGTCAGGCGGAAGAACACGACCCAACTCTTGAGCGTCAGCGCCAGCAGCAAGTTGGCGAAACCGGGCCCCAGAAAAGCCATCATGCCGATGGCGAAGATGAGAAAAGGAAAGGCCATCAGCAATTCGGCAAAGCGGGAGATGAGAGCATCCACCCAACCACGATAGTAGCCGCTTACCGCTCCCAGCGTCGTGCCGACCAAGGCCGAGATGCCCACGGCCAGCATCCCTACCCACAGCGAGATCCTGGCTCCGTGAATGATGCGCGACAAGAGGTCACGACCCTGTACATCTGTACCCAGCAAAAACTCGGAGCGGCCCCCTTTTTCCCAGGCGGGCGGAATCAACTGGTTCCTCAAATTCCCTCTGGTGGGATCGTGAGGCGCGATCTGGGGCGCAAAGATTGCCATCAGAACAAACAGCACGACCAGCACTGCACCCAGCAGTGCCGAGGGCTGTTCCCACAATTCGCGGAGGAAGTTCAGGCTGTTGCGTCCCCAGAGTTGAAACCGGAGTTTGAACGGATAGAGTACCTGATTCAGAGTAGTGGTTTGCGCTTCCATATCCAAAAATGAGTCCACCTTTCGCTAAAGCGTGATCTTGGGGTTGAGATAGGTATAGAGCACATCCACGATCAGGTTAGCCATGATAAAGATGACAGCATAGATCATCACTGCCCCTTGTACCAGGGGAAAATCCCGCGAAAAAATAGCCTGCACCA
Organism: uncultured Anaerolineae bacterium; assembly: GCA_964461615.1. Classification (GTDB taxonomy): domain Bacteria; phylum Chloroflexota; class Anaerolineae; order VGOG01; family VGOG01; genus CAZVCJ01. The sequence continues at coordinate 11,152 of CAYWWC010000075.1, forward strand.
CCAGCCGGCCCAACCCCGGCCAGCCAAAGACCGTCTCCACGATCATATTGCCGCCCAGCAGCACCCCCACCTGCAAGCCGACCACCGTCACAGTGGGGATCAGTGCGTTGCGCAGCGCGTGCTTGACGACGACCCAGAACTCCGCCAAACCTTTGGCCCGGGCCAGGGTCACGTAATCCTGGCGCAGCACCTCCAACATGCTGGAGCGCAGGATACGGGCGACCGTGGCGGCCATCGCCGCCCCCAGGCTGATGGAAGGCAGCACCAGGTGGCGCAGGCTGCTGATCAACGCTTCCTTGTTGCCGGTGAGAAGGCTATCCAGCACGTACAAGCCGGTGACCCGTTGCAGCCCGGCGATGTAGTCAATGCGCCCCGCAACCGGAAGCCACCGAAGCCGCACGGAAAAGATGAGCATAAGAATGATACCCAACCAAAAGGCAGGCATGGAAATGCCCAGGAAGGCCCCCGCCATGCTCACCCGATCCAACACCGAATACTGCCTGACGGCAGAGACCATGCCGATGGGCACAGCCACCACCAGGCCGAAGATCAACGCTCCCAGGGCCAGCTCGATGGTAGCTGGCAAGCGCTCGGCGATGAGTTCGGTTACGGGCGCGCGTTTGACGTAAGAGTTGCCCAGATCGCCCCGGATGGCGCCGGCCAGGAAGAGATAGAGCTGCTCGTGCAGCGGCTTGTCCAGGTTGAACTCGCGGCGCAAGTTTTCGATCTCGCCCTCGGAGACGTAGCCGGCCTCGCCCATCATGATATCCACTGGGTCGCCCGGCGTCAGGCGCATGAAGAGGAAGACGACGATAGCCACCCCAAACATGATCGGGATGACCGCCAGCATCCGCTCCAGTATTTTGACCGCCCTCATGGGTACACTCCTTCAGAACCTCAGCCACCGCAGCCGATGTGAAACGCGAAAAGTAAAACGTGAAGCGTGAGGATTCAGCACGGTGAACACCTCACGCTTCACAAGTTGCTCGAGTCCCGTCCTATTCGGAGAGCCAGACGTCGTGCACGTTCAGACGGCCGTCAGCGCTGACCGTCCAGTTTTGCACGTTGCTGGTGGAGGCCTCAATGGTGTCGGGGAGGAACAGGAAGACCGCCGGCGCCTCTGCGTACACGATCTGCTGCGCCTCGTTATAGATCTCGTGGCGCTTCTCGACATCCGGTTCCACCTCGCCAGCTTCGATGAGCTCGTCTACGCGAGGGTTACTGTAGGTAGAGAAGTTGCCGCGCCCGTTGGCCGCGCCCTCGACCATGGAGTGCCATTTGGCTTCAAAGTGTCCCACGGGGTCAAAGGCCGAGTCGCCCCAGTCGCCCACGTAGGCGGTGCGTTCGCCGTCCAGCATCAACGGCTTGAGCACGCTATAGTCGCCCCACACGCGCACGGTGGCGTCAATGCCCAGTTCCTGCAACTGACCGCCCACGGCCTCGGCCCTGGGCTGACTCGTGGGCCGCACATCAATAACGAAGGCGAATTTCTCGCCGCCCTTGTCCAGGAAGCCGTCGCCGTCAGAATCTGTCCAGCCAGCTTCGGCCAACAGCTCCAGTGCTTTGTCCGGATCGTAGCCGTAGGGCTCCAGCGAGTGATCGGCAAAGTTGTTGTAAGGCGATAGAGCCCCAGGGATGACGATGCCCAGGCCGCCCAGCACTGTTTCCAGGATGAGGTTCGCGTCCACCGCATAGTTCATGGCCATCCGCACACGGACGTCGTCAAAGGGTGGCTGGTTGACGTTCATTTCCATCCAGGCGGGCCGCGTACTGGGGCCGCTGACCACACGGACGTTGGGATCAGTGGCCAGCACGGGGATCATGTGCGAAGGCACGTCCTGGATGATGTTCACCTCGCCGGCGCGCAGAGCGGCCACCCGCGTCGAGGCCTCCGGCAGAATCCTGAAGATGACTCGATCTAGCGACGGCGGGCCTACCGGCGACAGTTCGTCGGCGCCGCCGTAGTAGTCGTCGAACCGCTCCATCACAATCTGGTCGCCCAAAGAGCCTTCCACGAACTTGAAGGGGCCGCAGCCAACCGGGGCTTTGTTGAAAGCCTCGTTGCCCACCTCTTCAAAGTAACCCTTGGGGATGATCTGCTGGTGGACAAACATCTGCATGGCCACTGGCCAGGGGGCCGACAGGTGGAGACGCACCGTGTAATCGTCTACGATCTCCACGCTCTCCAGCGGTGCGCACAGACCTTTGCGCGGGGCAGTGTGGGGTTCGGGGTAGTCAATGCCGTTCTCGGCGATGATGCGGTCAAAGGTGAACTTCACGTCCTCGGCCGTCAGGGCCTCGCCGTTGTGGAAGGTGACACCCTTTTTGAGCACGAATTCCCAGGTGGTGTCATCAACCAGCGTGGCCGACTCGGCCAGTTCCAAAACCACTCGTCCGTCGGTGGTGCGGGTCACCAGGCTGTCGAACATGTTGCGGAGCACGGTCTCGGTGGCCCGCTGGCGGTAATCGGCCGGATCCAGCGTCATGATCTCGCTGGACAGACCAATGACCAGCGTGCCGCCCTTCTGCGGCCCCACGACCGGCGTGGCCGTCACTACCACCTCGACCACTACCTCCTTCTCGATCACCACTGTCTCCACGACCGATTTCTCGACCACTACCTCCTTTTCGATCACCTCTGGAGTCGGCGCGGCACAGGCCGAGAGAGTTATGGCGGCGATGGCCACCAAGGCTAATAAGGTTCCCCATCTTTTGTTAGCAAACATTTTTTCCTCCTTTATTTTGTTTTGAAACTAACGCGAGAATCCGATGGTTTTGTGCGATAGGCATTCCTCCTTTCCTCTATACCCGCCTTCTTCGCTCGGTGGCTATTCCTCCAGAAGCTTACTTTTCCTGGCAGCATCCACTTTGCGCAGTGCAGCGAGCGTTTGTTGCGGCCTCCGGAAGGAGAGGGCAGCAACGAAGGCATTAATAAGCGAGATGAATGCGGTCGGGGAGCTGCTGTGGGCGACGCCGTAGGTACTCGCCACAAAAGCATAGTCCGCCAGTTGGGCCAGGGGCGATACTTCACTGTCGGTTATGACGATCCTCTTGATCCCCATCTCCTTGGCCCAGTGCATCGCCTCGACAGTCTCGCGAGTGTAGCGCCAGAAGCTCATGCCTACCAGCAGGTCACCTGGCTTCAAAGTACTGAGTTCCAAGGACAGGGGAGCGCCGCCGGTGGTCACAGCCCGGACGGAGAAGCCCATCACTTTGAGTGAGTGAGCAAAGAAGAGTGCTGGTGGAGCCGAGAGTCCCTCGCCTATCACCAAAATACCGGTGGCCCGACCGATCTCGGTCACAGCAGCTTCGAAGGTCTCAGTGTCTACTAGCTCTAGCGTGCGCTTGATGTTGCTGATGTCGGCAGCGCAAACCCGCGCTAGTAGGTCACCCTCTGATAAGGGGAATGGCAATCTGGCCTCTAACCGCTGGATCCTGGTCGCAAAGTGGGGGAATGTCTGCCGTACAGCTGCTTGCAGGGGGGGTACCCTTCATATCCGAGAGCCTGACAAAACCGTACCACCGTCGCCGTGCTGACGTTTACCTTCTGCGCCAATTCGGCAGCGGAGGCAAAGGCTAAGAAATGATCATTATCCAGAACAAAGCGGGCTACTCCCTTCTGCTTCTTGGTCAATCCAGGGAAGCTAGAGATAATCGTCTCTCGGAAAGTAACCTCGTCAGTCATTGTTTGCTCTCTTTGTTCAGAGGGGGGCAATCAAGGGATGATTATTGATATGGCTTCTTGCCTATTGAACAACTCAATTGTACCACAGAATCGGGAAAATGCAAGATGCGTTACATTGAGAGAGTCAGTGAAACAATCATTACATGAAACCGGGCTCCTTCGGCATCAACGCGAGCCCAGGCATGCCCCAGCTACGCCGATGTTGTCTTCTGTGATGGCCTCGGTTTAGGGGAGTTACACCTGCCTCCGCGACCGATACTAAATCGCCTCCGCTAGTTGCCCAAATCCACCAGGCCGCGCCGCAGAGCGGTGACCACGGCGTGCGTCCGGTCATTGGCCT
>CAYWWC010000076.1:0-5707 GCA_964461615.1 uncultured Anaerolineae bacterium
AAGTTGGAGGAAGGAAATGACGTTCAACCTGAGGAACAGACATTGCCTAAAACTGCTGGATTTCACTCCTAACGAGATCCAGTTCCTGCTCAACCTCTCTGCGGATCTGAAGAAGGCGAAGTACGCCGGAATCGAGCAGCCGAGATTGAGGGGAAAGAACATAGCGCTCATTTTTGAGAAGGCCTCGACCCGAACGCGCTGCGCCTTCGAAACGGCAGCCTACGATCAGGGAGCGCACGTGACCTACCTGGGACCGACGGGCTCCCAGTTGGGCACAAAAGAGACCATGAAAGACACGGCCAGGGTCCTGGGCAGGATGTACGACGGGATTGAATATCGGGGCTTTGGACAGGAGAAGGTGGAAGTACTGGCCCAATTTGCCGGAGTGCCCGTGTGGAATGGTTTGACCAACGAATTCCATCCCACCCAGGTGCTGGCCGATCTGTTGACCATGATGGAGCACAGCGACAGGCCGCTCAGCCAGGTCAAGTTTGCCTATCTGGGCGATGCCCGCAACAACATGGGCAATTCGCTGTTGGTGGGGGCCGCCCAAATGGGAATGGATTTCCGATCCGTGGCCCCCGAGAGCGTTCAGCCGCACCAGGAGCTGGTCGCCAAAGCCCAGGAGATCGCCAGACAGACCGGAGCGAAAATCACCCTCACCGATGATTTGGACAGCGGTGTCAAGGATTGCGACTTCCTGTGCACGGACGTCTGGGTTTCCATGGGGGAACCAAAAGAAGTCTGGGAGGAAAGAATCAACCTGCTAAAGCCGTATCAGGTCAACAAACAGGCTATGGAGAAGACCAGAAATCCCGATGTCAAGTTCATGCATTGTCTCCCGGCCTTTCACAATCGCGAAACGGTTATCGGTGAAGACATTTACCAGAAATTCGGGCTGGAGGCGATGGAGGTGACCGAAGAGGTGTTCGAGTCGCCGGCCTCCATCGTCTTTGACGAAGCTGAGAACAGAGTACACACCATCAAAGCCGTGATGGTAGCAACGCTAGGAAGCTAATCAATCCCGAGAATTGAGGAGGAAGTTGTGTCAAAGAGGAATGTGATCATCATCGGCGCCGCCGGAAGAGATTTCCACAACTTCAACGTCTATTACCGCCATAACGAGGCCTATGACGTTGTTGCCTTCACTGCGGCCCAAATCCCAGATATTGAAGGCCGAAGATACCCGCCCGAATTGGCCGGCAAACTCTATCCGGAAGGCATCCCGATTTATGCGGAAGAAGACCTTCCCAGGCTGATTGAAGATCTGCATGTGGACGAGTGCGCCTTCTGCTACAGCGACGTTTCATATCAACACGTCATGTCCGTCAGCGCCATCGTGGAGGCGGCGGGCGCCAGTTTTGTGTTGCTGGGCCCCAAGGATACCATGCTCAAAAGTTTCAAACCGGTCATTGCGGTAGGGGCAGTTCGAACCGGTTGCGGCAAAAGCCAGACCTCACGCAGGATTACTGAGATACTGAAGGAGAAGGGCGTAAGGGTCGTGGCCATCCGTCACCCCATGCCTTATGGTGACCTCGTCGCCCAACAGGTGCAGCGTTACGCGAAGTTGTCCGATCTGGAAAAGCACAAATGCACCATAGAGGAGATGGAAGAGTATGAGCCTCATATTGTTCAGGGCAATGTTATTTATGCCGGCGTAGATTATGAGGCCATTCTTAGAGAGGCTGAAAACGATCCAGACGGCTGTGACGTGATTCTCTGGGATGGTGGTAACAACGACCTCCCGTTTTACGTGCCCGACCTGCAAGTGACAGTGGTCGATCCGCATCGTCCAGGCCATGAACTGCGTTATTATCCGGGTGAGGTAACTTTAAGGATTGCCGATGTGGTGGTCATCAACAAGATAGACAGTGCGGATGCTGCCGGTATCAAGACCGTGCGGAAGAATATAGCCGCCGTGAACCCCGATGCGGTTGTCATAGATGCTGCGTCGACCCTTGACATGGATGATCCGACTGTAGTCAAGGGCAAGAAGGTGCTGGTAGTCGAAGACGGTCCGACCCTCACCCATGGCGAGATGAAGATTGGTGCGGGGGTCGTTGCCGCCCGGAAGTTTGGTGCGGCAGGGTTTGTTGATCCGCGGCCGTACACGGTGGGCAGGCTGTCCGAAACTTTTGAGACTTATCCGGAGATTGGGACCGTCTTGCCGGCTATGGGGTATGGCGAGCAGCAACTAAGAGACCTGGAGGCCACGATCAACAACACCGAATGTGATGCGGTGGTCATCGGCACGCCGATTGATCTGGGGCGATTTATCAAGATCAACAAACCCTCCACGCGCGTTTACTATAACCTGCAGGAAATCGGACGGCCCAACCTGACCGAAGTGCTGGAAGATTTCATCGAGAAGCACAACCTCGTGTAATGTGGGTCTGTGGCGCATGTCCACTGGGAGTGATGTACATGATGCCACAACGAGAGATGGATTAGCCCGGTAAGAGGGCCGAAAGATGGATGCAACCACAGTCGAGGAAAGCTCGCGGTCTGCTGGACATACTTACCGAGTACCAAGAGACCCATGCTACTATAAAAATGGACCTGGTTATCCGAAACGGCACAATCGTCACCGCTAGTGAGACCTATCAGGCCGACATCGGCATCAAGGACGGCGTCATCGCTCTCATCGGACAGGGGATAGAGGGCGATGAGATTATTGATGTAAGCGGCAGGTATGTGATGCCAGGTGGCGTTGACGTCCACGTTCACCTGGAGATGACCATCGGCGACGGCTCGGCTGAGCTCGCCGAAGTCATCACCTCCAGCGATGATTTCACCACCGGTACTATCGCCGCCGCCTGCGGGGGCACGACTACGGTCATTGACTTCATTGATCCCAAACCAGGCCAGAGTCTGCACCAGGCGGTGGCCGACCGGCGTTCGCAGGCCGACGGACGCACAGCCATTGACTACGGCCTGCACCTGACAGCCACCAATGCCCTCCCCGAAACGCTGGCCGAGCTAAAAGAACTGGCCGCCGCTGGCTACACCAGCCTCAAGCTCTACACCACCTACCCGGGCCTGATGGTGAATGACGACCAGATCCTAGACCTCATGGCCGCAGCCGCCACCTGTGGCATCCTCCCCATGGTCCACACCGAAAACCACTGGATGATCGAGTACCTCAAGAAGAGACTGCTAGCTGAGGGCAAGACCGAGCCCCGCTATCACCCCCGCAGCCGACCTCCCCTGGCCGAGTCTGAGGCAGCGAACCGGGTCGTCGCTCTGGCCCGACTCACGGAGTGCCCCGTTTACCTGGCGCACCTGACCTGTCGGGAGTCTCTGGAAGTTGTGCAAAGACATCGCGCCCAGGGTCAACGCGTCTACGGCGAGGTCTGTGCCCAACACTTGGTCCTCTCCGAGGACGAGTACGAACGGCCTGGTTTCGAGGGAGCCAAATTCGTGCTCTCCCCACCTCTCCGGAATAAGTCCAACTGGGAACCCCTTTGGCACGCCCTGGCCACTGGCATCCTGCAGACCATCTCCACCGACCACTGCCCCTGGAATTTCGCCACTCACAAACAACGGGGCCGTAACGACTTCACCCAAATCCCCAACGGTGCGCCTGGCATTGAGACCCGCGTGCCCCTCATCTATCACTTCGGGGTAAGCGGCGGAAGACCTCGCTTTCGTCGGCTCTCGATCAACAAATTCGTGGAATTGGTGTCCACCGCTCCTGCCCGGCTCTTCGGCCTCTGGCCCCGCAAAGGCACCATCGCCGTTGGCTCCGACGCTGACATCGTGATCTTCGATCCCCACCAGAAGCGCACCTTGACACAAGAGAACCTGCACATGAACGTGGATTACAGCCCCTACGAACACATCACCGTCCGAGGCTACCCTGTGATGACTATCGCTGGCGGCAAAGTCATCGTCAAAGACAACGAATTCGTGGGCCAGGTGGGGGCGGGCGAGTTCCTGGAGCGAAAGCCTTTTTCTGAGGTATGAGGAATGGGGGATGGAGGTAAACGTCAAACGTGAAACGTCAAACGCCAACCTGACCTGGGCCGAGATAGACCTGGACGCCATCGCCCACAACGCGCGAGAGCTCAAGCGACACGTTGGAGAGAAGACGGAATTGATGGCCGTGGTCAAGGCCAACGGCTATGGCCATGGCGCGGTACCGGTAGCTAAGACCGCCCTGGATAATGGGGCCAGTTGCCTGGCGGTGCATCGTGTGCTGGAAGGCGTCCAGTTGCGCCAGGCAGGGATAACAGCTCCCATTTTGGTCCTGGGCTACACTCTGCCGGCCCAGGCGGAGACCATCGTCCGCTGGCACTTGACCCCCACTGTCAATACCCCAGAACAAGCCCAGGCCCTTTCCGCTGCGGCTTCTCCCCCCCCCTTCATCCCCCCCAACTCTGGGGGGGAAAGAGAGGCGGGACTCCCCATCCACATCAAAGTGGACACCGGCCTGGGCCGCTTCGGGCTGCTGCCCCAGGAAGTTGTGGACTTCGTTCGGGCCATATCCGCGTTGCCCGGCCTCGTCATTGAGGGCGTCTACACCCACTTTGCCGTGGCCGATGCAGCAGACAAGGCGTACACTCTTAAGCAGTTCGAGACGTACCTCGAAGTGGTGAAGAGGCTGGAAGAAGCGGGTTTTACTATCCCCATCAAACACGTGGCCAATTGTGCAGCCACTCTGGATCTGCGGGAGACGCACCTGGACATGGTACGCTGCGGCATCGCCCTCTACGGCCTGCGCCCCTCAAGCGAAGTGGAGGGCAACCGAAGGTTGCACACCATCCCCCTGCGTCCGGCCATGACCCTAAAGAGCCGGGTGGCCCGAGTGCGCACCCTCCCCGCTGGTTCCTCCATCAGCTACGGCTGCACCTATACCACCAGAGAGCCTACCCTCGTGGCTCTGGTGCCCATCGGCTACGGCGACGGCTACCATCGCCTCATCTCCAACCGAGGCCAAGTGCTCATCCGCGGTCAGCGCGCCCCCATCGTGGGGCGGGTCTGCATGGATCAGTTCGTGGTTAAAGTCAGCCACATTCCCGACGTGCAGCAGCACGACGAAGTGGTGCTGCTGGGGCGGCAAGGCGACTTGGGAATTAGAAATGAGAAATTAGAAATTAGGGATGGTGAACTCAAGGGAACCCCTCTTTGCGATGAGATTAGCGCCGAGGAAGTGGCTGCCTGGGCCGAAACCATCAACTATGAAGTGACCGCCGGCATCCTGCCGCGGGTGACCAGAGTCTATCTCAAAGGCGGGCAGGTCGTGGCTGTGCATCCCCTCGTCGAGACAGCCCCGTAGTTCACCTTTTGACAAAAAGACGGTCGGAGTCTATAATCTCTAGTATCTTCAAGATTAGGTGAGCTAGACATGCCCGGTTCGAAGGTGCCCCTGGTGATAATGACAGGCTCCAGCGAAGGGAGCGAAGTGGAGAGGATGGTGGCCCTGGCTTGTCAGGCTATCACTCTCGACACTATTGACAGAGCCCTCGCCGTTGAAGCCATCGGTCCCATCGTGCTTGCCACCAACTCCGCCTCCCTGGCTGAGAGTCTGCGAGGGCGACCGGTGCACGTCGAACTAGAAGCGCTTGGCGACGAATTCCACTTCGGGCGGCGACTGCGAGACCTGGTCATCGAGCGGGACATGGAGAAGGTCTTCTACGTAGGGGGTGGAAGCAGCGCGCTGCTCTCCAGCGAGGAAATGGGTCGCATCGCCGAGACCCTTCTCTCC
>CAYWWC010000076.1:5807-15087 GCA_964461615.1 uncultured Anaerolineae bacterium
GCCACTTCATCATGTGCACGAAGTGTCGTCATCGCCAACAACTTCTACTCCACCGATTTCGCCGCCTTTGCCCCTGCCAAGGCCATCAATTCCATAGAGCCCTCGACCCTGACCCTTGACAACGATCTCGCCTGGCGTTTGGTGAAAAGGGCCGGCCTGTCCTGCAAAGAGTTGCCTCGTAGCGCTGCCACTCAACTGGATGTAGACACCCCTACTGACCTGATGACCCTGAAGCCCCACCCCGGCGTGGGGCCTCACACCCGGCGCTATCTGGATAGCCTGGAGTTGGATACCTCCCACATTGAGCAATCGCTGGAGTTTTTCACCGACCGCGACGCCGAGGTTCTGGTGGCGGGGCGAGTGTCGGCCTCGACCTGGGCTTACCTGGAGTCCGAGACAGCCTGCCGGGTGCGCCTGTTCTCCGAGGAGCGGGGCATGCGCGCCAGTGGCCGCCAGGCGCGGGGCGAAGCCCTGTCGCTGTTGGGGTTCTATCTAGAGGAGGTGGGGCTGGAGAGATTCTTCGCTACCCTGGCGGAAATGAGCCAAGCCGTCTTTTTGGACAGCCGTGTCATCTTCGCCCACCGGCGAATGTGGCCGTCTGCTGCCGATCGTTTCTACTCCGACCTGCGCCAAGCGGAGAAGATCAGCGATCCCTGGGTGCGCCGCTTCACCGAGGCGGCCATCGCAGCCCCTATCCCCATCGTCCTGGGCGGCCACTCCCTGGTCTCAGGCGGATTGTACGCCCTGGTGGAGGCGGCCTGGGCCAGGGGTGTGGATTTGGCGAGACATGTGGAAACACTGGAGCACTGAAAGGCTGAATGCACTGAGAGCTTTTTCAGTGCCCCCACCTGCCTCAGTGCTTCAGTGATTCAAACCAGCAACAAACAAAGGAGTTTGAACTAATGAACACAACAGAAAAAAAACAAGAGTACTGGGACCTCGCCTTCGGAAGAGACCTGGCCGAGGTGGATCCCGATGTGGCCGACCTGATCGCCTTCGAGGAGGAGAGGCAGGCCAGGAAGCTGATCATGATCCCGTCGGAGAGCTACTGCCCCAAGCCGGTGCGGGAGGCGCTGGGGAGCGTTTTCAACAACATCTACGCCGAGGGCTATCCCCGCCTGCAGATGACCCGGGACGAGATAGACCTGCTCCTCCAGTTCGACCACGAGCTGGCCCACTACAGGCGCTACGCCGACAGGCGGTTCTACAAAGGCGTCGAATACGCGGACCTCATTGAGTGCCTGGCTCAGAGACGAGTGGCCGAATGTTTCGCCAACGAGAGGGTCAACGCCAGTGAGATTTATGTCAATGTCCAGCCCCTCTCAGGCTCGCCTGCCAACCTGTCAGTCTATAGCGCACTCCTAGACCCAGGCGACACCATCATGGGCCTGGCTCTCCCCCAGGGCGGACACCTCACCCACGGCAGCCCCTTCAACATCTCCGGCCGCCGCTACAACGTCGTCTCCTACGCCTCCAGTAGAGCCACCGAGAAGCTGGACTACGACCAGATCATGGAGCTGGCCCTTGAGCACAGGCCCAGGATCATCGTGGGCGGATTCACCTCCTACTCCTGGGCCCCCGACTGGGAGAAGTTCAAAGAGATAGCCGACGCTTGCGGAGGACTGCTCATGGCCGACATTGCCCACACAGCGGGGATGGCCCTGGCGGGGGCCTATCCGAATCCCGTGGGCATCGCCGACGTCACTACCCTCACCACCCACAAAACCTTCTTCGGCCCGCGCGGAGCGGTGATCATGACCACCGACGAGGACCTGGCCGCTTTGATAGACAACGCCGTCTTCCCTGGCCGGCAGGGCGGGCCTCACGTGCACAAGTTCGCAGCCGTGGCAGTCGCCGCCAAGATAGCTCAGACAAACGAGTTCAAGCGGCTGCAACACAGAATCGTGGACAACTGTGTGGCTCTGGCCAAAGGGCTGCAAGAGCGCGGCCTGAAACTGGCCTACGGCGGAACAGACACCCACCTCCTGGTCATTGACCTCAATCCCCTCAAATCCGCTGATGGCTTCCCGCTCAAGGGCGAGATGGTGGCCCGCATCCTGGACCTGGCGGGCATCGTGGTCAACAAGAACACCATCCCCGGCGACGAGGACGCCAGCGAGGCCAGCGGCATCCGCCTGGGAACGCCCTGGCTCACCCAGCGCGGGATGGGCGAAGCCGAGATGGATAGAATCGCCGAACTCATCCACCGCATCATCGTCAACATCAAACCCTTCACCTACATGGGACTGACTGGTCCCCTGTGGAGGGGGAAGATAGACCTGGACATCCTGGAGGAAGTGAAGCTTGAGGTGGAGAAGCTGGCCAGCGGAGCGGAGGTGGAGACGCCAGCGAAGGGAATCGGCTATCCCCACTACTATTTCTTGCGTGAAACGTCAAACGTGAAACGTGAAGCGTCAGATATGGGACTGCTGGAGGTGATCGGTGCGAGGGCCATGCCCTTTTTGCAGCAGGTATCCACCAACGACGTGTCCAAGCTCCGCCCTGGCGAAAGCCAGCGCTCCTTCCTGCTGGACGCCCAGGGGCAGCTCATTGATAGCATCGCCATCCTGCGCTTGGAGCCGGATAAGTGGGGCCGCGACCACTACGTCGTGAGAACCGACCCCGCCAACACCGCTAGGGTAAGGGCCTGGTTCCGGGGCATCGCCGACGGGTACATACTGTTCGACAAAGACGACATCTTCCGCAAAGTCGAGGGCCCGGTGGTGGTGAGGGAATTGGAAGCTGGAAGCTGGAAGCTGAAAGCTGGAAATGAGACACATCCAATCCCCAATATCCAATCTCTAATCTCCGATCTCCAATCTCCAATCTCCAACCTCCAACCTCCAACCGGCCTCTCTCTCTACCAGGCAGGCCACGATTCCCTGTTCCACGTCTCCAAGCCCTACTTCATCGGACAGAAGAGCCTGGAAAGCGTCAGGCCTAAGGTGGAAAAAGAGGAGTGGCAGTGGCGGGAGAAAGAAGATGAGCTGAAGCGAACTGCCCTCTATGACGAACACCGGAAGTTGACTAAGAAAATCATACCCTTCGCTGGGTGGGAGATGCCTGTCTGGTACACCAGCGTCAGCGAGGAACACAAGGCCGTGAGGGAGACGGCGGGCCTGTTCGATGTGGCTCACATGGGCGTGCTGGAGGTGACTGGAGAGCACGCCGCCAGTTTCCTCGATGCGGTCACATCCAACTACGTGCGCTGGCTAAGCGACGGCCAGTCCCAGTATGCCTATCTTCTCGATCCCGATGGCAATGTAATTGACGATGTAATGGTTTACCGTCGGGCGGCGGATAGGTACATGTTAATCGTTAACGCCTCCAACGCCGATAAGGACCTGGCCTGGCTGAACGCCATCAACTCTGGCGAATATCTGATAGACAGAGAGCATCCGGACATCGAGATCGAAGGCCCCGCGATCATCCACGACCTGAAGGATCCGTCGTCGGGGGAGGACCAGCGGGTTGACCTCGCTCTGCAAGGCCCCAACTCCCTGGCCATCCTCCAGAGCCTGACCGGGGACACAAAGCTGCAAGCCAAGCTGGCCAGAATCAGGAGGACCGATTTCATCGAGACAGAGCTGGCAGGCATGGATGTCATCGTGTCCCGCACTGGCTACACTGGAGAGGACATCGCCTATGAGCTCTATCTGCACCCCAACAACGCCCCCAGGATGTGGAATCTGCTCCTGGAAAAAGGCCAGGATTACGGCCTGAAACCAGCGGGCCTAGCAGCGAGAGACTCGACCAGAACCGAGGCAGGCTTGCCGCTGTACGGACACGAGTTGGCCGGCCCCTACAACATCTCCCCCATTGAGGCCGGCTTTGGCTCCTACGTAAAGTTCCACAAACCCTACTTCATCGGCAGGAAGGCCCTGCTGGATAAAGAAGCCACCAGGAAAATGGAAGTGCTTCGTTTCCGGATGAATGAGAGGGGCGTGAGGATGGTCAGGCTGGGGGACGTGGTGGTTGACAAGAGGGGCAAATACGTAGGCCGCGTCACCAGTTGCGCTCTGGACACCGAAGGATTCCAGGTCGGCTTGGCCTACGTGGACAAGAAGTATAACCGGGAGGGGGCGCAGATAGGAATCATCTCCCTCCCTCATGCCAAAGCCCCAGCGAGCAAGCCGGTGGAAGAGATGGATTTAGGGGACAAAATGCTCCTCCATGAAAAGGCCGCCGTACTCACCCGCTTCCCTGAGTCGGAAGTGTGAACAATATCCAATATCTAATACCCAATATCCAACCAAAGAAAGGAGATGCAAAAATGAAAATAGACAAGAATTGCCGCTACATGAAGACTCACGAATGGGTGCGGGTCGAGGGAGACCTGGCCACGGCTGGCATCAGCGACTACGCCCAGTCCCAGCTCTCCGACGTCGTCTACGTTGAGCTGCCTGAGGTAGGCGATGTCTTCGACAAGGGCGAGGTCTTCGCTACGGTGGAGTCGGTCAAGGCCGCTGCCGACGTTTACATGCCCATCGGCGGGGAGATCACGGAGGTCAACGAGGAGCTATCCGGCTCCCCTGAGCTGGTCAACCAAGATGCCTTCGGCAGGGGCTGGTTCATCCAGTTCACCCCCAGTGACCTCACGGAGCTGGATGGCCTGATGACGCCTGAGGAATACCAGGAGCATCTGGCCAAAGAAGAAGAGGAAGGAGGACACTAATGTCCTATATCCCCCACACTGAGTCCGACCGAGCAGCGATGCTGGCCGAGATCGGGGTGGAGACCGTCGGCGACCTCTTCCTGGATGTGCCGGAGAGCGCGCGCTATCCTGAGCTTGAGCTTCCCTCCCCCCTATCCGAGCTGGAGATTCTGGCGGAACTGAGAAGCATGAGCGAGGAGAACGCCGATCTCGACCACCACGCCTGTTTTCTGGGCGCGGGGGCCTACAACCACTTCGCGCCCAGCGTGGTCGGCCACGTCATCGGTCGCTCGGAGTTCTACACCGCCTACACCCCCTACCAGCCGGAGATCAGCCAGGGCACGCTGCAGGCCATCTTCGAGTATCAGAGCATGGTCTGCGCCCTCACGGGTATGGATGTGGCCAATGCCTCCCACTACGACGGAGCCACCAGCCTGGCCGAGGCAGCCCTCATGGCAGTGAGCGCCTCCCGTGGCAAACGGCGCAAGATCCTTGTCTCCCCCACCGTGCACCCTGAGTACCGCGCCACCCTGCGCACCTACACGCCGGGCTCAGACCTGACAATCTCCAACCCTTCGACTAAGCTCAGGGCAGACCTCCAATACCCAATATCCAATACCCAGTTCGACGACAACACCGCCTGCCTGATCATCCAAAACCCAAACTTCTTCGGCCAGTTGCTGCCAGCCAGCGAACTGAAGCAGTTGGCCGAGGCGGTGCACGCGGCGGGAGCGCTCCTGATCGTCAACACCGATCCCATCTCCCTGGGTCTGTTCACCCCGCCGGGCGAATACGGGGCCGATATCGTGGTGGGCGAGGGGCAGTCGTTGGGCAATCCCCTCAACTTCGGTGGGCCATATCTGGGCATCTTCGCCTGTCGAGAGAAGTACATGCGCAAGATGCCGGGGCGCCTCATCGGCGAGACGGTGGACACGCAGGGACGCCGGGGCTTCGTCCTGACCCTAGCGACCCGTGAGCAGCACATCCGCCGCGAGAGGGCCACCTCCAACATCTGCTCCAACGAGGCCCTCTGCGCCCTTGCCGCCGGGGCATACCTGGCGGCCATGGGCAAGAGCGGACTGCGCAAGGTGGCCGAGCTCTGCTATCACAAGGCTCACTATGCCGCCCAGGGGATCGCGGCTATTTCCGGCTTCGATCTGGTTGGGGATAAACCCTTCTTCAAAGAATTCGTCGTCCGCTGCCCCAAGCCGCCCAGCCAGATCAACCAGGCGCTCCTGGAGCGGGGCATCATCGGCGGCTATGACTTAGGCCGCGATTATCCCCACCTGGAGAACCACATGCTCCTCTGCGTGACGGAGATGAACAGCAGGGCGGAGATAGATCGCCTGGTGGAAACATTGAGAGAAATCAGCTAAAAACAGATGATTTTCACCTTCGGTGTTGTTGGCTTGACTGAAACCTCATTACTGCTTTGGAGGAGATATAAACTATGTCTGAACCCTTAATTTTCGAGATCAGCTCACCAGGACGCATCGGTGTTACATTGCCGAAGTGCGATGTGCCCAAGAGCGAGCTTCCCAAAGGGCTTCTGCGAGAGGAGCTTCCGTTGCCAGAGGTCAGCGAGGTTGACCTCATGCGCCACTACGTGCGCCTCTCCCAGCTCAACCACGCCGTGGACACCGGCTTCTACCCGCTTGGCTCCTGCACCATGAAGTACAATCCCAAGGTCAACGAGGAGGCGGCGAAGCTGCCCGGCTTCACTCGCACCCATCCCTATCAGGATCACTACACCGTCCAGGGCAACCTGAGGCTCATGTACGAGCTGCAAGAATTCCTGAAGGAGATCGGTGGCTTCGCCGGGGTCAGCCTTCAGCCAGCGGCGGGGGCTCACGGCGAGTTCGCCGGTATCCTGATGATGCGAGCCTATCACGAGGAGCGAGGCGATACGAAGCGCACCAAAGTCCTCATCCCCGATTCGGCTCACGGCACCAACCCCGCCTCGTCTGGCATGAGCGGCTACCAGGTGGTGGAGATCAAGTCCGACCAGCGGGGCAACGTGGATCTGGAGGCGCTCAGAGCCCACTGCGACGACACGGTGGTCGGTCTGATGCTGACCAACCCCAACACCCTGGGCCTGTTCGAGGAGCGGGTGCTAGAGGTAGCCGAGCTAGTCCACGGGTGCGGCGGCCTGGTGTACGGCGACGGGGCCAACGCGAACGCCCTGCTGGGCATCGCCAAGCCAGGCGACCTGGGCTTCGACGTGCTGCACTACAACCTTCACAAGACCTTCTCCACACCCCACGGCGGCGGCGGCCCCGGTTCTGGTCCCGTCGGTGCTTCAGCGCAACTGGCAAGATACCTCCCCGGCCCGATTGCAGCCATGAGCGGAGAATGTAACTGTCAGAAGGGAATGTGTGGCCCCTGCTACCATCTGGAGATGCCAGAGGAATCCATTGGCCGGGTCAAAGCCTTCTACGGCAATTTCGGGGTGTTAGTCAAGGCCTACACCTACATCAGGATGCTGGGGGCCGAGGGCCTGAAGCAGGTCAGCGAGGACGCGGTGTTGGCCGCCAACTACCTGCTGGCCAAACTCAGGGAGGTCTACCCGCTGCCCTATGACCGCACCTGCATGCACGAGTTCGTGCTATCTGGCCCCTTGCGCCAGGCTCCCGACGTCCACACGCTGGACATCGCCAAGCGGCTGATGGACTACGGTTTTCACCCGCCCACCGTCTACTTCCCCCTCATCGTGCCCGAGGCTCTGATGATCGAGCCCACCGAGACCGAGAGCAAGGAGACCCTGGATGCCTTCGCCGAGGCCATGCTCAGAATCGCCCAAGAAGCCCAGAAGAACCCAGACCTCCTGCACCAGGCGCCTCACACCACTCCCGTCACCCGCCTGGACGAGGTCAGGGCGGCCCGGCAGCCGAAGCTGCGGTGGAAACCCAAGTAGGTTGGCAAGAGTTCTTTTGACCTTCCCCCCGCTATGGAGGAGCGTCCCTTCGGGCTGAGCCTCGGGACGAAGCCTCGCCCCGATTTCGGGCCAAACTGCCCCTAGACAGGGCGAGGACGCCCTTTGGTAGCAGTTTCAGCAAAGGAGTCTTTCATTGCGCGCACTGCTGCTTGATGGAAAACTGGAATTGGTGGAAGACTACCCCACACCAGAGCCGCCGCCAGGCGAGGCGCTCATCCGCGTGAACCTGGCCGGGGTGTGCAACACCGACCTGGAACTAGTGAAGGGATACCACCAGTTCCGCGGTGTTCCCGGCCACGAGTTCGTGGGCGTGGTCGAGCGCGCGCCGGGCGCAGAGGCATGGGAAGGCCGCCGCGTCGTGGGCGAGATCAACGTTGCTTGCGGCGCCTGTTCGACCTGCCGGGCCAACCGCCCCACCCACTGTCCCCACCGCACCACGCTGGGCATCAGAGGCCGCGACGGAGCTTTCGCCGAGTATCTGACCCTGCCCATCACAAATCTCCATCCCGTGCCCAATGCCATCTCAGACGACGCCGCTGTCTTCACCGAGCCGCTGGCCGCTGCCTGTGAGATCGTCCAGCAGGTGCACGTGCGCCCCACCGACCGCGTCATCGTCGTGGGGGACGGCAAACTGGGGCTGCTCTGCGCACAGGTGTTAGCCCTCACCGGCTGCCATCTGACCGTGGTGGGGCGCCACCCGGAGAAACTGGAAATCGTGGCGCGGCAAGGCATCGCCACAGCGCTGGGTGATGCCGATGTCGAGGGAGGGGCCGACGTCGTCGTCGAAGCGACCGGTCATCCAGGGGGATACACAGCCGCGCGCCGACTCGTCCGCCCCCGGGGCACCATCGTGCTGAAATCCACCTACCACGCCCCCCCTTCGCGAGGACTTCCGCCGTCCCCCCCAACCCTGGGGGGGAAGTTCCAAAAACCGCTCGATGCGAATCTAACTGGGGTCGTGGTGGATGAGATCACGCTGATTGGCTCGCGCTGCGGGCCATTCGCCCCCGCGCTGCGGCTGCTGGAGCGGGGACTGGTGAAGATCGCCCCTTTGATCCAGGCCCGCTACACCTTCTCCGAGGTACTCACCGCCTTCGAGCGCGCGGCCCAGCCCGGAACATTGAAAGTGCTGGTGGCGAGGGAGGCTTGACGGGTAGAGGGAAGATCGCAAAGCAACAGGTTCTGGCAGGCGGGTTGCCAGAACCTTTCGTTTTGAGCGTCATTGTACTGATTAATGAGACCATCCAAGCCATACCGCCGGCGGCGGCTTGTCTATCAAGTATGGATCAGGTTGCCAACCTGTGACCTTCAACCTCGCGTACAATCTCTCGATGCGCGGCCACATTCTCCAAAAACGAGCGCCTCATCTCGTCATCCGTGATCCTCGCCGCCCGCTCGTGCAGTAGGTCGTAGGCAGCGACAAGGACTTCGTACACAGCGGGAGAACATCCTCCAGGTCTTGCGGGCTAGCTTTGAGCTATCTCGGCAGAAAAGGAAAGGCCCCTGGCAAACCAACTGGAGACAGTTGATGACCTGGACGACCTGAGGGATCTGTTCAACCACGCCCTGCTGGACGTTACCCTGACGGGCTTCAGCGTCGAGGTAGTCACGAAATCTCCACGCTTGGATATTGACATCAGGGAGTGTTTAGGGTCACAAAGCGTCTCCAAAAACTATTTCCGGATATGCAG